>CAZCIF010000131.1:0-6518 GCA_964498645.1 uncultured Rhodomicrobium sp. | reverse complement strand
CTCATGGTGAGCCTGCCGGCCATGGGCCACATGCTTTTTTATCGGCCTGTTAAGCGGAGAGGCTATCTTGGAAGACAGTTCTGACCGCCAGGATGAGTTCGAATCCTCAGGAGCTGAGCAGGACCGCGAGAGCAACCGCTTTTCGCAGCGGATTCAGCGCTATGCGCGCGTCGGCACCAGCGCTGGCGCTGTCGCGGCAAGGATCGGCGCCAATTATCTCCTGGGCACCAAGGACCAGCACAAGAACGCGGCGCAGCTCGCGGCAGCGTTAGGCGGCCTCAAGGGGCCTCTTATGAAAGTGGCGCAGCTCATCTCGACGATCCCGGATGCGATCCCGCCGGAATATGCGGACGAGCTTGCGCAACTCCAGAATCATGCTCCCGCCATGGGCTGGCCCTTCGTGCGCCGGCGCATGGCCGCCGAACTCGGGCCGGATTGGAGGTCGAAGTTCGAGAGCTTTGGCGAACAAGCCGCCGCCGCCGCTTCGCTCGGTCAGGTGCACAAGGCAGAAAGCCTGGACGGGCGCACGCTCGCGGTAAAACTGCAATATCCTGAGATGCAATCCGCAGTGGAGGCGGATGTCAATCAGCTCCGCGTCGTCATGAGCATTTACAAGCGGCTGGATACCGCTCTCGATACCTCGGAGATCGTGAACGAGATCGCCGCGCGCCTCCGCGAGGAGCTCGATTACGGCCTCGAAGCGCGGCACATGGCGCTCTATGGCCTGATCTTCCTGGGCGACCGCGCGATCCAGGTGCCCGAAGTCCTGCCGGGGCTATCGACGAAACGCCTTTTGACCATGAGCTGGCTCGACGGCCGGAAGCTTCTCAACTATAAGACCCGGCCCCTTGAAGAGCGCAACACCATCGCCCGCGCACTTTTCCGGGCTTGGTGGTACCCCTTCAGCCATTACGCCGTAATCCATGGCGATCCCCATCTCGGCAATTATACGATTTTTGAGGAAGACGGCCGCGCTGCCGGCATCAACCTCCTCGATTACGGCTGCATCCGCACCTTTGAGCCGAAATTCGTCGGCGGCGTGATCGATCTCTATCATGGGCTGCGCACGAAGAACCGCGATCTGATTGTGCACGCTTACGAGACCTGGGGCTTTCGCGGCCTTTCAAACGATTTGATCGACATTCTGAATATTTGGGCTGGTTTCATCTATGGGCCGCTTCTGGAGGATCGCGTCCGGCCTATTGCCGAAGGCATAGCGCCGAATGAATACGGCCGGCGCGAGGTGTTCCGCGTTCATCAAGGGTTGAAGAAGAAAGGCCCGGTGAAGGTACCGCGGGAGTTCGTGTTCATGGACCGCGCCGCGGTCGGGCTTGGCGGCGTGTTTTTGCATCTCGCAGCCGAGTTGAACTTCTATCGCGCGTTCAACGAAGTGATCGAGAACTTCAAACTGGAAGACACTGCGGAACGTCAATTCAAAGCGTTCTCGCAATCGGGTGTGCCTTTGCCGTCAGCCGGAAATCGATTGAACATATTTGCCGCACAAGAATTAAGTCATCGTCGCGAAAATTTGGCGCACGCCGGGAATGGGTAAAATGCGCGGAAATTTACAGAACACGTGGCTGATTCTGGCGGTGTTGATTGCCGCCGGAGTAGCGGTCTCGTGGTGGCAATCGGCAGAGTCGGGCCTTGCCTGGTGGCATATCTTGGGGCTCGCCCTCTCCGTTCTGTTTCTGGTGCTGATATGGCTGTGGCCGGGCACGCGGCAGCCCAAGGAGCCGCCGCCATAAGCTCGAATGAAATGAGCACTTCCTCCCGGTTCGATGCGGTGATTATTGGTTCGGGGCTTGGCGGCCTGACTGCGGGTGCTCTTCTCGCGAAGGCCGGTTACAGCGTTTGCCTCCTTGAGCGCAATACCAGCCTTGGCGGTGCGGCTTCCTGCTACCGGGTAGGCACCCTTACCATTGAAGCGGCGCTTCACGAGACTGCGGACCCTCGCAATCCGCGCGAAGTGAAGCACGGCATCCTGAAACGGCTCGATCTACTCGATAAGCTGACCTGGCTGCCGGTAGGCGGCCTCTACACAGTCCAGGGCGGCCCTATAGGCGAGCCTCTCTCGCTCCCGCACGGATTCGAGCAGGCCCGGGAGGTGCTCACGAAGCGTTTCCCCCGATTTAAGAGACCGGTTGAGCGCGTTCTTGGAAAAATGGAGCGCATCTGCGATATCGCCGCACGCCTGAACGCTGCACGTGAAAGCCATTCGCTTGGAAGGTTCCTCGCAGCGCTTCCTCGCCTCTATCCGATCGTATCGGGCTGGCGCGCCTCACTCGATGACGTTTTCTCCGCGGAGTTCGGCGAAAACGAAGCCGTGAAGTTCGGGCTGGCCGCCAATCTTCCTTACTATTCAACCGATCCCAAACGGCTCTGGTGGCTGTTCTACGCCGTTGCGCAGGGCGGATATATTGGAAATGGCGGAGTTTATGTGCGGGGCGGGTCGCGCCAGTTGAGCGTTAAGCTTGGCGGGGTGATCAAGAAAGCTGGCGGAACCGTGCTTCTTGGTACGGCAGCAACCTCCATCGAGGTGAACGGAGCGGGCGCAGCGATCGCAGTGCAAGCGGCGGCCCGTGGCGACCGGCCTTCGCAGCGCATCGAGGCGGGCGTTTTGCTCGCGAATTGCGCTCCGGACGCGATTGCCGGCATGCTCCCGGAAGGAGCGGGCCGCCGCTTTGCCGCTGCCTTTCGCGGTCTTGCGCCCTCCACCTCGCTTTTCTCGGCCCACTTTGGGCTCAAGACCAATCCCGCGCAATTTGGCCTCACGGCTTATTCAACCATCCTCCTGCCCTCCTGGATGAATGCCCTTGGCGATTACCGGCATGCCGCCGCGCTTCTTGGTACCAATCCCGCTGGCAGAATGCCGCCATTGACGATCGCCAACTATGGCGCCATCGAAGCCGGAATTGACGATGGCGGCCCGATCCTCGTGTCCGTTGTGGGTGCCGATGAGATTTCGAACTGGCGCGGATTGTCAAAAGGCGATGAGGCCGCTCGCCGGAATGCCTGGCTCGATGCGATTCTGGCCGAGCTTGAGCGGCATTATCCAGGATTTGGCGGCGCCGTTACCGAAAAGGTCTTCGTCAGCGCAGCCTCGATGGAACGTTATCTCGGGACGCCCGGCGGCGCGGTTTACGGGTTCGATCCGGTCCCGCCAAAGGCTCCGATTTGGGCCGGAATGCCGCGTTCGCCCAAGACTCCCCTCAAGAGGCTTTATCTCGCATCGGCTTTCGGCGGCAGTGGGGGATTTTCCGGCGCGATGGCTGCTGGCGCCGAAGCCGCGGAGCTTGCAAGCGCGGTGTTGCAAAGTAAAAACTAATTTGAGTCCTGGCCGGTCCGGCGTGCCAGGAATAAAAGGGGAGCCGTCATGAGATCGTACCTCGCTCAGGTCATTTCCTTCGCCGCGCTTGTTCTCACCGCGATCGCGCTCATTCCAGGAGGCGCTCACGTTTTCGAAAGAAGCGCCAAGATGGCGCTTGGCCGGGAAGATTATTTCGTTGTTCAGGGGATTTATCGCGGTTGGGCATGGTTTGGAGCCGTCATCATCGCTGCCCTCATTTCCTGCGCGGCCTTGGCCGCGATCTCGAAAGGCCGTGACCGGATACTGTCCCTGTTCGCGGCGATCATGATCGCATTTTCGCTCGCAATCTTCTTCGCCTTCGTCTTTCCGGCGAATCAGGCCACGCAAAATTGGACTGCGATACCGCAAGATTGGAGAGACTGGCGCTTCCAATGGGAATGGGGACACGCCGCCGCCGCAGTTTGCACTTTTTTAGCCTTCGTCACCTTGGCATGGAAGACTGCGGTGCGGCCTGGCAACAACGCCTGATGCCAATCCGGCTGCAGTAAAGTAAAGTCACCGTCATTGCGAGCGAAGCGAAGCAATCCAGGGCAAAGTCTCTGATACCGCTATGGATCGCCACGGCAGCTAAAGCCGCCTCGCGATGACGGGCTGCCGCGTTTCTATCGGGCCGCGGCGAGAAGCTCTTCGGAGGGTTTCTCCCCTGCCAATGGCGGGAAATCTTCAGGCGTGACCGTTTCCTTTTCCAGCAAGGGCGCGGTTCCCTGATCGAGGTCCCTCCGGCGGGCCGTAAGCGTTGCTTTCGCCTTTTCATAAGCTTCATCGACGAGCTTCCGCACCGCCACGTCGATTTCGCGATTGGTTACATCAGAGTAATCCTTGGGGCGCATGCCAACCAGCGCCTCTCCCAGGAATGCTTGCCGCTGCGGATCGTACACACGCTGGCCTAGCGCTTCTGCCATCCCGAAGCGCGTTACCATTTGCCGCGCGATTTCGGTGGCGCGGTCGAGGTCGTCGGTGGCCCCGGTTGAGATCTCGTTGAAAACGATCTCTTCCGCCGCGCGGCCCCCCATCAGAACGGCGATCCGGTTGATCAGCTCGCCGCGCTCGATGATGAAGCGATCCTCGGTCGGGCGCTGCATCGTATAGCCCAAAGCGCCTATGCCGCGTGGAATGATGGAGACCTTGTGCACGGAATCAACGCCCGGCAATGCGGAGGCGACGAGCGCGTGGCCCATTTCGTGAAAAGCAACCACCCTGCGCTCCTTAGGCGTCAAAATCCGGGAGCGCTTTTCGATCCCCGCCACGAGCCGCTCCACGGCGCTGGTAAAATCGTCCATCGTCACCGTCTCGCCGCCGCGGCGGGTGGCCGCGAGCGCGGCCTCGTTGACGAGGTTTGCAAGGTCCGCGCCTGAGAAGCCAGGCGTGATCGCGGCGATCCGGTCGAGATCGATGCCGGGCGCGGCTATGATGCGCTTGATATGAACTTTGATGATGGCGATGCGGGCCTGCCTGTCGGGCCTGTCGAGTGCGATTTGCCGGTCGAAGCGGCCTGCGCGGGTCAAGGCAGGGTCCAAAATTTCCGGACGGTTCGTCGCCGCGAGAAGCACAATGCCCTCGCGCGGATCGAAGCCATCCAGTTCCGCGAGCAGCTGGTTGAGCGTTTGCTCCTTCTCATCGCTGCCGCCCATGAGGCCTGCGGTGCGCGAGCGGCCGAGGCTGTCGAGTTCGTCGATGAAGATGATGCAAGGCTTCATCTTGCGTGCTTGCTCGAAAAGATCGCGGACGCGCGCCGCGCCGACGCCGACGAACATCTCCACGAATTCGGAACCTGAGATCGAGAAGAACGCCACGCCCGCTTCGCCTGCGACAGCGCGGGCGAGAAGCGTCTTGCCGGTGCCAGGTGGCCCAACCAGGAGAATGCCCTTCGGCACGCGCGCGCCCAGCCTGCCATACTGCTGCGGGTTCTTGAGGAAATCGACGACCTCCTTCAGCTCACCCTTCGCCTCGTCGGCGCCGGCGACGTCCTCGAAGGTGACGCCAGTTTTTGTCTCCACATAGATTTTGGCACGGGAACGCCCCACGCTCATCAGGCCGCCAAGTCCTTGCCTTTCCGCCATGCGCCGGAAGAAGAAGGCCCAGATTCCGAAGAAGACGAGAACCGGCAACACCCAGGACAGGATGTCGAGGAAGATATTCTGGCCGGTGCTACCGGTGTAATTGACGCCGTATTTTTGCAACTCGCCAGCGACAACCGGATCGACGCGCGTCGTGGTGAAATATTTCTTGCCCTTTTGCGGCGTTTTGAACTCGCCCTGGATGTGCGAAGGACCAACCACAACTTTTTCGATTTGCTTATCCTTCAGGAGATCTTGAAACCGGCTATAGGGGATCGTCTCCACTTGCTGGGAGGATACCCAAAACGATTGAAACAGGAGCAGAAGGCCGAGGGCGATGAGAATATAAGTGAGGTTGAACTGATGCTTCTTTTCCATCGTCGTGTCCCTTTGTGGCCGGACTCACGTAGTTGCGCACGCACTTCAGCGAAAGGGCAAGGGTGATGAAATGGGTCGCGGGACTGTAACAACCGGTGAGAAATGTTGGCGCAAGAATGGTCGTATAGTCTGAACAAAAAAAGCCCCATCTTGCGATGGGGCTTGTTATTTTGTTTGTGAAGGGGATTTAAAACATCCTTGGTATGCCTGGCGACGACCTACTCTCCCACAGTGTAGTACCATCGGCGCTGGAACGTTTCACGGTCGAGTTCGGGATGGGATCGAGTGGGGGCGTTCCGCTAAAATCACCAGGCAAACGAAGGATGTTTTGGATCTCAAGGCGCTGGCACAGTCAACAACTGCGCCGCCTTGAGATTCAGAATGATCTGGATTTTCTTTTCGTCAACTCACTCGATTCAAGTGAGCATTGACTAATGAGAGCGATGAAGCCGATCGAACTATTAGTACTGGTAAGCTCCACGCGTTGCCGCGCTTCCACATCCAGCCTATCAACGTGGTAGTCTTCCACGGTTCTCAAGGGAGGACTTGTTTCGAGGCGAGTTTCCCGCTTAGATGCCTTCAGCGGTTATCTCTTCAACACTTAGCTACCCTGCACTGCGGCTGGCGCCACAACAGGTCCACCAGAGGTGTGTCCATCCCGGTCCTCTCGTACTAAGGACAGCTCCTCTCAATTCTCCTACACCCACGGCAGA
>CAZCIF010000130.1:0-10387 GCA_964498645.1 uncultured Rhodomicrobium sp. | reverse complement strand
CTGAGGAAACGCCCTGGCGGCAAGCTCGAGAGCGAAAGCGCCTCTGCGCGGCATTGGCGCAAATATTGGGTGAAAAGCTCCGCGCCCCGCTGCGCGGTTTGCTCATCCTGCGGGTCAAGTGCATCCGTGCCCGCGAGAAATGCGAGCCACCCGGCGGCGGCTGTGGCGCGGGCGGCTTCCCGCGCAAGTGCGATCGCTTGGGCAGACCATTCCTCATAGCTCATGTCGAGGAGCGGAAGATCGAGAAGCCATTCGCCCGGATAGTCGACGATATCGAGATGAAGAGTTCTTGTCCCCAATGCGCGCCATAGCGCGCCCGCAGGCTCATATTCAAGTGTCAGCCGCAGCTCGCTGATTTGCCTTGTACTCTCCGGCCATTGCGGCTCGGCGGCGGTGAGCTTGGCGAGGTTCCCTTCATAGTCGAAGCGGGGAACCGCGTCGTCGGGCTGCGGCTCCAAATAAGCGCGTACGATGCGGCCTTGCGCGAGCGGCTCGAAGAAGGGCAGCGCGTTGCCGGCAAGGAGGTTATGCACGAGCGAGGTAATGAACACCGTCTTGCCTGATCGCGCAAGGCCGGTCACGCCAAGCCGGATGGAAGGCGTGAGCAGCTGCGCCGCCGCATCTTGTGCGCGGGCCCATGTTTCAAGCGCTGTGATGGATAGGCGCTCCAGCAAGACTGGCTTCCTCGCCATGCATATGACATCCGGGAGCCGCTTTTAGCAGGAGCCGCGCAGGAACGGAACCCGGATGAGGCGTACAGCACAATAGGTCGTAATTTCAATGTGTTAACTGGGTGGCCGTGTCAAGCCCGGCCATGATAATGGAGCCCCTATCGGGGCGACGCGAACTGTTTCACTTCCATCGTAGCGCCCTGGGCGCCGCACTTGATTTCAAGCACTGCCCCTTCGGTTGAATTCAATTTTACGTTGTCTCCAGGTGCCACCTTGACTTGAAGGCGTGACGGAGGCATGTCTTCCTTGGCGTTTTCAGCCAGGAAAATACTCAGCGCGCACGCACCGTCTCTTTGCAGGAAAAAGCCTGCGGCGAGCTTCGAGCCGAAACGATAGCTCAAGCCTTGGGCCGGGTGGTATATCGCTGCTTCGCTTCCGGCGGCCTCAGCGGCAATGCCTCCAGCACCGGCGAATAAGAGAACGCTGACCAGCACCTTACCCGTACTCTTCATATGTCCTCCATCTGATCCATAAGGCTTTCGTGCCGCGACGGATAACTGGGCTGCATGCCCAGCATCACCTTGGCACAACGTTCATCATCGGGGATCTCAATATTGCGGCGCACAATCACCTAGCATGATTTTGCAAAGCTATTGTGACAAACTTGCATAGGATTTAGCTAGGTTTAAGGCAGCCTAAACTTAGCTTTAGTGTCGAAGCTGTATCAAGGTGTCAAATGCGCACGGGCCCTTTTTTCCGCCCTCTGCGCGCGCTTGCGCCGGGGGGCTTCTGCATATCGCTAGAGCCATTCTGGTAGGCGGTTCATAATGCACCGCACACAAAAAGCTGGTGCTATGCATACAAAAAGCGGGCGCTATCCTAGACAGCCTTCAACGGCTTTCACCTCTATTGGCTATCCGGACTTGAGCCGAACCTATACCTTTGCTATGGCTGAGGAATAAGTGAAGAACTGAGCCGTTATGACATTGGCTAGGGGCAGGCCGGCGGCGCCGGCCTGCTACTTGCTGCCGATGAGGAGGGAATGAGATGCGGTTCTCCAAGAACCAAGCAATAGGTTTTGCGCTGGTGGCGTTGCTCGCGATCGCCTGGCCAATGGCTAGAGCCGGAGCTGGATCGTCCTATGAGATCGATGCCTCTGCGCGCGGCACACTCGATCAATTCTTTCACGACGTCAGGTCGTCCCGGGAACTCGCGAGCAAGGCCGCGGGGATCTTGGTGTTTCCAACGGTGGTCAAGGCGGGATTCGGTTTCGGCGGTGAGTATGGCGAAGGCGCCCTTCTCGCTCATGGCCGCACGGCTGGGTATTACAACACGGTCTCGGCTTCGTTCGGCTTCCAGCTCGGGGCCCAGGCGAGGTCCGTCATCATCATGTTCATGACGGAGGAGGCGCTTGACCAATTCTACCGGACGGACGGCTGGAAGATAGGCGTCGATGGCTCGGTGACCGTCATCGCCGTGGGTGCTGGCGGCGCGATCGACACCAACACCATTCGAAGCCCCGTCGTTGGATTCATCTTCGACCAGCAAGGGCTGATGTATAATCTGACGCTTGAGGGTTCCAAGATCACCCGGATTTACCGGTAGCGGTTTGCGACTGGGAGTGCGTGTCGCAAGTCCCCGTCACGGTTGAAATAACGCAGCTACTTTTTTGGCCTTCTTCGAAGCTTCGCACTCTTCGAGTGCGACTTTGAGTATCGTTAGCTCCTCGTCAGGAATATGGCTGTATGCGTTCAGCGAATAGTAAACAAAGTTTAAATTATTTTTGCGGATTTGTTTAGGGACATTCTCGCCTGCCATATGCTGAAGGCCACTAATAGCGCCTGCTGCATCTTCAAGATCGTATCCCACCCAGCGACAATATAAGCGTGCGGGCCAACCATGCCCGCGTGAAAGCGAACGTAGTCTCGACGAGACATCTAAAAGAGATTTGTCGGCAGCGCTCACGGTTTCAAAACTGGCCGAATTGGAGACGAATGCGTAACGCTCCGCAACTCTTATTGCCTCCAGCCGCGCATCGCGGATCGCCAAGATGGGCTTTCCGATGAGGTGAGCTGCAAGCCACGCGATTAGTGCAGCCAGAGCTGCGCCCAGCACTGGCAGCATGTTGTGGACCAGGTCGGGCATTTTTTGATCTCTTATTTAGATAGTTGCTATGGTGTACGAAGCGGCGGGTCAACCAGAGCCATGAATTAGCCGGAGTAAGGTTTCTCGGGCTCCTCGCCTCGCGCCCAGCAGAAGGCGAGATAGTCTTCGACCGAATCCGCAAGCGCCTGCTTAAGCTCTGCTACCGAACCGCCCTGAAAGGTAATCACATCGCGGAGATTCATGACCTCGCCGTGAAAGATCTCTGCGTCCCCATCATACTGGACGAGCGCATCGTAGCCCTTGCAAGTCATCACATTCATGGTGGTGTCCATAGCTACCCCGCTCCGTCCGCCGGTCAAGAACGCCAGCCGCTCGAAGCGCCGTTTATTCGCCTGCGGGCTTCAGATAGCGGCTGGCATCGAATTGGTAATTCGTATTGCAAAACTCGCAGGTCACGGTGATGACGTTGCCGTCGGCCATACCCTCAAGCTCCTCCGGCGAGAATTGATCGAGCATGTTCTCCACCCGCTCGCGCGAGCAATTGCACTGCGCGTCAAGCGGCGCCGCTTCGAAGGCGCGCACTGCCTCCTCATGAAAAAGCCGGTAGAGCAGCCGTTCGGCCGGCAAAGCCGGGTCGAGAAGCTCGTGATCCTCAACGGTCGCGGCCAGCGCCAAAGCGCGGCGCCAATCATCGTCACTTTCCACCGTTGTAGGCGGCAGCACCTCGTCGCCACGCGGGCGCCCGCCCTCGGCGGTCAGCTTCTGCACCATCAAGCCGCCTGCACGCCAGGTCCAGTGCCCCGGCACGCCGGCACCCGGCCCGGTGTAATGGCGCGCCACCGCGATCCGGATAAAGGTTGGAATCTGCTCGGATTGGTCGAAATATTCATGCGCCGCATCGGCCAGCGTACTGCCCTTAAGTGCGACGATGCCCTGATAGCGCTCCATTCCGGCACCCGGATCGATGGTCATGGCAAGATGGCCATCGCCAAGCAGCGTCTTTGGCTTCGCGGCGCCATTCACCGCCCGGACGAAATCGCCGGGATTGTAGCTTGCATAGCCGCGGATATGGCCGGGCGAACTATAATGCACAACGAGGAAGCTCACCGGGCCATTGGATTGCGTCTGCAGGATGAACTTGCCGTCGAACTTCAGCGCGGCTCCGAGCATCGCGGTCAAGGTCACAGCCTCTCCCAGAAGAAGCAGAACCTGCTCGGGGTAGGCATGCTTATTGAGGATTTCGTCCACCGCCGGGCCAAGCCGGATGAGGCGCCCGCGAGCGCCGGAAGCTTCTAATTGGAAAGGAAGAACGTAATCGTTGAACTTATCCGCGCCGGTGCCCCAAGCGCCCCTGCCATAATCTCCGTCCATCAAACCTTCTCAAGGCACCACGCCAGAATTGCACGCTGCACATGGAGCCGGTTTTCCGCTTCGTCAAATACCACCGATTGCGGGCCGTCGATCACGTCATCGGTGACTTCCCTGCCGCGGTGCGCCGGCAGGCAATGCATAAAGATAGCATCCTTGGCGGCTTTTTCCATAAAGGCCGCATTAACTTGATATGGTTTCAAGAGTTTTGTGCGTTCGGCGGACCCTGCTTCCTGGCCCATGGAGACCCACACGTCGGTCACCACGCAATCGGCGCCCTCGACCGCCTCTTCCGGGTCCTCAAAGAGGAAAAGCTTGCCGCCCTCCGAACGCGCCCATTCCATAAAGCTCAAAGAAGGCTGCAGGAGCTTCGGCGTTGCCAGCCGTAACGTGAATCCGAAGCGGACGGCGGCGTGAATCCAAGACGTCGAGACATTGTTGCTGTCGCCGACCCATGTCACCGTCAGCGGTTCGAGATCCTTTCCCTTCTTCTCCTCAAGCGTCATGATATCGGCGAGGATTTGGCAGGGATGCGACTTGTTGGACAGGCCATTGATGACAGGAACATCGGAGTGTCTTGCCAGTTCGATCAACGTGTCATGCGAAGTTGCCCGCATCATGATCGCATCGACATAGCGGGAAAGCACCCGCGCCGTGTCGGCAATCGTTTCTCCCCGGCCGAGCTGCATGTCCGAGTGATTGAGAACAATCGTTTCGCCGCCGAGCTGCCGCATGGCGACATCGAAAGAGACGCGCGTGCGGGTCGAGCTCTTCTCGAAGAGCATGGCAAGGGTCGCACCTTCCGCAAGTTTCGGCCGGGAACCGGCGCCGTTCTTGAAGGTCTTTTTGAGCGAATGAGCGCAGTTCAATATCAGCCGCAGCGTGCTGGTGCTGTAATTGTCGATATCCAGGAAGTGACGGGGCGCCGTTTGCCCTGTCAGTGCGGAATTACGCTGAAGGTCTAGCATTGAGCCTCGCACATGCGGTGTCGATTTTTGCGCATGCCTCTTTTAGTTCTGTTTCCGTCACGATGAGCGGTGGCAGAAGTCTGACAACGTTCCCCCCTGCAGTGACTGTCAAAAGCTTCTCCGCAAAGAACGTGCCGGAAACATCGGTATTTGGAACTTTACATACCAGTCCAAGCATAAGTCCCTCGCCGCGGACTTCGGCGATTATGCCCGGGTACCGGTCAGTGATTTCAGCAAGCCGCTGCTTAAAAAGCAAGCCCATCTGCTCAACATGTGGAAGAAAACTGGGCTCTAGCACGACGTCCAGAACTGCGTTCGCCGCAGCCATGGCCAGCGGGTTGCCCCCAAAGGTCGAGCCATGGGAGCCAGCCGTCATTCCGGCCGCCGCTTCCTCCGTAGCCAAGCACGCGCCGATCGGAAATCCTCCCCCCAATCCTTTCGCGATCGCCATGATATCGGGTTCAATCCCCGACCACTGATAGGCAAAAAGTTTACCCGTGCGGCCCATTCCGGTCTGGACCTCATCGAGGAGCAGCAGAATGCCGTGCTCGTCCGCGAGATCCCGCAAAGCGCGCAAAAAAGGCCAGCCCGCGGCCCTGATGCCGCCTTCGCCCTGGACCGGTTCGATGAGGATGCCCGCAGTTTCTTCCCCGATCGCATCGCGCACCGCGGCAAGATCGCCAAACGGAACCTGATCGAAGCCTTCTACCTTCGGCCCGAAGCCTGCGACGTGCTTTGGCTGATTGCCGGCTGCAATCGTCGCCAAGGTGCGTCCATGGAAGGCGCCTTCAAAGGTGATGATCCGGTAGCGCTCCGGGCGGCCATGGTGGCTATGATATTTCCGGGTCATCTTGATGGACGCCTCCATCGCCTCGGCTCCCGAATTGGCGAAGAAGACCTTGTCCGCGAATGTCACGTCTACGAGCCTTGCGGCCAGGCGTTCCTGCCCCGTGACGCGATAAAGGTTCGAGGTATGCCACAGCTTCTGGGCCTGTGCGGTCAGAGCAGCGACAAGATGCGGATGGGCATGGCCGAGCACATTTACGGCAACGCCAGCCGCGAAATCGAGATAGCGGTCACCCGCAGGCGTCCACAGATATGCGCCTTCGCCCCTCTCGAATTCGACGTTTGCCCGTGCGTAGGTTCCAAGCACCGCAGACATAGTGTCCACTTTCGTTATCCAATGAAAAAAAGCCGCTCCGAAGCCGGGCGGCTTATGCTCGTTTGTCATTTTCCGCGAGTTCGGGATGGTGTCAACGGGCATAAAAGACACAGTGACATTAAAATGGAATTGGATCTGCCGGTTTTAAGGGTTTGGCAATTTGTCCTTCCGGCATAATTGTGCAAATATCGTCGAACATAGAGGTGGCAAGTCCTTCCGATCGCGACTCGCTTCGCGTCCACCATCTCGCGGTTTAGTTTCGCGAGGCTTGTAATCAGTATCAGGTAGCGTGTTTCCGGTCCCGGTATCACCCGGCGGTTAGCCCGTAGTTTCAGGGTAATCCGGCCGCTCCTTTGTTTTCTAGTCCTGCGTTAGCACCTGTGGCCCCGCTGGTCATCCGTCCAGCGGCCCGTCCCTTATTCGCGGTTCATCCGCCGCACAGAACGAGGAGCTAACATATTATGAGTTGGACAGATGAACGTGTTGAACTCTTAAAGAAACTCTGGGCGGATGGGCTGAGTGCAAGCCAGATCGCCACAAAGCTTGGCGAAGTGACACGCAATGCCGTCATCGGAAAAGTGCACCGGCTTGGCCTTGCGGGCCGCGCGACCACATCCCGCATCAGAACCGCGCGGCCGCGCTCGAACATCGCGCTTTTCCCGGCCCGGTCTGCGCAAATGCAGTACCGGACATTCGGCAATACTGCTCTGAAGGAAGCGCCTCAGGAACGGAGGGCGGCAGCCGTGATCCCGCTGCGCGCCCTGCCAGATCTCGATCCGGCGCCAGAAGGCTTGATCACGCTGATCGACCTGAAGGAAACCATGTGCCACTGGCCGATTGGCGATCCCATGGAAGAAGGCTTTCACTTTTGCGGACGCAGAAAGGGCTTCGGCAGCCCCTATTGCGAGCATCATTCAGCCATCGCTTATAACCCAACCGCGCGGCGCCGGGCGAGTTAGGCGATAGAGTATCCAGCGGGGGCGGGAGCCGGGCATGCGAACCCGGCTCCCTTACACACATAGAAAAATGTAGCGCTGCCTCACCCCAGGCTTTTGGCGCCATCCTTCGACAAGTTCAAGGATGAGGTTGTGCCTCATGGTGAGGACGCCGAAGGCCGTCTCGAACCATGAAGGGCGCGAGGGTTTGGCAGCCTCATCCTTCGAGACGCCGCCTGTGCGGCTCCTCAGGATGAGGCTGACGCTCATGGTGAGCCTGTCGAACCATGCCTGTTAGAGGCGGCTGCGCGTATCTATTCCAGAAGGCTTTGGCCGGGAAACTTCTCGCCGAGGGCATATCCCGCGCCGCGCACAGTGCGGATGGGATCCCTTTCCTTGCCGCGGTTGATCGCTTTCCTCAACCGGCCGATGTGAACGTCTACCGTACGCTCGTCGACATAAACGTCGCGGCCCCAAACGCCGTCCAGTAGCTGCGTCCGTGTGAAGACCCGGCCTGGGCTTTCCATCATGAATTCGAGCAGCTTGAATTCGGTCGGCCCGAGCCGGACTTCGCGGCCGTTACGCATGACGCGGTAGGCTTCGCGGTCAAGCTCGATGTCCTCGACTTCGAGCGTCTGGGCAAGCCGTTCCGGATTGGCCCGGCGAAGGATTGCGCGCACGCGCGCCATGAGCTCAGGCACCGAAAAGGGCTTTACCACGTAATCGTCCGCGCCTGTGGTTAGCCCCCGGATGCGGTCCTGCTCCTCGCCGCGCGCTGTCAGGATCAGGATCGGGATGCTGCGCGCAGCCTTGCCGCTGCGCAGCCGCCGGCAAAGCTCGATGCCCGAAAGTCCCGGCAGCATCCAATCGAGGATGATGAGGTCCGGCGGTTCCTCCCTGATGGCGATCTCCGCCTCGTCGCCACGGTTTGAAAGCGTGACGCGAAAGCCTTCCGCCTCCAGATTGTATTGGAGCAGCAACGCAAGCGGCTCTTCATCTTCAACGATTAGGACCTTAGCATTCATTGCTTAGTTCCGCTGCATTGGCTTGCGCTATTCCTTCGCTGTTCCAGCGTGGCGCAGAACGAGCGTTTGGCTTGTGCTGTCCGATTTCGGACGCTCATCGCCGAGCGTTTTTCCGTTGATCAGATAGTAGACCGTTTCGGCGATATTCGTAGCGTGATCGCCGATCCTTTCAAGGTTTTTCGCGCCGAACAGAAGGTGGGCATACACGCCGACGAATTGAGGCTCCTCCATCATCGCCGTCAGCAACTCGCTGTACAGGGAGTTGTACACCGCATCGACTTCCTGGTCGCGCTGCACGCCCTTCAGCGCCGCCTCGGCATCGCGCCGCGAATAAGCATCGAGCACATCCTTAAGCTGGCGGAGCGCGGCTTCACCGATATGCATAAAGCCCGTCATGACCTGCTTCGGGTGCTGTTCGTCCGCAATCGCGATGGCTCGCTTGGCGATGTTCTTCGAAAGGTCGCCGATGCGCTCCAAATCAACCGCGATACGGATGGCGGTGATAATTTGGCGAAGATCGCTCGCGACGGGACCGCGCCTCGCGATGATCGAGATGGCAAGGTCGTCGACAGAGCGCTCCAGCTTGTCTATGGCGCGATCATTATCGAGCGTAACCTCCGCCAAATTGGGATCTCGGTGATAAAGCGCGTCGATGGCTTGCCCCAAGGCGTGCTCCGCCATGCCGCCCATGTGAGCAATCATCGCGTCAAGCGACTTCAATTCCGTCTCGTAAGCCCGTACAGGATGCTCCACCACAGTTGATTTCCTTCCCATTGCAAGAGGCAACGAACCCCTGCTAGGCGCCGGGCCTAGACTCGGAGTTAGAATAACGATCCTGCCCTATGTTGCTGCGCCGCATAATCCGCCGCCTCTGTGAAAACTGATATGTATTTTACTATTCCACAGGACAAGGACGGCCGGCCGTGAAAGGCCGGTGACAGTGACGAACGTTGCTTGTAAACGTGCGGCGCCGGCTTCCATTCCTATTCAGAAAAGCCGGGCTCAGCTTTTGCCAGCGCCGTGTGCTCAGCGAGCAGCACCGTAAATTTCGATCCGGCGCCTTCTTCCGAGAAAATCCTAAGCTCGCCGCGATGGCGGTTTACGACATGCTTCACGATGGCGAGGCCAAGGCCGGTGCCCCCCTTTTCCAGCGCGGCGGGGCCAGGAACGCGGTAGAAGCGCTCGGTCAAGCGCGGCAAATGCTGGCCCGGTATCCCAGGGCCATCGTCCTCGATGGCGATTTCGATCATGGGGACCGCGCCGGATTGCTGGCGGCGCATGCTTATCCGCACCGAGCCGCCCTTCCGGCCATATTTGATCGCGTTATGAAGCAGGTTGACGAAGACCTGGGTAAGCTCATCCCGGTCTCCGAGAACAGTTTCGCCACTCAATTCAGAGTGGACCGTCACTTTGATATTCTCTTCCGCGGCCATCGGCTCAAGCGCATCGCGAGTCTGCAAGACGAGTTCTCCAATCGCCACGATGTCCTGCGGCCTCACATGCGCTCGCATTTCGACACGGCTGAGAGACATGAGATTATCGATAAGCCGCGCCATGCGCCCGCCCTGCTTGGCCATGATGCCCAGAAAACGGTCGCGGGCCGCTTCGTCGTGACGCGCCGCCCCCTGCAGCGTCTCGATAAATCCAAGAAGGGAGGCAAGCGGTGTCTTGATCTCATGGCTTGCATTGGCCATGAACTCGGAGCGGAGCTGATCGAGACGCCGCTGCTCCGTCAAATCCCTGATGAAAAGGAGAATGCACGGGGCTTGTGCGGCTCCGGAGCCAAACCACGAAACGGTCGCCGACATATGCCGCTCGACGGGGACGCGATCGCTGAACATCACCGTTTGCAAGGGCTTGCCCCTAGAGCAATCCTTGACGGCGTCGAGGACTTGCGGATTGCGCGTCGCCCCCGAGATGTGAGAGCCCAATTTCAATCCGCCAAAAAGATCGCCGGCCTTGCTGTTAAATAAGAGAACAGTGCCGTCCCTCCCAAGCAGGGCTGCGGGTTCGGGCAGCGCATCGATGAGCGTTCCAGCAATCTGCAGCAGTTTCGCTTGTGCGGAGGGCAATGACGCCGCTGGGCGCAAAAACACCGGCAAGCCCGAACGGGGAATGAGCACGGCGCCGCCTACGAATGCCATCAAAGCAA
>CAZCIF010000129.1:0-10415 GCA_964498645.1 uncultured Rhodomicrobium sp. | reverse complement strand
TAATCATGCTCTCATGAAGGCGGACCGTGACAGGCGTTTTAGAAATCATCTTTTGCTGCTTCATGAAAGCGGTCGCCGTTTGAAATACCGCCGACATCCCGCCTTCCCTGGTAATGACGGCTCCGTTGTTGAAGGACATCTCTTCAGCTTTACTATTATGAACGCCGTTAGGTGCTTCAAGCACCGTCACTTTGCCGTCATGGCCCGTCATCTTGCCCTTGATTTTCTCAAGATACATGACTTCGGCATTCTTCGCGGCTTGCGTCGCAGATTCGGCGGCAATGTCGTAAGCGTCTCCGTTTTCATTCACCCCTTTGACGCGCGGCGCGATCATCTTGAGCTGGCCGGCTTCCACGGTGACGCCGCGCACGCTGGCTGTGCCCCGGCCCTTGTCGATGGAAGTCTTCAGCAAAGAAGGCAGTGCATAAAGGCCCAGGATGCCGGCGGCTGTAAGCGGAAGGACCATCTTCAGCACTCGCACGAGCACGCTGTGGCGGCGGGCGCGCCGGAATTCCGCGGCACGGCTGTGGCGAATGCCAGCCGCTGGCGCCCTCAAGTTTGGCGCCGCCGGCCTATCTTCCCGATCGGGCGTTGCGGCATATGCCATGTGTGTTGCTTCCGCTCCGGTGCCGCTGCGGCCTAATGCTTGAAGACGTCGGTCTCGTCATGCCAACCTTTGAGGTCGAGTTCAGCCCTGCAAGGGCGGAACTCGAAGCAGGCTTTCGCCAGCGCGGTGCGCTCTTCGCGCGCGAGCAGCGCGTCGAGTTTCGCTTTCAGCGCATGGAGATGCAGGACATCGGAAGCCGCGTAGCTTAATTGCTCGGGGGTGAGCACAGCCTGGCCCCAATCCGAAGTTTGCTGCTGCTTGGAAATCTCCACGCCCAAGAGTTCCCGGCAAAGGTCCTTCAAGCCATGCCGGTCGGTAAAGGTCCGGACAAGCTTCGCCGCGATCTTTGTGCAATAGACGGGGTACGGCACGGCGCCGAGATAATGGCGGAGAACCGCGATGTCGAACCTTCCGAAGTGAAAAATCTTGAGCACATCGGGATTTGTGAGAAGCGCCTTCAGGTTCGGCGCTTCGTAGCAGCCTTTCTCGAACTGGACGAGATGAGCATTTCCATCGCCCGCCGACAATTGCACGACACACAGTCTGTCGCGATGAGGATTAAGCCCTAGCGTCTCGGTATCGATCGCGACGGCGCAGCCGAAATCGAGCCCTTGCGGCAAATCGTTCAAATGCACGGATATGGTCATGAGGCAGCGGCTATTCCCATCGAGTTGAATCAGGGAAAGAAGGAGCCACAAAGACCTCAGCCGCGCAAGATTTAGATCTGCACCGGCCGATGCCGGTCACAAAAGCAGAACGCGAAACAGGCGGCACCGCAACGGCGCTTGTCCATTTGCCTGCATTTGAATGCAGTCCCTTACGCCACCGGGGAGCTAGCGCCTTCCAGCCTAATGCGTACCATTTCGGATGACACCCAGCAAAGAATTAAGGCCAGCGCATCCAAAGGCCGCATGCCTTGATCGAGAGCTGCCTCAAATCCGGTGATCATGTGCGACTGCAATTTATCGGCTGCCTTTTTTGAGATGAGCGGTGCGGCCTGGGAGGGAAATAGCTCCTCGATCTCGATCGATATGTAAGGAGTTTCATTATGCAATTGCATATTATTTATCCTGGTTTTTGGAACTGACGCCGGGTGGCGGCCTTGCTTACGGCAGCAATCCTAGGATACGCTTTTGATTTTCGTCAACCAGAGATATAAATTGAGAGAAATTAATTGCCGATTGTGTTAACCGCCGGCAACAGCTTTCAAACTGGCACAATAGTGCATGGCCGGGGCACAGTGCGCCGCCCCTCGATTAGCCTTGCAACCCGCCGGCCAAGGATGGGATTGAAAGCGGGCTGAAACCGTAATGCTTCAGCCAGCGCAGATCGGCGGAGAAAAAGGCGCGCAAATCGGGCATGCCGTATTTCAGCATGGCGATGCGGTCGATGCCCATGCCGAAGGCGAAGCCTTGCCATTCCTCAGGGTCGATGCCGCAGGCTTTCAGAACATTCGGGTGCACCATGCCGCAGCCGAGGATCTCCAGCCAATCTTTGCCTTCGCCGATCTTCAGCTCGGGGCCGGACCGGTCGCATTGAATGTCCACCTCCGCGCTCGGCTCCGTAAAGGGGAAGTGGGACATGCGGAAGCGCATTTTGAGGTTATCGACCTCGAAGAACGCCTTGCAAGACTCTTCCAGCACCCATTTGAGGTGGCCCATATGGGTATCGCGGCCGATGACAAGCCCCTCTACCTGATGGAACATCGGCGTGTGGGTTTGGTCGCTATCCATCCGGTAGACCCGGCCCGGCGCGATGACGCGGATCGGCGGCTTGTTCGCAAGCATGGTGCGCACCTGGACGGGCGAGGTGTGCGTGCGCAGCAGGAGCCGTTCGCCGTTCTCCTTCGGCGGGAAGAAAAACGTATCGTGCGCTTCGCGTGCAGGATGTCCGGGCGGGAAGTTGAGCCGCGTGAAATTGTTATCGTCCGTCTCGATATCCGGGCCTTCCGCGACGGAGAAGCCCATATCTGCGAAGATCACCATCAGCTCTTCCCAAACGCGGCTGACGGGATGTATGCGGCCCTCCGCGGCGGGGTTCGGACGGACAGGGAGGGTGATGTCGGTGCGATCAGTGGCGAGCTTTTCGGCGAGCGCCGCGGCTTCAAGCCCAGCCTTCCGGGTCTCGATCGCCGCAGCCACACGGTCTTTCATCACATTGACGGCGGCTCCGAAGCTTTTCCGGGCCTCTGGCGCCATCGTGCCAAGCTGCTTCAGCAACTCCGAAATCTCGCCCTTCTTACCGAGCGCCGACACGCGGATGGCGTCCAGAGCAGCGAGGTCCTGCGCGCTCCCAACGCTCGCCAGAAGGCGCTTTGTTAGAGCTTGGAGATCATGAGATTTTTCGGCGGCAGCGTCCATTTGGCGTTCCCGGACAGGCGATTGCTAGCAGGCCTGCCACTTTTGTCATGAGGGGTCAAGAGGAACAGCTTCGGATCGTAATAGATGAAACGCCGGCTGGTGAAACCCCCGGAAAAACTGGAAGAAAACTCGCCAACGTCAATGGACAGGCCGGATTTGGGAGGACTCCGAGGAGCCCTCCTTCTCGGCGATAAGCTTCAGCACGTAAGCGATTTCGTCCCGTGCTTCACGGGTTGCCCGCCGGTCGCTATTGGGAATCTCCTCAGCGATTCGCAACAGGATATTCGCCAAGGCGAGCAACTCGGGAACCGTGAGCTCAGCTAGTCTCATGCTGGACGAAGCTCCGCGGGCAACGCGTCGCGCGCCTTCCCGACGAGAGCGGCGAAGCCGCCCGGATCGGTGATGGCGAGATCCGACAGCACCTTGCGGTCGATCAGGACGCCTGCTTTGTTCAGGCCGTCGATAAAGCGCCCATAGGTCAGCCCATGCTCGCGCACAGCGGCATTTATGCGCTGAATCCAAAGCGAACGGAAATTGCGCTTCTTGGTGCGCCGGTCGCGATAGGCATATTGACCGGCCTTCTCCACGGCCTGGCGGGCGATGCGGATAGTGTTCTTGCGGCGGCCGTAATAGCCTTTTGCCTGCTTCAGAACGGCCTTATGACGGGCGTGAGACGTTACGCCCCGCTTCACACGTGACATTGGTTATCTCCAAGCTCAAGCGTTGCAATCTTATCGTGCTCAGTCAAGCCCATAGGGCGAAAATTTCTTGATGATACGGGCGTCCCCGTCTTCCAGCACGAACTTGCCGCGCGCGTTGCGGATGAATTTCGGGGTACGCTTGATCATATTGTGACGCTTGCCGGCCTGGGCGGCCAGCACCTTGCCGGTGCCGGTAATCTTGAAGCGCTTTTTCACGCCGCTCTTGGTTTTCATCTTGGGCATTTTGCTTCCTTTCGTTTTGGTCTCGCAGGCGAATGGCGAACCGTGCAGCTTAAGATGTGCTGCCTGCCATCGCTTTCGTGGGAGAAGCTTTAAAGCTGCCACGGCATGCCCTAACGCGCCGGGCGGCTTTGGGAGCGCACAATAAGCTGTGCTTACGAAACGCGCAACTGTTTCGCAAACGCGGCCTTGTCCGGCATCGCCCTGTAGACAGCCCCCTTCCGCCAGCTTACGCTCGCTTGCGCCTCAAGGCGGCCAGAGGGAGGGTTCAATGTCCACTTCCGCAAGACCGGATTTCCGCGCTCTGCTTTCAACGCACAAGCCGGTTTTAAACGCATGGCTCGGACTTGGCTCGCCGCTTGGCGTCGAAATCGTAGCGGAGGCCGGCTGGCATGCCGTGATGATCGATCAGCAGCACGGGGCCGGGGGACAGGCCGAGCTGGCCGGGTGCCTGACCGCCGCCAGGGCGGCGGGCGTCCCCGCCATGGTGCGCGTCGCGCAATTGGATTATGGCCTGATCGGGCGCGCGCTCGACGCGGGCGCGCAGGGCGTGATGGTGCCGATGGTGGAAACGCCGGAGGAGGCGGCCCGGCTCGTGCATGCGGTCAAATATCCCCCGCTTGGAGGCCGAAGCATCGGGCCTTACCGGGCGCGGCTTCTGATCGAGGGCGATTACTTCTCCGCCGCCAATGGCTGGACGATCGCCTGCGGCCAGATCGAAACCGCGCGCGCCCTGGAGAATATCGACGCGATCAGCGCCACCGATGGGTTGGACATGATCTGCGTTGGGCCGAACGACCTCGCGATCTCGAGGTCGCGCGGAGGGGGCCGCGATAGCCGGTCGCCTGGGATGCTCGGCGCCATCGAGCATATCCGTGAACGGTCCGCCAGCCATGGTTTGATCACTGCCATCTTTGCCAACGATCACGACTACGCGAAGCATATGATCGATACCGGCTGGCAGGTGGTCTCCATCAACACTGATACGGGCTGGCTCGCGGCCGTGGCCCGGCAAATGCTGCCTCGATAGCGCCGGACCCCCTCTTAACACCCTCCGAATTCCGGCTTTACGTTTCCATCGCTTTTCGCTAGCCGCTTGAGCTTGGTAATAAGCGGGTCCGGAGGCTATCCCCATGGCTTATGTGTACGACGCTCTCATGTTCGTGGGCTTGTTCGTGATCCTCAAGTCGGTGCAGATGATCGCGAGCTTCGCCTTCACAACCTATAAATCGCTCACGATCCACAGAAGCTGGGCGCATGCGTTTTTCCCGCCCCTGCGCGACCGGCTGCGTTACGGGCTGAAGGGCGATATGCTCTATTTCGCTGCGGGGATTTTCATCGCACTTTCCGCCGATAAGATCAGGGCACTGATCGCGGCTTAGGGACTGCGGCTCATCGCCGGTTTCCATCGTCTTTCGTGCATCGGCGCACTAGATTAGAAACTCTAGAGATTGACGAGGAGGATGGGCCGGTGAACAGTTATTTGGCGCTGCTGCTCGGACTAGCTTGCGCCGGCGGCGGAGGAGAGCTTTTCGTTAAGGGAACCGTCGGTTTGGCGAGCGCGGCCCGGATCTCTCCCGGCATCGTCGCAGCCACGGTCGCGGCCTTTGCAACCTCAAGCCCGGAATTGACGGTCGGTATAAGCTCGGCGCTGAAGGGAGCGCCGGAAATCTCGCTCGGCGACATTCTCGGCAGCAATGTCGTCAATGTTGCGCTCATACTGGCAGTTGCCTTGCTTATTGCGCCGGTCAAGACCGGGCGCGATAGCATTAAGAGGGATTATCCAGCCGCTTTGCTGGTTCCGGTCATCCTCGGTGTTTTCCTCCTCGACGGACGGCTATCCAGGATCGAGGGGGTATTGCTGCTCGCAGGGTTTGCTGCTTGGTTTGGCGCGGTTTTTCGCGAGGCGCGCTCACAGCGCTCCGCTGCGCCGGCTGTGCTTGGCGAAAAGCGCCCGTACCGTGCGGCGGCCGAGGGTGCGGTTGGTCTCGTTCTGCTGATCGCGGCCGGCAAGCTCATCGTGCTGGGCGCAACCGATATCGCCAAAGCTTATGGCCTTAGCGAATTCATCATAGGGGCGACGATCGTGGCAGTTGGCACATCGATACCCGAGCTGGCGACCGCGATCATCTCCCGCATACGCGGCCATGACGAGGTGGGGCCCGGGACCATTCTCGGCAGCAACATCTTCAATGGCCTGTTCATCGCCGGGGTGGTTTCCGCGATCGCGCCCATCTCCGTTCCGTTCAAGGAGGCGGCACCAGCGCTGGTTCTCTGCTTGGTAGCTACGGCACTGATCTACCCGGCAAGTTCCGGCACCATCCATCGCTGGCGCGGTGGAGCCTTGCTGTCGGTGTACTCGGTCTATCTATATGGCTTATTCCGGTTCTGACGATTGCCGGCAGAAACGGAAACACCGTCATCGCGAGGCGGCTTCTGCCGCCGTAGCGATCCAGAGCACCATCAGAGACTTAGCTTTGGATTGCTTCGCTTCGCTCGCAATGACGGCGACCCCGCTCTTGTTAACTCTGCTCTATTTCAGCAAATCGGACGGCGTATCGAGTTGATAGGTTAGGCGCCCGCGTATGGTGAACACATCGACATCGGTATTCACCGTAAGGCCCATCAGGTTCTGACTGTCCTCCGCGAAGATGTAGAATAGCCCTTCCACGCCAGCGGACAAACGGCTGTTGATCTTGGTTTCCGCGCCGGCACCGATCACAAGTCCGGCACCGCTATAGCTGTCATAGCGGTAGCCCGCAACCGATACGCTGCCGCCCGAGTCGACAAAGCCGATGCCTGCTGTGCCATAATACAGCCAGTTATTGTGGATCACGCCGTAGCGGCCGCGGATGCTGGCAAGGTAATCGAAACCGCTGAGGGGGTTGATATCCCCTTCGATGCCCCACACCCGGTTGCCCTGCTGCCAATTATAGCCGGCGAGAAAGCCCAGCGTCAGTTGAGTATCGCTGCCTGATCCGCTGATGGGGATCCCGGCAATGCTGGTCGACATATCGATGCTCGCACGCTCAAAGCCCAAACTGCCGCCAACATAATAGCCGGACCAATTGGACACGCCTACGTAAGGCACATCCCTCAAATCACCCGCTTGAACCCGCGCCGCAAGGCTTGTGATCGCGAGCGCTACGGCCGCAAATATCCCTGCTTTGATCTTCATATGGCTTCCCTCGCCCCCATCGATTCAAATGTAGTCGTGCCCCGCCTCGCATAAGGAGAGCCTATGCAATTACTTGCTACTAACTATCAGTTGTAGTCTGCGAGCGCGGCAACTTCTTCTGCTGCGAAAGAAATGCGAATTGGCGGTGGGCTAAATAACTTATCAATAATTATAAATGCTTAGTCTGCTGGGACTTCACGATTGAAGCTGTTTCTAATTTGCAACAGAATGGTTGGATTCAAAAAATAGGAAGCAACTATTTTATTCCCTGTTCGAAGAAAAACTTTTTCAGCTAGGCTTGCGCAAGCGCGAAAACCCGCGCGAAGATCGCGTCCACATTGCGCATGTGGAAGCGCACGTCGAACAGCGCTTCTATCTCAGCCGGAGACAGCACCGCGCTAACCTCCGGGTCGGCATTCAGAAAATCGAGGAACGATCCCTCGCCGCGAAAGGCGCGCATGGCGTTACGCTGCACGAGGCGGTAGGCGTCCTCGCGGCTGATCCCCTTTTGAGTGAGCGCGAGCAGCACCTGCTGCGAATGGACGAGGCCGCCTCCGCGTTCGAGGTTTTCCCGCATGCGCTCCGGGTAGATGACGAGCTTATCGATCACGCCGGCGAGGCGGGCGAGCGCGAAGTCGAGGGTCACGGTCGCGTCCGGCGCGATCATGCGCTCCACCGAAGAATGCGAGATGTCGCGCTCATGCCAAAGCGCGACATTCTCCATGGCGGGCAGGGCGTAGCCGCGCACGAGCCGGGCGAGCCCCGTGAGGTTTTCCGTCAGCACCGGATTGCGCTTATGGGGCATGGCCGACGAGCCTTTCTGGCCCTCCGAGAAAAACTCCTCGGCCTCGCCGACCTCCGTGCGTTGCAGATGGCGGATTTCGGTCGCGAGCCGCTCCACGGACGAGGCGATAACGCCGAGCGTCGCGAAGAACACGGCATGCCGGTCACGGGGAATGATCTGTGTCGAGACCGGCTCGGGCTTGAGGCCGAGCTTCTCCGCCACATAAGCCTCAACACGCGGATCGACATGCGCGAAAGTGCCGGTCGCGCCGGAAATGGCGCAGGTTCCAATATCCTCCTTCGCGCGCAAAAGCCGCTCCTTGGCGCGGCGGAACTCGGCATAGGCGAAGGCGAGCTTCAGCCCGAAGGTCGTAGGCTCGGCGTGAATGCCATGGCTCCGGCCCACGGTAATCGTATATTTGTGCTCGATGGCGCGGCGCTTGAGCGCCTCCAGAAGCGCGTCGAGATCCGCCAGCAGAATATCAGCGGCGCGGGTGAGCTGCACGGCCAGGCAAGTATCGAGCACGTCCGATGAGGTCATGCCCTGGTGCATGAAACGCGCTTCGGGTCCTACGTGCTCGGCGACGCTCGTTAGAAACGCGATGACGTCGTGCTTGACCTCCCGCTCGATCTCGTCGATGCGCGCGATGTCAAACGCGCCGCGCCCGCGCAACGCCTTCGAAATGCCTGCCGGGATTTGCCCGAGCTGCTCCATGGCTTCGGCTGCGAGCGTCTCGATCTCAAGCCAGATTTCGTATTTCGACTGATCGGACCAGATAGCGGCCATTTGAGGCCGGGAATAGCGCGGGATCATGAAGGGTCTCGTTTAAGCTGCGAAGGCCGCCTCGAACGGCAGGGTGCTGAGTTGATACGATTGCAGAAGCGCGAGCAGGACAGGGGATGGGCTGCCGCCGGAAGTGAACTGAATTTCACCCGAGCCGCGTTTTGCACCTACGCCGACGATGTGGTCCGCTTCCGCCAGCACATTGGCGATCCGCCGTGCGATGGCCGGCGCCGGATCGAGCCAGATGATGGGCCAGGGCGCGAGCGCATCGAGTCTATCCAGGAGAAGCGGATAATGGGTGCAGCCGAGCACCACCACATCGGTTCTTGCGCTGCCGCTTTCGATGAAGCAAGGCGCGATCTCCTGGCCGATCGCGGTATCGTCAACCGCCGCCCCGCTCGCATAGGCTTCGGCGATTCCGGCAAGAGCAGGCGCCCCAACGAGCGTAAAACGCGCACCTGCTCCAAACTTTTCGATGAGCGCGCGGGTATATTCGCGGCCAGCCGTGCCGGGGGTTGCAAGCACTGATACGAGTCCGCTCTTGGTAAGAGCGGCCGCCGGTTTGATCGCCGGGACCGTTCCAACGATGGGAACCGTGAATGTGTCCCGCAAAACCTGAAGAGCGATTGTCGACGCCGTATTGCACGCAAGGACGATGCAATCGGGTATGAAATCGGCGACGGCCTTTTCGATCAGAGAGACAAGCCGGGCGATGAGAACGCTTTCTGTCTTCAAGCCATAGGGAAAGCCGGCGTCATCGGCGATAAAGCGGATATGCGCCTCGGGGATGGCTTGCCTTGCCGCACGCAGAACCGTCAGGCCGCCAAGGCCCGAATCGAGAAAAAGAAGCCGCGGGGTGCGTGCCAAAATGCTCATTCTGCCGCCATCTTACGTGGCCAAAAGCGATGCGACTCTCCTCATAGCGCATCTAAGTCCTTGCGAAAAGGCCGCGATAGCAGAGCGTGCCATCCGGCAAGCTGCCTCTTGCCTCAAACACGCCCCGAGCGATGGCCCGCGCCACGCAGTTCGCGGCGGCAGCGCCGATGTAAGGCAGGGCGAGTTGCGCGTTTGCGAGCGGGACTTTCCCGGTGGCCAAGGCAAAAACGATATCGCCATCGAACGGCGTGAAAACCGGGACGATAGCGCGCGCCATTCCTGCCGCCGCCATCACCGCGAGGCGCTTGCATTGGGCATGGGTGAGGGCCGCATCCGTTGCCACGGCGCAGAGGGTCGTGTTCCCCCGCTCCGCGAGCGGGAACTTGAATTGAGGCCGGTCCGCACCCGCGGGCCAGGGATGCGGCGAGCCTAAGCCGCCGAATTCGGCTGCCTGCTCGAAAGGGGCGGCCCAAAAATATGGTGTGTCCGCGACCGTGACGGCGCCAACCGCATTCACTGCCGCAAGCGCGCCAACGGCGATATCCGTACCCGCCTCGCCGGGAAGACCGGAAAGCCGCTCTGATGCGCTGCCAAGCCCGCCCCGGCCTGCGGCGGCCATCGCGCCGGAGCCGGCGCCGGAGGAACCCAGTTCGAAGCCGGGCGCGGCTGCAGAAGCTGCCTCGTAGGCCATGTCCCGGTATGGGGAATGGCGTCCCCACGATTTGTCGCCGCCATTGAGGAGATCGAAAAGGATCGCCTGGGGCACAATCGGCACGCGAGCCGTGCGCACGGCAAAGCCGCGCCCTCGCTCGCGTAAGAAACTTTGCACGCCCGTTGCAGCATCCAGCCCAAATGCCGATCCGCCGGACAGCACGATCGCGTCGGC
>CAZCIF010000128.1:0-10464 GCA_964498645.1 uncultured Rhodomicrobium sp. | reverse complement strand
AGAAGCACCCGGAAGGCGTCGAGCGCCACGGCCTCAAGAAGTGCGGCAAGTGCCTGAAGCAGTTCACGGTTCGCGTCGGGACGGTTTTCGAAAGCTCGCACCTTCCGTTGCACCAATGGCTGCAAGCCTTTCACCTGATGTGCTCAAGTAAGAAGGGCATCAGCGCGAACCAGCTCAGCCGCGTTCTTGAGGTCAAGCTGCAAACGGCTTGGTTTGTCGGCCATCGCATTCGCGAAGCCATGCGTGCCGGCAACCTTGCAACGACGATGGGCGGGGCCGGCAAGTATGTGGAAGCGGACGAAACTTTCATCGGCAAGAAGGAAGGCGCTGAGGTCAAACGCGGCTATTCCCACAAGATGGCGGCGCTCAGCCTAGTCGAGCGCGGCGGGGAAGTGCGCAGCTTCCAGATCGACAAAGCGGATACCGAAACCATCAAGCCGATTGTGGACGCGAACCTTCGCAAGGAGAGCATGCTGATGACGGATGAGGCCAAATACTACGGCCCGATCGGCAAAGAGTTCAAATGGCACTTCACCGTTTGCCACAGCGAAGAGGAATACGTTCGCGGCGCCGTGCATACGAACACCCTTGAGGGATATTTCTCCATCTTCAAGCGCGGCATGAAGGGTGTTTACCAACACTGCGCTGAGAAGCACTTACATAGGTACCTTGCCGAGTTTGACTTCCGCTATAACAACCGTATCGCAAAAGGCATAGATGATAAGGCACGTGCCATGAAGGCACTTGAAGGCGTCAAAGGCAAGCGATTGACGTATCGCAGAACTAACGAAGAAATAAATGCGCGGCCTTGACAGCCGCGCAGGTTCTTGTTATATTCGTGGCGTGGACATGCGCCGGGGTTACTCAAGGCCAGAAATGGCAGCCGTAGTGGCGGACCGCTTGAGCCGGGGGTTCACATCCTAGCTATAGTACTTCCGCACCCAGTGCATACTGGGTGCGTGAGGGAAGAATTTGAGACCATAGCTTGTGTAGTTGCCTCGCCTCTGGTTGACGCGAGGCTTTATTATTTTGGCGTATCGGTGTTCTGTAAAGCCATATGGGCTTAGTTCAAGAGCGCATTTTATGGAGGACGCCGCGCAGTCAGCCAGTTGCAGGCCTGCATATTTCGTCTTTTCATGAATCTCAAACAGGTCGCTGCGAATGGTCGGCCAATGAATCCTTATTGGTCCTGGAGCCAAGTCCCCAAATTGCCCGGTTCGCTCAGGGGTGCGGCCGCGCAGAAATTCAATGTAAGATTTCATGTCATCGTAATTCAGATTCCTGCAGTGTTCGAAAATTAATTTCACAGGTCCAGACGCTTTGGCTCCTGCATCTCGCGCCAACCATGAGATGCGTTCAAGAAGAAGCCTCGTTGCATAAAAGTAGAGCCTGAAGCCTGCGCCTGAGAAAATCTTTGGATTTGATATTTCCTTTTTGTTGATGATAACACTTACTATGTCGAGATTGGCGCGAGAAATGGCGTCCGCGATTGAGACCCTTCGCTCATGGCCTAGATGCATAAAATGAATGACGTCTTTAGGGCCGATGCCAATCCGCTTTCGGATGTCGCGTGCCAACGGCAGGACATTTGTGTCTGCTTCTTTGGTAACGATAACCGCGGAAAGGACAAACCAGCGAGAACTTCCGCCCTTAGGATTTTCTCGGAAGACGAAGCCTTGATCGCCAGCTTCATCAATGTACGCAACAAAACGATAAGGTATTGCTTCCTCTTCGGAAGCATTCGCATCTGCAGTGACGGGCATGTTTTCACCATGTAAATAGCCGGCCGGGCGCAAGACGCACACTCTTGAACGCACGACTCGGATAGTTTACGGTGGTGATTGCCAATCGGCATCCTGCGACCGGCCTAGGGTTTCAGGACGCTACAAGGAGAAGCCGTCAGTCTGATCCACTGGCGGCTTCTTCATTAGCGCAACGAGGATCGTGAATCATTCAGTTCACGTCAAGATCTAAGAATTGAATTTTATAAGGTTTTGAGAATCCTAGCGGAATCCGGTAAGCTTCGGGCATGGTGAAGAAAAAGAAAACCGAACTAGGTGAGAAGTCGCAGCATGAGAAGTTCGTTGAAGCCGCCCGCGAGCTTGAATGCGACGATGACGAAGCTGCATTCCGCGCAAAGCTTAAGAAGCTGACAGAAGCGCCGCCACCGGAAACGGTCGAGAAGCGGAAGGTCAAAAAGGTCACGAAAGCGAACAAGCGTTAAACGCTTGAGGTTAAGGCGGAGGCGTGATTAGCTGACGCAATTGCCCGTATTGCGTCAAAGGTGTTTCGTGTCTTGTTTGCCCACCGTAAAGCCGCTTGTTGACGATACCATTCGAGCGCTAGCCCAAGTCGAGTTCCGCGATGATCCTATCGCTGGCCGGAAATACGCCAGAGCCACAAGCATTGTGAGTTCCGCTTATAAGCGGCACGGCAAGATCATTGAGCGCGCCTTGATCGAGCGCTTGCGGCAGAACAACCGGCTTTCCGTCTGGACGGAAGCCGCCTTCGCCGTATCCCCAGCAGCAGATACGGCTTTCGGCACGAGTTCACCGGGTGACTGCCTCTTATCCGATCTGCCATATGGGGCATTGAAGCGAACGCTTCAGATCGACCTCATTGTGTTCGATGAAGTGGATAGCGGCCTTCGCGCTTACGAGGTCAAGCGCGGGAACGGGAATTTCGATTCCGGCAAGATCCGCTCAGTCATGCGCGACCTGCTTTGCACGCATATGCTGCTAAAGAGCTACGGCAAGGCTAAGGGGCATCCAGTCCAGAAGGCTGAGGCCAAAATCATCTTCTATTACGGCGTCCGCTCCATTCCAGCGCCCTATTCGCTCATTAGGGAGGATTTGGATGACCATTTCCAGTTCCCTATTGTTGACGCTATCGAGGAAGTAAACGATTATTTCTGGGACCGTTTGCATGAATTGCTCGAAGCCGCGTAAGACCTATGGCGTCATTTACGCCGATCCGCCCGGGAATTGCAGAAATTACAGCGAAAAGGGTACGGGGCGGAACGCGGTCGCCCATTACCCGTGCATGGACTTCAAGCAGATTGCAGCAATGGATATAGCGCAGCACGCCGCAAAGGATTGTGTGCTGTTTCTCTGGACAACAGACCCGCTTTTGCCGAAGGCTTTGGATCTCATTCGAGAATGGGGATTCGAATATAAGACGGTCGCCTTCTATTGGGCTAAGACAAACAAGAAGGCTGATCTAACCGCGCTATCCGAAACGGATTTCTTCTGCGGCCTTGGCTACTGGACGCGGGCGAACGTCGAGCAATGCTTGCTTGCTACGCGAGGCAAGCCGCCTCGCATGGCCAAGGATGTCAGGCGGCTCATCATTTCGCCGCGCCGCGAACATAGCCGCAAGCCAGATGAAACTTATGACCGGATCGAGCGCCTTGCGCGCGGCCCTTACCTTGAGATCTTTGCACGCCAATCAAGGACAGGCTGGGATGCAGTAGGGAAGGAAGTGGCGCTGTTCGACAATGGGCCGGTTGACACCCGGAACCGGCCTTCAAACATGGCGCGCTCAAAACAGCTATCGCTTAGTTACGCGGGCGCTCGCTAACTCAACTTTCTAATCCGAAAACAGAAACCCCGGTCAACAGCCGGGGTTTTTCATGGAGAAACAAGTGACGCAATTTGCACCGATAGGCTCTGGCGGCCCTTCTTTCAATGCCTTAGGGCGTAAACCACTCAAACTTGACAGCCTCAATATCGGGCTTTGGATAGGTGCTGACGAAGGCACTATTGGCGTCAATAACAACAAGTTTGTCATCGAGATCCATGGCTTGCCGAATGACCGCATGAGCATCCTGAACGCTGAGTTCTGTCTTCACGTAAAACAGCGAATATTGGAATTGATACCACCTTCCCAGGGATCGGATTCTTTCGCGAACGGCATCGTAGTTTTGGCCAGGCGACATGAGGTCGTAGGCGATAAAGAGATTGTAGGCCACGGTATGAACTCCTAAGCTGATCGTAAGGAGTTAGTTAGGCGAGTCGGCTGGTTTGTCAAATGGAATATCGCCCAAGATTATGTTTGCAATTCCTTTTGTCTCAGAGAACGTTTTGAGTGGCAAGAACAAGCCTGATATGATGTCGCTTAGCCGATATCTGCGGTAATCGATCGGCAAGGCACTCACGAATGCGTCTTCGACATCGAGGCCGCGTTTCTCAAAAAACCAAGGGTTTACCTCTGTGAAAATTACCGGACGATCATCGTTGAGCAATTGTTGCGAGCCCAGCAAGAATTGATCTTCTTGACCCTCGATATCAACCTTCAATACGGAAATTGGTTCGATACCAAACTCGCGCCGTGCCGCGTCGAATGGAATGCAACGCACCTTAATTCTATTAAAGGAGCCATCCGCCTCCTCAGAAATGGCTATAGACGCATTGCCAGTTTCTGCCCCGGCGCAAAAGTCCTCACGGAGAACCATTTCAATCGCGCCTTCGGTATTCGAGAGTGCGACATCGTATACCGACACAATTGATTCGAGGCTGTTCAATCTAATATTCTGCTCGATACGCGCGCGGTTAGCCGGTACCGGCTCGAAGCAATACACCTTTTTGCCCGTTGTCGCCAACATTCGGCCAACCCGAATTGTGTAAATCCCAATATTGCCGCCGACATCAAGAAAGTTTCCGTGCTCGGCTAGCAATGCCTTGATCAGTTGGATTTCGGGCTCGTCATAGCGACCACTGTAGAAGGTATACCATTCAGTATGGGAACGAAGATCAACAGTTATTAAAGCATTATCGACCATGCATGTCGTTTTGATTGGCGATACACCTGAGTTCAGAAAGGCGCGATTTATTACGCGGCATACCCGGTATACCCCCCGAATCCGGGAAATCGGACGCAAAAGAGCCGCAGTTTCCCGATGTAGACGTTCTATTACAATAGACATTCGCTTTACTAACCATTAAAGTGATGAATACAAACTGAAATCCGCGCTGTGACCGTTTTGCTTCTCCCGTGTCCTCCCGTCGCATTCAGATAAGCATTTACTAGCACACGCGCCGGGAGCTGTCCTGACTTTCCGCTTTGGTTTACACAAATTTGCCGCGGGGCAAACTGCGCGTGCGACTGATTGCGATGCACCCTTTTGGCCTTTTGCATCAACAGGCTACCGTCCCCTCACAGGGTGCTGCGGTCTTATCCCTTGAGCGCATGCACCGGTGACACTCGCCCCCTTGCTTATCCAATCGCATTTCATAGCGCCCGGCGCACCGGCGGGCGGGACGGCCTGGAAAAGCGAACAACATAGGTTAACTGTGATATAAGAGATTGTTTCATTCGCGCCTCGTCATTGCGAGGGGCAAAGCCCCGAGCCGATCAAGAGGCAACAAATGCAAGGGCTGTGCCCACCGTTCCTGGATCGCCACGGCGCTAACGCGCCTCGCGATGACGGCTGCGGAAGCAGGCGGGGTGTCTGCGGTTTCACATGAGATGGGCTGACGACGGCATTTTCCTATCGGGCCGCCCCTTTGGCGAGACAAGCGTCATCGCCAACATTTTCACGCGCGAAAATGGCCGCACGCACGGCCTGGTGAAGGGCGGGCGCTCCCGGCGCATCCGGCCCATCCTGCAGACCGGAAACGCCCTCAAGGTGGAGTGGCGCGCGCGCCTTGACGATCAGCTTGGCGTTTATACCGTAGAGTTGACGGAGGCGATCGCCGCCCGCGTGCTCGACGATCAGCTCGCGCTTGCCGGCGTTAATTCCCTGGCGGCGCTTTTGCAGGTTCTTCCCGAGCGCGATCCCCATCCGAAGCTTTTCGGCGCGGCGCTCGAATGCCTTCAGCGCGCCGGCAGCGCGGTATTTCCTGCCTCGCTCGTCCACTTCGAGCTGCGATATCTCCATGAGCTAGGGTTCGGCCTCAATCTGTCGAAATGCGCCGCCACGGGGCGCAGCGACGATCTTGCCTATGTCTCCCCGCGCTCCGGCCAAGCCGTGACGCGGGAAGCCGGCGAACCCTATCGCGATAAACTTCTGCCTTTGCCCGGTTTCCTTTTAATCGGCTCCGAGGCCGCTAACCCAGGTGAGCGCGACATTATAGCTGGCTTGACCATGACCGGCTATTTCCTCGACACTCATGTCTTTAGCGAAACCGGAAGGCCAATGCCGAAAGCCAGGGAGGAATTTGCAAGGCTCTTGCAGCGGCACGCCGCCTGACCCTTTTCGCGGCCTTTTGCGCGGGAAACCGGAGCGATAAAGCGTGTTGTTCTTCTTTAAACCGGCGATTTGGATTGCGAAAAGGCGCCGCCTTTGCCATGTAAAAAGATCTGCGGCCAGGGCACGGGCAACTGGGGCAAGCGAGGGACGCGGAAATTATGAGCCATCGTACTGGTTTGCGGGCTCATGGACGATCCGTGTTGGCAGAAAGAAAGCAAGCCTAAGAAATCGAAATAAGCTATGGCCGTCATCGCATAGAAAGGGATCTCGTGGACATGCTTGCCAGTATTCAAGCTTTCCTGCTTGAGCATCGCGATTTAGCTGGACCTATTCTAGGGCTTGTTGCGTTTGGCGAGTCCCTCGTTCTCGTTGGCCTGTTTTTCCCGGCAACCGCGCTGATGCTGTTCACGGGCGGCCTCATCCAAAAGGGCGTATTGGACCCTGCGACCGTGATCGGCTGGTCCATCGCGGGAGCCGTGCTGGGCGATGCCGTGACCTATTGGCTCGGCCACTGGATCGGGCCCGGCGTCGTGCATCATTGGCCGCTCAACCGTAACAAAACGGCGGTTGCGCGGGCGCGGCTTTTCTTCCGGAAATACGGGTTCCTTTCGATCTTTATCGGACGCTTTCTTGGCCCTGTGCGCTCGACCATCCCGCTCGTTGCCGGTATCATGCGCATGCAGCACCTGACTTTTCAGATCGCGAATGTTACCTCGGCTGCCGCCTGGGTGCCGTTCATGCTCTTACCAGGGTACGTTTTCGCCAAGAGCATCCGGGATTTCGGTGAATTGAGCGCCACTCACTGGATCGGTATCGGTGTGTTCATCGTAGCGTTGACGGCGGCCTTCACTCTCGTAACGGTGAAGATGCAGGGGAAGAGCGCCAAGGACAAACGTGAGGAAGAGCGGCAACGGCGCGCGGCAGCGAGCCCAGCAGAATAGCGAAGGATGCCGCCTCTACTGTGACGGCAGCATACCGCCAGGGCCATGGACGGCACAACCATCGACACAAGCGGCCTCAAATGCCCTCTTCCGGTGCTGAAAGTCCGCAAATTGATGCGCGCGGTGCCAGCCGGCGAGAAGGTGGCGATCCTCGCCACCGACCGGGGAGCAGAGCAGGACTTCAGGGATTATTGCGAGGCTTCGGGATGCGAGTTCCTCTCGGTGGAGACGCTGGAGGGCGGCGTCCTTCGCATCTTTATCCGGAAAGGCTGACCTCCACCGGCAAGCGCGCAACAAGGTCTGCCTTCGCTTGTTTGAGGCGAGCCTGATCCGTGGAGCGCAAGACGAGATTTGTGCCATGGCGCCCGTCCTCAAAAAACGGGTAGCTGCCCATGGGCACATCTGGGAAAGCGCGCTGGCAATCGGCAAGCGGGCCGGCAACCATTCCTTCTGGAGCACGGACCCGGATGCTATCCGAAAGAAGCTTCGCTCCTTTCCGTAACCTGGGCGTCACTGCGTGCAGCATGGCCTGCATGATGGCGGGAACTCCCGCCATGACGATCACATTCCCGATCATGAAGCCCGGTGCCTTGGAGACGGAGTTCTCGATCAGCTCTGCGCCGGCCGGAATGCGCGCCATGCGCAGCCGCGCGGGTGTCAGATCGGCTTCGGCATAGCGCTCGCGAAGGAGCGCGACCGCTCGCGGGTCGACATCGATGGAAGCGCCGAATGCCCGCGCTATCGCGTCGGCGGTAATGTCGTCATGTGTCGGACCTATTCCGCCCGTCGTGAACACATAGCTATAGGTCCGGCGCAAGCCGTCCACGGCTGCGATAATCGCATCCTCGCAATCGGCAACGACGCGGACTTCTCTCAACCGTATCCCGATTTCGGTGCAATGACTGGCGATGAAACCGGTATTCTGGTCTTTGGTCCGCCCGGAGAGAATCTCATCGCCAATAACAAGGACGGCAGCCGTGACTTCCTCCGCGGGCAAGCCGTTACGCAGTACAGTTACATTCATTCCAATCTCTCTTACAGTTTCTCGCGCATAAGCGGGGAGCTTCGCGGAGGCGATCCGCGAACTCCTTATCCAGGACCATTGTTGTCCCGGTTCGGGTTGGATAATGGGATGGAACACCCAGGCTCACGATCGTGAGTTCCCCCGGCCGCAAAACGCAAACGCCCCGCATCTGATATACGCCGGGGCCCGGCGAAATCAACGCAAGCCTCTGCTCATCCTTTTGATGAATCGAAGCAAGCCGGGGTGTTGAGACTTCGATGGAGTGCTGCCATATTCCTGCGGTGGGATCGCTATCGACGCGCCGCCCGGCTTTGCCAGCAGGGGAGCCGCGTACAACAACGCAAGAAACACTGGAAAAGAGCGCGCAACGCTCGGTCATCGCCATGCACGGATCGGAATACGGCGCGCCGCTCAGGTTCGCGAACGAAGGTAAAATCAGGCTTTACGGACCGGAAGGTTTCGAAGGGATGCGCCGGGCTGGGCAACTCGCCGCGGCGGCTCTCGACCTGATCGCGGAGTATGTCAGGCCAGGTATCGCGACAGAATCCATCGATCAGCTCGTTTTCAACTTCGCCATGCAACATGGGGCCATTCCCGCGACCCTTAATTACCGGGGGTATCCCAAGTCTTGCTGCATCTCCCTCAATCACATCGTTTGCCACGGCATTCCAGGCTCGCGGGTGCTTGCCGAAGGCGATGTGCTGAATGTGGATGTCACCCTCATTCTCAATGGCTGGCATGGCGATTCGAGCCGCATGTATACCGTGGGCAAAATCTCGCGGAAGGCCGAGCGGCTTATCGAGGTGACGCACGAGGCGATGATGCTTGGCATCGCCGTTATCAAGCCAGGCGCGACGGTAGGCGATATCGGCCATGCGATCCAAAAATATGCCGAAGGCGAGCGCTGCGGCGTCGTGCGTGACTTTTGCGGCCACGGCGTCGGCCTCGTTTTCCACGATAAGCCGAACATCCTGCATTACGGTACGCCTGGCGAAGGCGCCGTCCTGGAGGCTGGAATGATCTTCACGGTCGAGCCGATGATCAACCTCGGCAAGCCGCATGTGAAGATGCTCCCGGACGGTTGGACGGCGGTAACACGCGACCGCTCGCTCTCCGCGCAGTTCGAGCATACCGTGGGCGTAACCTCCACGGGCGTCGAGGTCTTCACCTATAGCCCGCGCGGATGGCATAAGCCTCCCTATCCAGTACAATTGTAGCTTTTCTTTTCTAGGAAATAGTGCTTATCTTATCCATTGGTAATAGTAGCGCCCTTGCGCTGCGGGCGCCGTTTTACGTTGAGTCCTGTTTTCCCATGGCGAGCAGCTTTGAAGAAAGCCCGTTGTTCGAATTGCTCTCCCTTGAGGCGGGGGCCGATGTTCCGCCGCCGCAGCCGCCAAAACCCATCCCGCATTATTGGGGCCATCGCGACCGGTTGCGAAAACGCTTTCGCGAAGGCGGGGCAGGGGCGCTTCCCGATTACGAACTGATGGAACTGATTCTTTTCCGCGCCATTCCCCGCCGCGATGTAAAGCCATTGGCCAAGGAGATCCTTTCCCGGTTCGGCTCGTTCGCCGAAGCCGTAGCGGCGGCGCCGGAGCGCCTCATGGAAATCGAAGGCGTAACCGGCGCGGCCGTGACCGAGATCAAGGTTATCCAGGCCGCCGCCCTCCGGACCGCGCAAAGCGAGGTCAAGAAACGGCCCGTGCTGGCCGCCATGTCAACAGTAATAGGCTACCTTCGCTCGGCGATGGCGTTCGAGGACCGCGAGCAATTCCGAATTCTGTTTCTGGACCGGCGCAACAAATTGATCGCCGACGAGGTGCAGACGCGCGGCACCATCGATCACACGCCAGTATACACGCGCGAAGTGATGAAGCGTGCGCTTGAGCTTTCGGCCTCCGCGATTATTCTGGCGCATAATCATCCGTCGGGCGATCCCACGCCATCCAAGGCGGATGTCGACATGACGAAGCAGATCGTCGAGGTCGCGTCAAAGCTTGGCGTGACCGTCCACGATCACATCATCCTTGGCCGCGAAGGGCACCTCAGCATGAAGTCAGCCGGGATTTTCTGAGCGCGGCCAGCGCCGTCATCGCGAGGCGGCTTTAGCCGCCGTGGCGATCCAGAGCGTGCCGGGCCGGAGACTTGGCTCTGGATTGCTTCGCTTCGCTCGCAATGACGTTGGGTCTGCTGCGGGATGAGCTGCCTCCTTATCCTTCGAGCTGCGCGTCGAGCGTGATCTCCGCTTTGAGTAATACCGCCGTGCGGATTGAGTGACTCCTGTTGCTCGCCCGCGATTCCGCGGCGAA
>CAZCIF010000127.1:8202-10514 GCA_964498645.1 uncultured Rhodomicrobium sp. | reverse complement strand
GGAGGCCGAAGGCCGTCTCGAACCATGAGGGATATGCTGTTTTGCAAAGGTCTCCATGGGGAGAAGGGACGCCTGAACAAGGCACAGAGCGTGCGGCAACGTTCCCGGGTGAGGGGTGCGCGATCAGACATTGTCTCCGCGACCGGTGAACCATTCAGCCGGATTTGGTATAAGGTGCCTTTTGGAAACCTTTTCCCGTTGCTGGAACCGAAGTTTTTTTGGCTTCCATGCAGTACGCGGCTAGAATTATATCGCTGTTGCGATTGAAGCCATTCTTGAAGGTGCGGGATAAAGAATTTTAACGATACGTGGAAGCTGGAATGCATTACAACATGTTTAGAATACAGGAGGAAACGGTTGAACAGAAATGATGCACGTTGCTTGCGGATGGTGTAGTGTCTTATCCCCGCACGAGCGGGACGGACTAGAAGACCGTCATCGCAGTAGCACTCCTTCCCGGACCCTAGCAAGAGTAAGGCATGATCAACGGCTGGGTCATAATTGGCTGTTCCTTTCTATACATAGGCGCGCTGTTTTGTATCGCCTATTTGGGTGACCGCGCGGGAAAAAAGCAAACCGCGCTGAAACAACGCCCTTATGTTTATGCGCTTGCTCTTGCAGTCTATTGTACATCTTGGACCTTCTTTGGAAACGTTGGTTCGGCAGCCCATAAAGGGCTCGATTTTATCGCCGTCTATCTTGGCCCGATTGCAGCATTTACGCTGGCCGCGCCGCTCTTGCGCAGAATTATCTTACTGGCAAAGGCGCAGAATATTACCTCGGTTGCCGATTTCATCGCGGCGCGCTACGGGAAAAATCCCGCTGTCGCAGCGATTGTGACCATCGTCTCGGTGGTTGGCGTCCTGCCCTACATCGCCTTGCAACTCAAGGCCGTTTCTCAGTCGACCACGCTCCTCCTCGGGCATCCGGATTTGGACGCGAGCGTCATCACCAATCTGCCCCACGTGGACATGGATCTGGTGATCTCGCTCGTCCTCGCGGCTTTCGCCATACTCTTTGGCGCGCGTCACGCTGATGCCACCGAGCATCAGCGGGGGCTCATGCTGGCGGTCGCGGTCGAGTCCGTCGTCAAGCTCGCCGCCATTCTTGTAGTTGGCGCATGCATCGTCTTCATCCTGTCCGGCGGCGCCGGCCCTCTCATCGCCAAGGCCACCTCCAAGCCCGAAATAGTGAACCTCTTCAGCAACGGGATTCACGGCGGGACGCTGTTGACCGTGACTTGGCTTAGCTTCGCCTGCATCTTTCTGCTGCCGAGGCAGTTTCACGTCACATTTGTCGAGAATGTTTCCGAGGAAGAGCTGCGCAAAGCGGTCTGGCTTTTCCCGATCTATCTCATCGTGATCAACATTTTTGTGGTTCCGGTCGCAATTGCCGGCACCTTAATGTTCAAAGGCACCTCAGTACCTCAAGACATGTACCTGCTGGCGCTTCCTTTGCACAGTGGCAGCCAGATTCTTACCTTTATTGCTTTTCTTGGCGGCCTTTCAGCCGCCACAGCCATGGTCGTGGTGGAGACGGTCGCTCTCTCGATCATGGTCTGCAACGATCTCTTGATGCCCTTTATCCTGAAGCGCCGCTCGAAGGCTGCCGAAAAGCATCAGGACATGAGCGGACTTTTATTGAACATACGCCGCGCGTCCATATTGGCCATCATCCTGCTCGCCTATGGCCTCTACGATAAACTTGAAAAATCTCCCCTTGCCGAAATCGGGCTTCTCTCCTTTGCAGCCATCGCTCAACTCGCCCCGGCATTCTTTATCGGCTTCATATGGCGCCGGGCCACCGCGCGCGGCGCCGCCGCGGGCATCCTCGCCGGATTTGCGGTGTGGGCTTACACGCTGCTGCTGCCGAAACTGATCGGTGACACCGCATTTGGCGCGGCACTTTTGAAGGACGGCCCCTTCGGTCTCACCATGCTGCGGCCGGAGATGCTGTTCTACCTGCACTTCGATCATCTCACCCATGGCGTGGTCTGGAGCGTGTTCGCCAACGTCTTCGCCCTGGTCTCGGTTTCGCTCCTGCGGCCGCTCGAGCCTATCGAAAGGCTTCAAACCAATATCTTCATCGAGGATACCTCCCAGCAGTTGGCTACTCCCGCCTTCAGGCCCTGGCGTACAAGCGTTCCGCTGGACGATCTGATGTCCACCGTCGCCAGATATTTGGGGGAAGAGCGGACGAGGCGCTCTTTCGCCGAATACATGGCCATCCGGGGCATCGACCCCAAAGGGTGCAAGGGAGATATGCACTGCCTGAGATTTGCGGAGAATCTGCTGGCGAGCGCGATTGGAGCT
>CAZCIF010000127.1:5342-8192 GCA_964498645.1 uncultured Rhodomicrobium sp. | reverse complement strand
CGTCCCGCCTCGTTATGTCCCTCATGCTGCGCCGGCTGAACGTTGGCAGGGAATCGGCGCTAAGGCTCCTCGACGAAGCCTCGGAAGCGGTCCAATACAATCGCGACTTGCTGCAGACCGCCCTCGATCATGTCGGCCAGGGTTTGGCCGTCTTCGACAAGAAGATGCTCCTTATCTGCTGGAACCGGCAGTTCCGCGAAATTCTGGCGCTGCCGCAGCAATTCGGGCGCGTCGGAACGCCGCTCGATGAAATCATCCGGTATATGGCACAGCGCGTTCAGTCCAATCCGGCCGCCGTTGAAGAACTGGTCACCGACCGGGTTACAAAATACCAGGTGACAATGGAAACCTTTCATGAGCGGTCCGTCGAAGGGCGCGTCGTGGAGGTCCGGATCAACGCCATGCCCTTGGGCGGCATCGTGGTGACTTACACCGATATTACTGAAAGAGAGGCTGCGGCCGACGCGCTGGCACGGGCCAAGGAAAATCTCGAAAGGCGAGTGGAAGCCCGCACGCAGGAACTAGCAATCGCCAAGGCCAAAGCCGATGAAGCCAATTTGAGCAAAACGCGATTCCTCGCGGCGGCGAGCCATGACGTTTTACAGCCGCTAAATGCCGCGCGGCTCTATGCGGCAAGCCTTTTGGAGCGCTCGCCTCCGGCCGAGATGGGCAGGCTCGCGCAAAATATCGACGCCTCGCTCGACTGTGTGGAAGAAATCCTCAACGCGCTTCTCGATATTTCGCGGCTCGACAGCGGTGCAATGAAGCCCGAGTTTTCTGTATTTCCTATTAAAGACTTGCTCGATCAACTGCGGATCGACTTCGAGCCTATCGCAAAAGCACGGGGCATTTCGCTAACGATCGTGCCGTCTTTCGCGCTGGTCCGTTCCGACCGGAAACTTCTACGCAGGATCTTACAGAACCTCGTCTCGAACGCGCTCAAATATAATAAGGAAAAAGGCCGCGCGATCCTTGGCTGCAGGCACCGCGGGCGCACCCTCTTTGTCGAGGTGCACGATAGCGGCCCCGGCATTCCTGAGCATCAACGCGAGGTAATTTTCAAGGAGTTCAGCCGGCTGGATAACCATGCCGCGGGGGTACCCGGCCTTGGCCTTGGCCTTTCGATCGTCGACCGCATGTGCCGTGTCATGAACCACGAGCTCGCGCTCAAATCGAAACCCGGCAAGGGGACCGCCTTCTCCGTCGGCTTGCCCATGGCGCGCCGGCTGGACATGGAGCAGCCGCGCCCCTTTAATATGCGGCCCACTCCTTACGGGAATCTTCGAGGCGCAATCGTTCTCTGCCTCGACAACGATCGCAGTATCATCGACGGAATGAGCACCCTCCTCGCGGGCTGGCAATGCCCCGTCGTCACCGCATTTGACAGCGCAAGCGCCATTGAACAGCTACAGGCCGCAGGGATCGTGCCGGACATCATAGTTTCTGATTTTCATTTGGACCGCGAGAACGGCCTCGAAGCCATTCAGGACATATGCTCCGCCTGCCGGGCCGATATTCCAGCCATCATCATTACCGCGGACGGTGCGCTTGAAGTGCGGCAGGCCGTAAGCGCTTCGGGATTCGCTTTCTTGCAGAAGCCGGTCAAGCCCGCTGCACTGCGCGCGCTACTTTCGCAAATTATTATGCAGCGGCACGCCGCCGAGTAGTACCAAATGGCTGAATGGTTCCCGGCTTGACCGTGGGCGTCATCCCGTGCGCAGTGCAGCGCGAAGCGGTGCGCAGCAGACACGGGATCGTAAGGCATTGCATACGCTTGAGTTTTCTGCGATCCCGGATACGTCCCTTGGGGCCGTTCCGGGATGACGCCGAACGCGCCGTTGAGCTACGATTCGCTGGGGCCTTCATCATGGCCATCCACCGCCGCGATACGGTTGACGGCAATGACGGCCTGCGTCCGGCTATCGACGCCAAGCTTCTGCAGGATCGCCGACACATGCGCTTTCACGGTGGCTTCGGAGACACTTAGCTCGAATGCGATCTGCTTGTTCAGCAAGCCTTGACCCAGCATCGACAGCACCCGGACCTGCTGCGGTGTCAGCGTTGCAAGCCGCGCCGAAAGCTCTGCCAGCTCATCTCCAGCGGCATCCCGCTGTATCTCATTGGGAAACCAGACTCCGCCGTCGAGAACCATCTTTACGGCGGAGCGGATTTTGTCCACAGGCAACGACTTCGAAATGAAGCCCGAGGCGCCCAGATTCAAGCAGCGCTGGATCACGCCCGGATTGTCGCTCGCCGAGACGATGACAACCGGGATCTGCGGATGCTGGCTGCGCAGATACATCAGACCCGTGACGCCAGAAAGGGAAACCGCACCCTTTTCGCCAGGCATCTTGAGGTCGAGCAGAACGAGATCGGCATCTGGCTTACTTGAAAGAACCTCAAGGAGTTTCTCGACGGAGCCAACCTCCGTAATCGCGACGCCGGGAAGCGCCGATCCCAGCGTTTGCTTCAGCGCATCGCGGAATAATGGATGATCGTCCGCAATGATGACATGATGAGCACTCATCGCTTATGCACCAACCTTTGAGCCGGACGCGGGAGCTTGTTCATGCACTTTTCCTCGCTGCATTGCGCGGGATGCTTTGCAAGCTCCGCGCCTTTGATTACTCTTGTCTCACATTTGGGCTGGGATAGGATACCGGACCCAACCCGAAGCTGCCTTCGCGCGAGACTTTACCTGAGATTGCAACAGTATGTCTGACGAGGACTCCAAGCAAGCATACTGGCGGCGCATCCGCCGCCTGACACTCGGAATGACGCTCATCATTGCCGGTTTCACAATGCTCCTGCCAACTTTCATGCCAGTTCTAAATGCCTATCGCTTCTTGC
>CAZCIF010000127.1:0-5330 GCA_964498645.1 uncultured Rhodomicrobium sp. | reverse complement strand
TCTCCAATGCCGCGCTGCTGGGCCTTGCCATTCTTCTTTACGCCTTCTTCAGCGGACAGCAAAGTAGCTATCGCAACTATAACATGACCATCCAATTCTGACATGACGCTCAATTACAGCACGCCGGTTGTCAATCCAAGGCTTGGTTCGAGCTTTGCGATTTTTGCAAGCGCTTACATCTGCCTTGTACTGATGCTCGTCATCCTGGAGCAGCTCGGCCTGTCCGCGCTCATGATCGATCAGTTGATCGTCATCTTGCCGGCTTGCTTCTATATCGTGATCGGCTTCATGACGAGAACGATCAATATTGACGACTTTTTCCTCGCCGGACAACGCGTTCCGCCATTTTATAACGCGCTTGCGCTTTGCGGAATGGTCTTTGGCGGCAGCATTCTCCTGGGGACCATTGGAAGCTTTTTCTTCGCCGGTATCGACGCCATCGCGATACTGATAGGCTGTTTCGCCGGCATCATCCTGACCGGCGTGCTCTTTGTACCCCATCTCCGGAAGGCTGGGGCAAATACTCTGCCGGGGCTTCTCCATATCCGCTTCGGCCGTAGCGGCCTGCGGCTCAGCGCATCGCTGTTGGCGATCGTGCCTTCCCTGATCATCCTCATTGCCGAAATCGCGCTTGGTGGAAAGCTCGTCGGCTATTTTCTACCTTTGCCGCAGGCGCTAGGCATCGCGCTCACGCCCGCCGCCTTCTACACGCTCCTTGTTGCCGCCACCATTTTTCTGACGATCGCGCTTGGGGGCATGCGGTCGGCCACCTGGACGCAATGCGCGCAGTTTATCGTTTTTCTCGGCATCTTGGCGCCTCTGATAGCCGTATCCGTCATGCGCACCAATTTGCCGCTTCCTCAACTCACCTATGGAAGCCAGCTTGAGGAGCTGAAATCGCTTGAAGCGGCAAAGGGCATCGTCACGGTTTCGCAGCCGCAGCCGCTAAGCATAAGCTTGCCCAAGCCGGTGCCGTCGCCCGTTTCGCGCCCATCGGAGCGCGCGTTCAGCGCCTTTGAACCCTTCGATTTCATCCTTCTGGTTTTTTGCCTGGCAGCCGGAGTGGCCGCGCATCCTGCGTTTCTTCCAAGACTGAGCATGACGCCGACGATCTTATCCAGCCGGAGATCCTTCGGCTGGGCGGCCGTGATCGCGGGATTCGTGGTGCTGACGATTCCGGCTTATGCGTTCTTCACCAAAGCCATGGCGATTGAAGCGCTCGTCGGAGTTCCGGTGCCGAACCTTCCGGCGTGGAGCCGCATCCTTCAGCAGCTAGGACTTGTGTCGCTGCCGGGAAATCAGTTCGACACATTTGATGCCGCGCAGCGTGTGACCTTTCAACGGGATAGTATAGCGCTCATCCTCCCTGTGGCAGGCAGCTTGCCAAGGGTTTTCTTCGGCCTTGCGGCCGCCTCAGCGCTTGCCGCCTTGGCCGCGTGTGCGGCAGGCCACCTTGCCGCCATCGCCAATACAGTAAGCGATGACCTTTATCACGGCGTTCTGAATAAGACGGCATCGCCTTCCCGGCGCCTCGTTGTTGCACGCCTGGCGATGCTGCTTTTTGCCATACTGGCATTTGCCATAACGCAAAGCCAAACGGTTGATTCTCTCCGCTGGGTTATCGCGGCATTCTCATTAAGCGCTGGAACGTTTTTCGCCGTTCTGGTGCTGAGCGTTTGGTGGAGGGGGCTGAGTTCCGCAGGTGCGGCGGCTGGGATGGTTTCCGGTTTTACCGTCACCGCACTCTATCTCAATCAAGGCGGCACGCCCTTGTTCGGCATCGATTCATTGACTGCCGCCGCGATCGGCGTTCCCGTCAGCTTCGCCGCCGCAACCGCAGTAAGCCTGTTCTTAAAAGCGCCGGATGAGCACGCTTTGGAGGCGGTGGACGAGCTTCGTATTCCCGCCGGAGAAACGCTTCAATCGCGTATGATTCGCCTGGCTGCGCGGGCTAAACCGCTGCGCCAAACATAAGCCGGCCTGCGCCCGCTGGCACAGTCCGTTCCCTTGGTTTTATATTTCGCATCATTCAGCCGGAAAATAGAACTTCGCTTTCCGGGTTGATGCCGTGAGGCCATGTCATGCGCCACGCCGATCTGCTTCATTCGAACATCGCCGGGCCGGTGTCCGGCCGGCGGCAGCTCTTTCCCGAAATCGAGCCATACAGGACCGGCTGGCTCAAGGTGCCGGACCTGCACGACATCTATTATGAGGAATGCGGCTCGCCCGCGGGCAAACCGGCGGTCATCGTACATGGCGGCCCCGGCGGAGGCTGCAACCCCGCGATGAGGCGCTATCACGATCCCGCGCGTTACCGGATCGTTCTCTTCGATCAGCGAGGCTGCGGGCGGTCGACGCCTTATGCGTCCTTGGAGCAAAACACGACCTGGGATCTCGTCGCCGACATGGAGCGGCTACGTGAGCATCTCGGCATCGGCGCTTGGCAGCTTTGCGGCGGATCTTGGGGATCGACCTTGTCGCTGGCCTATGCCGAAACCCACCCGGACCGGGTAACCGAGCTTGTCTTGCGGGGTATCTTTCTCCTGCGGAAGGCCGAACTCGATTGGTTTTACCAAGAGGGCTGTAGCTGGATCTTCCCCGACGCGTTCGAAAACTATCTCGCACCGATTCCCGCTGCCGAACGCGGGAACATGATCGAGGCTTATCACCGGCGGCTGACATCGGGCGACCGCGAAACCCAACTTGCCGCCGCGCGCGCCTGGAGCATTTGGGAGGGTACCACGCTCTCGCTCTTCTACGACCGGGAGCGCGTGCAGAAATTCGGCAACGAGGTTTATGCGCTCGCCTTCGCCCGCATCGAATGCCACTACTTCATCAATCGGGGGTTCTTTCGAAGCGACAATCAACTCATCGAGGACGCGAGGCGGATCGCCAATGTGCCGGGAACGATCATTCACGGGCGCTACGATGCCGTCACACCGCTCAAGAATGCGTGGGATTTGGCCAAGGCTTGGCCGAAGGCGGAGCTGCGGATTGTCCCGGACGCAGGGCACGCCATGACGGAGCCAGGAATCGTGCATGAAATCGTGAATGCGACGGACAAATATGCAGGCCCGGCGCAAGGATAGCATGCAACCTTAGCTATCCCGGGACTTGACCGGGCGGCGCCGCCTATGCAGAGCTAGGCATGTTTGCCGCAAGGCTCGCGGCTGAGATCAACACATCATCGTCACCGGTTCCCTATGACGTCCTATTACGGCTTAATCTTCAACGTGGCTGCGGCTGCGCTCATCGTTCTGAATATTCTCCTGATGGCAACGGTGACCTCAAGCACCTTCAAATTGTGGCCGGTACCTTCCACCCGAAGCTGGCAGCACTACACATTTTGGCCGCTCTTCCGCGGCGGGCTCGGCCTTACGCTGCTCTATGCCATCGTGACCGCGCATTGGCCGGATAGCAGCGAAATGTTGCTTTTCGTCATCGGCATAGGCTGCGTGATCGCCGGTTTCGGCTTTACGATTTACGGCTATTTCGATCTCGGTATCGAAAACACTTACGGAGCGGACGAAGGCCTGGTGACGGGTGGCCTGTACCGTTACAGCCGCAACCCGCAATATGTCGCCTCAATCCTTGGCTTTTTCGGAACAGGGCTGGCGCATGGGGGGCTTAATGCCGCAATCCTATGCGGGCTTGCCATCCTTGTTTACATCATCATGCCGTTTACCGAAGAGCCATGGCTGCAACAGGCTTATGGCGACGTCTATCTTGATTACAAACGCCGCACGCCGCGCTTTCTCTAGCAGCTGAATGCACCATGCTAACTGCCCGGTGCAAGTCTCCGGTTAGTAAGGGCCGCTTCCCGTTCGCGCAATACCTGATCGATGACTAAGCGCCAATGGCACAGATCGATGCAAGCGGCAACAAATCCGATCTTCCTCAACACACTTGCCACGCACTCATCTTGTGAAAGCGGTAAAGCTTGCGAAATTCTATGTTTTGAATCGGGAGTTAGTCTAGAATACGCTACAGCTTGAACATGGGACATGACGATCACTCGGAAATCAAACACAAGTTTTCTAAAAGATAGTTTAATAATATCACAATAGGCGTGCATGTCTAGCATAATTCAATCTATGATTGCGCTGCAACTGGAAACGGAATGCCAGTTGTGAAAATAGAAAGCCAGTTGGCCTATAAGCCGGGTTCTGTGCAGGCGGCTTCCGCCGCCGCGATGGCCATTCATCTGGGACGCCTGTCGCCAGGCGCCTCAAGCAACCAACCCGGACGGCGATGCGGAAACGCATTTCGAAGCGCGGAATGCCGCGCCCCGATGCCGTCCCTATTCGGTTTTGCTCCCAGCGGGGTTTACCATGCCAGCGCTGTTGCCAGCGCTGCGGTGCGCTCTTACCGCACCCTTTCACCCTTACCCGCGCGAAGCGCGGGCGGTTTCCTTTCTGTGGCACTGTCCCTAGGGTTGCCCCTGCCGGAAATTATCCGGCGCCGTGTTTCCGTGGAGCCCGGACTTTCCTCCACTCAAGACGCGCTTCAACCGCAAGGGCCACAGCGCGCGCCTCAAGCAGCGGCCATCCGGCCAACTGGCTTCCTATGTAATGGCGCTTCATTTTATTCCGTCAAGGGCTTTGCGGGAGCGCCGCCGCTTTGCTTAGCTCTAGCGGCTATTCCGGCGAGGACCATCTCGACGCCCCCGGCAAAAGCCTTCTCGATATCGCCGCCAAGGCGGAAGGCTCCCGCAAGCTCCATGCTAACGAAGCCGTGACAAAAGGCCGTAATGGCCCTAGCGGCGGTGAGGGCTGCATCGGCGTCGCCGAGCATATGATTGAGAAGATCAAGGGCAGGCCGCGCGGCGGATCGCCGGATCGCGACCGCTTGCTCGTCCGTTGCGCCAGAAAGAAACATCAAAGCGTAGGCGCGCGGATTTCGCTTCGCAAAGGCGCGATATGCAAAAGCCATGCGCTTCGCCGCTTCACCGTCATAGCCCTCCGATACGGCCTCCGCCAGTGCGGCGCCCAGCTCCTGGAACAGGCGAGTCTCGACCGCCTTCAAAAGGGCAGCCCGGTCTGCAAAATGCTTGTAGAGGGATGGCCCGCGCACACCCACCTTTTCGGCAACGGCAAGCATGGAAAGCGCATCGGCGCCCGCGTCGTTGGTAAGGGCAAGCGCCGCTGCCACGATGTCTGCGCTAGATGTCTTTGGCCTTGCGGGCATTTCCGTAATTTCAGAAGTGCTTAAACGCGGCCTATAAGACCGAGATGCGTATGCCCAAAGCCCGAGCCATATTTCAAGCCATAGCCTATTGTCAACGGCACTTTGAATCTGACCCGGGCTTGGCCGCTATCGGCGGCTTGAAT
>CAZCIF010000126.1:0-10582 GCA_964498645.1 uncultured Rhodomicrobium sp. | reverse complement strand
GCGCCGCTACTGTGGGAACACCTTCGTAAGCGATCGGGCATGATGATTGGCAGGCGCCTTTTGAGGCGTAAGACTAACATTTTGACGCCCATCGAAGATCGGGACGCCTGGCCTCCGCGGCGGCCCTGGCGCTTCGGAGCCGCGTTCGCTTGCCTTGGTGTGGCGCTGGCACTCTCAGGTTGCGCGGGCTTTGGCGTGCGCAATGCTCCCATCAACTTGGCGCTCACGGGCGACTCAGCCGGGGCGGCTCCCGAACCGGGCCTCCCGGATCCCGTCCCGCTTCGGGATACAGCGGAGACCGCCATTGGGCTGAGCTTTTCCGGCGGAGGAACGCGCGCGGCCGCATTTGCATTCGGCGTCCTGCAGGAACTTGCGAAAACCAGGGAAACCTCGCGGAACGGCACGCAAGCCTCGCTGATCGACCGCATCTCGCTCGTTTCCGGTGTCTCCGGCGGCTCGGTGACAGCAGCCTATTTCGCGCTGCATGGGCGCGAGACGCTTGACGATTTCCGTCAAAAATTCCTGATCCAGAACGTCGAAGCCTCGCTCAGCACCTCGGTGAACGTCACCAACCTGATGCTGATGGCAAAAGGCGGCGTCAACGACCGCAGCGGCCTGCCGGCCTGGCTCGACAAGAACCTGTTTCATGGCGCGACCTATGCGGACGTGCTGAAGCCCGGCCACCCGCAGCTTTGGATCAATGCGTCGGATATCTTCAACCGCACTACATTCATCTACAACACGGTCAATTTCGGCGCCTTGTGCAGCGACCTGCGCCGCTATCCCTTGTCGGAAGCGGTCGCCGCCTCCGCGGCTTTGCCCCTCGTATTCGCGCCTATCGTTATTGAAAACTACGCGGACCGCTGCCAATTCAGCGCGCCAGACTGGGTTTACTCCGCGGGCCGCCCCGGCGCGCCCGCGATCCTGCGCGCTTCGGCTGCCGCAATTGAGCGTTACCGCGAAAAAACCGACGTGAAATATGTGAAGCTGCTCGACGGCGGCATGACGGATAATCTCGGCCTGAGCGGCCTTGTGCTCGAACTCGCCGCTGCGACGAAGCCTTACGAGCCGCTTACGCCGCGTCAGGCTGTCAATCTGAAGCGCTTTCTGTTCGTAGTGGTCGACGCCGGGCGTCCGCCGGGCGGCGATCTCGCGAAGAATGCCGACTCGCCCCAGATCATGGAACTGATCCAGGCCGTTTCCGACACGGCGGTGGATGCCAATGTTCGCGCTGCCTACGATGCGTTCGTCGCGGAAATGGAGAGATGGCGCGAACGGCTCGTCGAATACCGGTGCGGACTGACGCCGCCGGAAATTGCCGCCATGCGCGGCTCGACCGATGGCTGGGATTGCCGCGATCTTACGCTTCAGGTCGCGAAGGTGAGCTTCGAGCAAATGCGCGAACTCAGCGTCAAGGCGCGGCTCGACAAGATCCCGACGCGCTTCAAGCTGCCGAAGGACGATGTCGATCTGCTCATAGCATCTGCGGGCAGCCTGCTGCGGCAAAACCGGAACTATAGAGAGTTTCTGGCGACGTTTTGATATCCAGCGGGCGCGCTTTCCGTGCCAGGACCGGACAGCAGGGGAATTTCAAGGTAAGGCATAGCACGCAAGGCCCCGGCCTCGGTCAAATGATGGCTATCGATCATCAAGAGGCTTTCACCATCAGATGCCCGGCACTGGCTGTCGTCGCAAATAGCTCCGGTGGCGCTTGCGAGCGAAAAACGGTACTGCTTCTTGAGGAAGCTGAAATAGTCATCCAGGACCCGGTGCCTGGAATAAAAGGATGCCGCCGGCTGGGTCGCGCAGGCTCTAAAGTCGCGCTTATAGTAGATGGCTCGCGCCCTGCAGAGAGATATCTCTTCGGGAAAATCGGGAACCTGATCTAGGACCGAAACCGCAATTCCCTTACCGTTCAAGAAAGCAAGCGTTTTTGCGAGACCGCCCGTGTTCTCCGCGGGACTTTCTTGCGCAAGATACCGCTTGAGATATTTTCGCCGGGTTATCCAGCGTCCGCCAAGTATTGCAAGCTTAACCGGGTGACTGCCGATCCAGCGGGCCATAGCGGCGTTGAAATTGCGGCAGCCTTTCGAGGTGTGTGAATCATCGAGAAATGGATGGCATGCAGGCAGCCACATGAGTACCCCTCGCATGTTACGGGTCCTCGCAAGGCTGGCGATCGCGGGAGCGAAGTGCCGGGCATGAGAATCTCCCCAAACAACAAAATCGTAGGCGCCGCCCCAATCCTCGCCAAAGGCACATGCAGTAGCCCCCTGTGCGAGGGATATTTCGAGCTTTCGGCAGTATTTCGTGTAATCCCAGCGCAGCGATTGCGCCTGCAGGACCTCTTCGTTAACCCGGAAGGGGAAGCCGCCGCTTAGCGCAAAGGAAGCGCCGGCCAAAGCGAGGCAGCCCATGGCCGCGGCGGCCGTGGCGAAGACTCTTAAGCTTGGCGGGTTCGCCCGGCGGAACGGCGTCTCGATGTAGCGCCACGACAGATGGGCGAGCAGGAAGCTCATCGCCACAATGATGAGACGGATCGTCAGAGTGAGTTCCTCGCTGAGATAAAGATGAGCGAAGCTGAACAGCGGCCAGTGTATGAGATACAGCGAATAGGAAATCAGCCCAACCCAGCGGACAGGCCCCAGCGAAAGGAGCCGGGAGACGGGATTGGCGGAATTTCCCGCGGCGATAAGGAGCGCAGCCCCTCCGCAGGGCAGCAGAGCCGTGAGACCCGGAAAGCGCGTGGACGGATCGTAGAGGACAACTGCCAGCACGATCCCGGCAAACCCGGCTCCGGCCAAAGCGGTTGCAAGCCGCCCCTGCCGCAAGCATACCGGAGAAACCGCGAGCGCTGCCCCAAGAAAAAGCTCCCATGCCCTGCACCAGGGAAGATAGAAAGCATCTTTCTGGTAATCGGGCATTCTCGCTTCCGCCAAGACGAGCGAAACCAGCGCTAGCCCTGCGATGGCGTACGGAATTTTCTTCGCAGAAACGGTCCGCACCAGCAGAAACAGGATCAACGGCCATACGGCGTAAAACTGTTCCTCGACCGCAAGCGACCAAGTGTGCAGCAAAGGCTTTTCGATGGCGGGGCCGTCGAAATAATTGGCGAGCTCGATCCAATGAAAGTTGGAAAGAAATAATACAGTTGCATCGGCCGATTTCCCGAACGCAGCCAAATCCGCTGGGATAAGCAGGATGAAGGCCGCAATCGAGCTCAGCAACAGCATCGCGAACAATGCCGGAAAGATGCGCTTGATCCGCCGGACGTAAAAATGCTGAAGCGAGAAAGAGCGATCCGCCAAGCCGGACCAGATAATCCCCGTAATAAGGTATCCCGAAATCACGAAAAATACGTCCACACCCACGAACCCGCCCGTGAAACCGGGCAGGCCGGCATGGTAGAAAACGACCGCCAAAACGGCGGCGGCTCTGAGGCCGTCGATATCCGGCCGGTAGACTTGTCGTGTGTGAGTAACGGGCATCCGTGGCCGGTCTCGCGCTTTATTCGTCAAGTGCGAGAAGACCTTGATGGCGGCAGCTGGTGTGGGCCTAGTGAAAAGCCGGAGATTTTGGCTCCATCCTTCGACAAGCTCAGGATGAGGCCGGGTGCTATCAACGAGTCGAGCCTCATGGTGAGCCTGTCGAACCATGGGCCACTTGCTTTTTCAGCAGTCTCTAACCGCAGACTGCGGATACCATGATTTCAAGCGGGACCAATGGTTAATACTGGCGCTTGCAATCGAACCGGACCATATTTCCGGCATGGCAAAGACGCGCGCCAAGACATCGGGCGATAAGGCACAAAAGTTTCAGCAGGTGGAACCAACCTCCGCAACCGGCTTCGCGGAGGCGCCGCAATCCGCATTTCAGGGCGAGGCTTACACCTCGGAGAGCACGGCTCATCTCATCCCGGCGCTGCGCAATCTGAAGCCGTCCGGTGCGATGCCGATGCCGTCGCACCTTCAAGGCAAGCTGCCGCCCATTGGCGATCACCCGCTGCTGACCGGCAACAATATGCCGGTGTTCATGCCGCACCGCCCGCCCCGGCCCGAGAAGAGTGAGGGCGGAAGGCGTTTCGTCATCAAATCCGCTTTCGAGCCGTGCGGCGATCAGCCAAGCGCGATCCGGGAGCTGGTGGAAGGCGTCCGGCAGCTCGAACGCGAGCAGGTACTGCTGGGCGTCACCGGCTCGGGCAAGACCTTCACCATGGCGAAGGTGATCGAGGAGACACAGCGGCCCGCGCTTGTTCTCGCGCCGAACAAGACGCTCGCCGCGCAGCTTTACGGCGAGTTCAAGTCGTTTTTCCCCGATAACGCTGTGGAGTATTTCGTTTCTTATTACGATTACTATCAGCCGGAAGCCTATATTCCGCGCACCGATACCTATATCGAGAAAGACAGCTCGATCAACGAGCAGATCGACCGCATGCGCCACGCGGCCACGCGCGCGCTCCTGGAACGCGACGACGTAATCATCGTGGCGTCGGTGTCGTGCATCTATGGTATCGGCTCGGTCGAGACCTACTCGGCGATGACCTTCTCGATTAAGGCGGGCGCCCGCATCTCGCAGCGCCAGCTTCTCGCCGATCTCGTGGCGCTGCAGTATAAGCGCAATAATCTCGGCTTTGCGCGCGGGAATTTCCGCGTTCGCGGCGATACGATCGAGCTGTTCCCCGCCCACCAGGAAGACCGGGCGTGGCGAATTTCCATGTTCGGCGACGAAGTGGAAAGCATCGCCGAGTTCGATCCGCTCACCGGCGAGAAAACACAGGACCTCGCACTGGTGAAGGTCTATGCGAATTCGCATTATGTGACGCCGAAGCCCACGCTGCATCAGGCGATCAAAGGCATTCAGCAGGAGCTTCAGGAGCAGCTTCAGCGCTTCAACGCGGCCGGCCGGCTGCTCGAAGCGCAGCGGCTTGAGCAGCGCACGCAGTTCGATCTCGAAATGATCGAGGCGACGGGCGCCTGCAACGGCATCGAGAATTATTCGCGCTGGCTCACCGGCCGGGCGCCGGGCGAGCCGCCGCCGACGCTCTTCGAATATCTGCCCGATAATGCGCTTGTCTTCGTGGACGAGAGCCACGTCACGGTGCCGCAGATCGGCGGCATGTTCCGCGGCGACTTCCGGCGCAAATCGACGCTGGCCGAATTCGGTTTCCGCCTGCCGTCCTGCATCGACAACAGGCCGCTGCGCTTCGAGGAATGGGACGCGATGCGGCCGCAAACCACGTTCGTTTCGGCCACGCCCGGCAAATGGGAGCTTACGCAGACAGGCGGCGTGTTCGTGGAGCAGGTGATCCGGCCGACGGGCCTTATCGATCCCCCCGTTGAGATCCGCCCGGTCAAAACCCAGGTCGACGACCTCATCGACGAATGCCGTAAGGTCATCAAGCAAGGCTATCGCGTGCTGGTGACGACGCGTACCAAGCGCATGGCGGAGGACCTCACCGAATATGCGCACGAGCAGGGCCTGAAGGTACGCTACATGCACTCCGATGTCGATACGCTGGAGCGCATCGAGATCATCCGCGATCTGCGGCTTGGCGCGTTCGATGTTCTGATCGGCATCAACCTCTTGCGCGAAGGGCTGGACATTCCCGAGGTTGCGCTCGTTGCAATCCTCGATGCCGACAAGGAAGGCTTCCTCCGCTCCGAGACCTCACTGATCCAGACCATCGGCCGCGCCGCGCGCAACGTCGATGGCAGGGTAATTCTTTACGCCGATAGCGTGACAGGCTCGATGGAGCGCGCCATCGCCGAAACGAACCGCCGCCGCGAGAAGCAGACGGCCTATAACGAGGCGAACGGCATCACGCCGCAATCGGTGAAGAAAAACATCGGCGACATTCTCGCGAGCGTCTATGAGCGCGATCACGTCACGGTGGATGCGGGACTGGCGGAAGGCGCGCAGATGCCGCTTGCGGGCCACAACCTCCAGGCAGTGATCGCGGATATGGAGAGGCGCATGCGCGAGGCAGCGGCGAATCTCGAATTCGAGGAGGCGGCGCGCCTGCGCGATGAGGTGAAGCGTCTGCGCGAGGTCGAGTTGACGGTCATGGACGATCCGCTCGCGCGGCAATCGGATGTAGAGAATCGCGCGGGGCGTTATGAAGGCGAGGGCCGCACCTCCTACGTGCCGCAGTCAACCAAAGAGCGCAAGCGTGGCGAACGTGGCGCGGCCGCGAAAGCGGCAGCAGGCGGCAAGAGTCTCGCGCGGCCACATAAGCCAACGCTGGACGAGATGGGCCCGCATGCCGAACGGCCGTTGCCCGGTGGGAAGGCGAAACCGCCGCGGCCCGCCCCCGATCTTAGGACTTTCAAGCCCGGCAAGACGATTGCCGTTGGCGAGGACGAGGGCAACGAACCCGAACGCCGCGGCAAACGGCGGCGGCCTGTGAAAACCGGGCGGCCTGGGACGTAGGCTTATCCGGTCAATCGCGTTCGGCCGTCATCGCGAGGCGGCTCCTGCCGCCGTGGCGATCCAGAACAAAATCAGAGACTTGATCGTGGATTGCTTCACTTCGCTCGCAATGACGGGCGCGGATGAACATGGAGCCGTCGAATTGCATGCCCCTGCGAATCTACGATCCCGGATACGGCTCTTGGCGCCGTTCCGGGATGACGAAGACTAAGCGAAGTTTCCTATTGCTGAGCGTTGCGCGATGCTTCCGTGCAGAAGACCGACGGGACGATGCAGCGCTGCGCATCGGCATAGAAGTCCCATCTGAAGCCCGCTGTTATGAGGAACTCTGTCTCCTCGGTTTGCGCCGTGCCTTGGTTGCGCCAGGTAAAGCGGTTGCCGACTTCGATTTCAAAATTCAGGTCCTTCTGCCAGAAGTAATCGATGAGCATCGAAGGCAGCACTGTATATTCATCCCAGGAAGCCGACTTGCCCCTGGTATAGCCGCCGGCGATGCGGGGCTGAATTCGAAGCTCTTCCGTGATCGGGTAGCGCACACTGAAGTCTGTAGCGTAGTTCTCGGTCTCTTTCATACTCGAGTAGCGGATGGCTGCCGTATAGAGATCGCCCTCGGTGATGAGTGAGCTTCCAACGAGTTGCGCGGAGTAATAGAACTCGTCTCCCGTGTCTGGCGAGAAAACTGTATCGCTCATATGTGCGTGGGTGAAGTCGAGGTTGAGCTGGATCTTATCCGTAAGCTGCCGCGTATATCCCACGGACTGCGATGAATAGGTGGCAGCCATGTCTCTTACCATCTGCTTTACTTTCGCTTGGCTCTCGGCCTTCACGAGATCATAGAGGGTCAGGTAGAGCTGGTCCCGGTTCGCATACCCGAGCGCATTCCATGTGGTGAGATACGGCGCCTTCCGGTAATCCGCGCCTACGCGCACGGTCGACTTGTCGGGCAGGGTCCAAGAGCCGGTGAAGATCGCGGCATTGAGCTCCCCGAAATGGACGTCGTAATCGACCACCACGAAAGCAGACTTGGTGAGATCGTTGTAGCGCAGCTCCGTGCCAATCGCACGGCGGTCGAGATAGTCGCGGTCCCTTTGCTCGATCGCGTAGACGCTTGCATCGAAACCGTTATACGGGCCGAAATTCAGGCTGCCGCCATAGAAGTAGCGGTCATCCTCGAAGGGAAGGTCGGCGCGCGAGTCGACCGGTGAGCCGCCAACCGCAGCTATGCCGAAGAGCGGATTCCACTGATAAGTGATAACCGCGCCGTCGAACCGGCCGAGAACTCCGCCGGAATTGCGGGTCTGACGGCCGATCCGGAACGTGGTGTGCCAATCCTTGAAGTTGGTGTCGAGATAAAGGGCGGACACGCCGGCAAGATCGGGGTCTTCATACTCGAAGCGGTGCTGCTCCGTGCCCGAAAAACGGAAAGTCGTTTTCGTGTTCCTATTGCCCCAGATGGCGAAAAGATCGAAGCTCGACATCAGGGTGTTCCGGTGAATCTCCTGATCGTCCCTGGTGAGGTTGAAATCCCGCGCCACAGTGGGATCGCGCACTACGCGATAGCTGTCGTTACGGATATAGAATGTCGAGAGGCTGCCGGAAACGGACCAATAAGTCCGGTCGCCTGCGGCTTGCGCGCTACCCGTGCCGGCGATCCCCGTTGGTCCGTTGGTAGCGACACGAAGCTTTCCGGAACGCGGCGCATCCGCCGTCTCCATGGCCAGCAAGCGCTGCTTGACACCTTCAATTCCTTCCCCGCTGGGGTAGCGGCGCAAATAATCCTCGTAAACAGCCTTGGCGGCCGCCGGCTGCTTATCTTTTTGATAGGCAACGCCCAGGAGTTCGCGCGCTTCGGGCGACCGCATATTTTCCGGGAGCTGCGTTGCCTTCTTGAGCTGGATTATGGCGACCTGGTAATTTTTCTGCTTAAGGGATGTACGGGCTGCTACTATAAGCGCACTCATGACAGCGTCCGGAGAGTCGCCGGCGGCGTCCTTGCCCGCCTGGCTAGCCGGAGCGTCCGCCGGACCGGTGACCTGTGCGGGGCCCGTGGCTTGCTTCGCCTCGGGAACCTTCGTCTCCGCAACATCGGGAATAACGACCGGCTTGGGAGCGCGCTTGGTAACTACCGTCTCGCGGGCTGGCTGCCGCCTTGCCACGACGGTCTCGCCCCAGGAACTGCTTGCATCCCAGCCATTCGAAGGAAACACGGGTTTGCAAGCCCGGCCGTTTTTCGCACTGCTGACCGAGACGACAAGGCTCTGGAAGTCGGCGCCGCCTGCTGCATCGAAGTTTACCGGCTGGTCGAAGATGATCGTGAGCGTCGGACTCTCCGCGATCGCCGCCCCATATTGAATGGCCTTGATGCCCGCGGGGGGGCGGAGAGCCTCCCTCTCCGTTCCGCCATCGAGTATGAATTGCTGCCGATCGATGGGCCGCAGCATGATGCGAAGCTCGCTGCCTGAGCTCACAGGGAAGTGGCTCACATAGCGGATACGGAAGTTGAAATTGATCTTAAAGAGGGTGCATTTCCGGTCCGTTGCGATCTGATAGCCTGACAGAACCCGGTTGGTTACGGGTTCCGCCTGCGACGGCGCGCACCAGCTTAGGGATGCGCATGCCAAGAGGAAGCCCGGAACGAACTTGGCAGCAAAGGGGCGTATTAGCCGGTGCATCGTATCCCTCTTCAGTCAAGTCTTTGGTTTCGTGGTTGAGTGTGATGGTCATCGCCCGCCGCGCTCTTAATCGTTGGGCGGGGAGTTGAAGCCTGTCCCCTGGTGCTGGTGGCAGCTGCCGCAGAAATTGGCGTTCGATAGGGTGGCTCCGTCTTTGCCCGGGTGCGCTGTGAATGGTTCCACACCGAGGTAGATCGAGCGCCCGCTGCTTCCGTGGCAGGTCGTGCAGTCTGATGCCTGAAGGCTGACGCCGAGGGCTTCATGGCCGATGTTACCCATTATGAAAGTAGAGAACCCGCCCGGATTTGTGCTCCGGTGGCACACATCGCAGGATACCGATCTCGTCGGAACGTGGTTCGAAGGCTGGCCAAGCGCCGTCGTCCCATTATGGCAGCTGGCACATCTTCCGGCCGTGGCAACGCTGCTATGGTTGAAGGTGGCGCCTGAGAAGCTCGTGGTCGTATGGCAGGTCGCGCAGTCGGCTGTCGTTGCGATATGGTTCGCAGGCTTGGACGGAGGCGTGACGCCGGCGAAGCTCTGTCCATTATGGCAGGTGGTGCAGCCCGAAGTGATGCCCCTGTGGCTCATGTTTGCGCCGGCAAAGCTTGTAAACCCGGCCGTGTGGCACTCGTCGCAGCTTTGATTGGCGGGCGTGGTCGGGATGTGGTTCCCAGGCTTGCCGGTCGCAGTGACACCGTGGCAGCTTGCGCATGTCCCCCTGGTGACATTGGCATGGTTGAAGGTGGCGCCTGAGAAGCTCGTGGTCGTATGGCAGGTCGCGCAGTCGGCTGTCGTTGCGATATGGTTCGCAGGCTTGGACGGAGGCGTGACGCCGGCGAAGCTCTGTCCATTATGGCAGGTGGTGCAGCCCGAAGTGATGCCCCTGTGGCTCATGTTTGCGCCGGCAAAGCTTGTAAACCCGGCCGTGTGGCACTCGTCGCAGCTTTGATTGGCGGGCGTGGTCGGGATGTGGTTCCCAGGCTTGCCGGTCGCAGTGACACCGTGGCAGCTTGCGCATGTCCCCCTGGTGACATTGGCATGGTTGAAGGTGGCGCCCGCGAAGCTGACGAAGCTTGTGTGGCAGCTCACGCAATCGGCTGACGTTGCGATATGGTTCGCAGGCTTGGACGTCGGCGCGACGCCGGCGAACCTTTGCCCGTTATGGCAGGTGGTGCAGCCCGAGGTGATGCCCGCGTGGTTCATCAGCGCGCCGGCGAAGTCCATCGTATTCGTATGGCAGGTCGAGCAATCGAGCGTAGTGGGGATGTGGTTCGAGGGTTTGCCTCTTGCTCTTGTGCCGTTATGGCAACTTGCGCAATTGCCTGTGACCCCCGCATGATCGAAGGCTGCGCCTGCGAAGGTCACGAAGCTCCTATGGCAGTCCTTGCAGTCGGAAGCGGAATCGGTCGCGGGGTGATTAGCCGGTTTCGAGGCAGGCGTGACGCCTGCGAACGACCCCCCATCATGGCAGCTGATGCAGC
>CAZCIF010000125.1:6234-10657 GCA_964498645.1 uncultured Rhodomicrobium sp. | reverse complement strand
CGGCGGCAGGCGCGCAGGTGAGAAGCTGCCCGTCCGCGCGGACTTCATAGGTCTCGGCATCGACATCGATCTTAGGCACCGCGCCGTTGTGGACAAGGCTTGCCTTGCCAATTCCGCCCCGCGTGTTGCTGACCGCGACCACCTGCTTTGCCAGCCCGTACCGTTCCCTTATTCTCGCTGCCAAGGCGGCCTGCGACACGAATGTGAGCGACATGGCAGTGAGAGCGGAGCCATAGGCGCCGAACATGGGCCGGTAATGGACGGGTTGCGGCGTGGGGATCGAGGCGTTCGGATCGCCCATGGCAGCCGCCGCGATCGCGCCGCCCTTCAGCACCATATCGGGCTTCACGCCGAAGAAGGCCGGCGACCAAAGGACGAGATCTGCGAGCTTCCCAGCCTCAACCGACCCGATCTCGCGCGAGACGCCATGCGTGATCGCGGGGTTGATCGTATATTTGGCGATGTAACGCTTGACGCGGAAATTATCGGCGCCCGTGCCGGCGTCCTCTGGCAGCGGCCCCCGCTGCACCTTCATCTTATGCGCGGTCTGCCAGGTGCGGATGATAACTTCGCCGATGCGGCCCATCGCCTGACTGTCCGACGACATCATCGCGAGCGCGCCCATATCGTGCAGAACATCCTCCGCCGCAATCGTCTCCTTCCGGATGCGGCTTTCCGCGAAGGCCAAGTCCTCCGGAATCGACGCATCGAGGTGATGGCAAACCATGAGCATATCGAGATGCTCATCCAGCGTGTTCACGGTGAACGGCCGCGTGGGGTTGGTGGACGATGGCAGCACATTCGGCAGCCCCGCCACTTTGATAATGTCGGGCGCATGGCCGCCGCCAGCGCCCTCGGTGTGGAAGGCGTGAATGGTCCGGCCCTTGAACGCTGCGATAGTATCCTCCACGAACCCGCTCTCATTCAGCGTGTCGGTGTGGATCATCACCTGAACGTCGTGAGCGTCCGCGACCGAAAGGCAGCAATCGATGGCGGCGGGCGTCGTGCCCCAGTCTTCGTGCAGCTTGAGCGCGCAAGCGCCCGCGAGAATCTGCTCCTCAAGCGCGGCCGGCAGCGCGGCATTACCCTTGCCCGCAAAGGCCAGGTTCATCGGGAAAGCATCCGCCGCGCGCAGCATCATCTCGATGTGCCATGCGCCCGGCGTGCAGGTCGTTGCGTTGGTGCCCGTGGCCGGCCCGGTTCCGCCGCCGAGCATGGTGGTGATGCCGGACATCAGCGCTTCCTCGATCTGTTGCGGGCAGATAAAGTGAATATGGCTGTCAAAACCGCCAGCGGTGACGATCTTGCCTTCGCCGGCAATGATCTCCGTGCCGGGGCCGATCACAATCGTGACGTTCGGCTGAATATCCGGGTTGCCCGCCTTCCCAATTGCGGCGATGCGCCCGCCTTTGATACCGATATCGGCTTTCACGATGCCCCAATAATCGACGATGAGCGCGTTGGTGATGACGGTGTCCACGGCGCCCGCCGCGCGCGTCGCCTGGCTCTGCCCCATGCCGTCGCGGATCACCTTGCCGCCGCCGAATTTCACCTCCTCGCCATAGGTGGTGAAATCCTTCTCGACCTTGATCGCAAGCGCCGTATCGGCAAGCCGCACCCTGTCTCCCGTGGTGGGGCCGAACATGTCTGCATAGGCGCTGCGCGAAATCTTGTAGGCCATCGGCGATCCTTAAAGCTTGCCCATCACGGCCTGGCGGAAGCCATAAACCGTGCGTGCGCCTGAAATCTCAACCAAAGTCACAGTGCGGCTCTGCCCCGGCTCGAAGCGCACCGCGGTGCCCGCGGGAATGTCGAGGCGGAAGCCGCGCGTCTTTTCGCGCTCGAAGCGCAGCGCAGGATTTGTCTCAAAGAAATGATAGTGGCTGCCAACCTGGATTGGCCGGTCGCCGGTGTTGGCGACAGTGACGGTGACCGTGGCGCGGCCCGCATTCAGCTCGATCTCGCCTTCGAGCGGCATTACCTCGCCTGGGATCATGGCGGCTGCCCCTTCTTGCGCAATTACCGGACTGGATTGTGGACCGTGACGAGCTTGGTGCCGTCGGGAAAGGTTGCCTCGACCTGCACATCGTGGATCATTTCCGCGACGCCTTCCATGACCTGATCGCGGGTCAGCACATGCGCGCCGGCCTGCATCAATTGCGAGACGGTCTTTCCGTCGCGCGCGCCTTCGAGCACGAAATCGCTGATGATCGCAACCGCTTCGGGATGATTGAGCTTCAAGCCGCGTTCCAGCCGCCGGCGCGCGACGATTGCGGCCATGGAGATCAATAGCTTGTCCTTCTCACGAGGCGTTAGATTCATGGCTGTCCCTCAAGTCGACCAAACTCTTGGCATGGGCTGCTGGCGCAGGACGCAAATCGCGCGCGAAAGGTCCTGGCGGACCGCTTCGAGATCAGTGCCCAAACAGCGGATGCAGAGAAGCCCGTTCCAAGCGCTGGCCGCTGCCCGCGAAGCAGAAGCCTGAAGCACGCCGCGCACGCGTTCAAGCTTTTCCTCCGCGCCGCTTGCCACGTAAAGGACGGTGCCGGCAACCCGCGCGCCGTTGCCGATCGCGGGTCTTTTCAAAGCCACGTCCAAATCGCCCTCGAAGCGGACGCTTTCGGCGAAGGCAAGCCGCCCGCCGCGGCGCACGCGCCAGCGATCGGCATAGCTTCCCTGGTTAACCGCCTCGCCCATTTCTTTCCGGCCAAAAACCGTAATCTCGGCCATAAGAAGCGATGCGCTGGCTGCCATGTCAATCTCGAAGCGCCGCACGAGATTGGATTTTGCATAGAGAATGGTTTCCTGGGGAAGCCAGGCGAGCGAGGCATAAGCTTCAAGCCGCATGGAAACATTGATCTGCGAGGCGGCGCCGGAAGAGCGGTAAATGCGCTCGGCGGCCTGCGATGTGAGCGTGACAGAGGCCCGGTTCTCCAGCATCATATGATGGCTGATGCAGTCTCCGCCCGCAACGCCGCCGCCGGTGTTGATAATAACGCCTTCGCAGCCGGCGCCGCCCCGCGGGAAGCGGATTTTGTAGCCGTCGCGCTCCTCGCAATCGCTGGGCCCGGCCGCTCCCATTTGCTGCCGGAAAGAAACGCGAACGCCGCCCCTGACGCGAGGCAGGCTCTGGCCTCCCGCGACGGCCTCAGACGGCAAGCTTGCTGCGAACATGGGCCTCGTCCATTCCGGCTCGTGTCCCCGACAAAATGATTTGACCTCTGTCCATCACAGCGTAGCGGTCCGCGAGATCGCGGGCAAAGTCGAAATACTGCTCGACGAGCAGAATGGTCATTTCGCCCTTGCCGCGTAAATAGGAGATCGCGCGCCCGATGTCCTTGATGATTGAAGGCTGGATGCCTTCAGTCGGCTCGTCCAGGATCAAAAGTTTCGGCCGCATGACGAGCGCGCGTGCGATGGCGAGCTGCTGCTGCTGTCCGCCGGAGAGGTCGCCGCCGCGCCGGTGCAGCATGGTTTTGAGAACCGGAAAAAGCTCGAAAATCTCGCCGGGCAGCGACCGCTCGCGCTGGGACAGGGGCGCGAAGCCCGTTTCAAGGTTTTCCTTGACGGTCAGGAGCGGAAAGATTTCGCGGCCTTGCGGCACCAAGGCAATATTGAGTTTCGCCCGTTCGTAAGGCGCCAGGCCCGCGAGGCTCACGCCATTCCAGGTAATGGAGCCATTGCGGATGGGTTGATGCCCGGCAATCGCACGCAGCAGGCTTGTCTTGCCGACGCCATTGCGGCCAAGAACGCAAGTTACTTCGCCCGGAGCAGCCGTAATGGACACGCCCCGCAAAGCCTGCGCCGCGCCGTAATAGAGATCGATGCCCGAGACGTTCAGCATGGAAACAAGCCATTCGCGTTAGCGGCCAAGATACACCTCGATCACCCGTGGATTGGACGACACCGCGTCGATGGAGCCTTCGGCAAGCACCGAGCCTTCATGGAGGCATGTGACTTTCACCCCCAGAGCGCGCACGAAGGCCATGTCGTGTTCGACCACGATCACCGAATGCGAGCGGCTGATGTCCTTCAACAGCGCCGCCGTTTCCTCGGTCTCGGCGTCGGTCATGCCGGCCACCGGCTCATCGACGAGGAGGAGCTTCGGGTCTTGCGCGAGCAGCATGCCGATCTCAAGCCATTGCTTCTGGCCATGCGAGAGAGCGCCGGCCTTTTCGCCGCGCAGGCCCGTCAGGCGCACGGTCTCAAGAACCCGGCCGATGGTCTCCGCAGCGATGCGGTTGCGCTCGCCGAAAAGCGAGGAGAACGGCCCACGCGGCCCCTTGAGGGCGAGCAGAATATTGTCCGCCACCGTGTGGTGCTCGAACACGGTGGGTTTCTGAAACTTGCGCCCGATCCCGAGTTCCGCGATGGCGGCCTCATCCTCCGTTGTGAGGTCGACGGTCCCGCCGTCGAATAGCAC
>CAZCIF010000125.1:0-6224 GCA_964498645.1 uncultured Rhodomicrobium sp. | reverse complement strand
AATAGCACTTCGCCGGAGTCGGGCCTGGTTTTCCCGGTGACGATATCCATCATGGTGGTTTTGCCGGCGCCGTTCGGGCCGATAATGGCGCGCATCTCTCCAGGCAATATCGAGAGCGAGAGATTGTTGATGGCCTTGAAGCCCTCAAAGGCGACAGACACACCGTTGAGATAGAGAAGGGCGTCAGTGAACTGGGGCTTGCCGGAGGCTGTGACGGATTTCATTGCCTTTACTCCGCCGCGCCTGTGAGCTGCCGCGCAGCTTCGACCGGAGCGTCGCTTTTCGTGCGCCTGCCAAATCTCACCGCTTGGAGCGTACCCACAAGCCCCTTCGGCAAAGCGAGCGTGACGAAGATGAAAATGCTGCCGAGAACGAAAAGCCAGTAAGGGGCCAGCGCGCCGGTTGTGAACATTGTCTTCATGCCGTTCACGGTGACGGCGCCGAGCGCGGCTCCCGCAAGCGTGCCCCGCCCGCCGACCGCTACCCAAACAACGGCTTCGATGGAGTTCGATGGCGAGAATTCGGACGGGTTGATAATGCCGACCTGCGGCACATAAAGTGCGCCTGCGATTCCCGCCATCATGGCTGAGACAACGAAGACCGTGAGCTTGTAGCGCTCGACGCGGTAGCCGAGGAAGCGTGTGCGGCTTTCAGCATCGCGGATCGCGACGATGACTTTGCCGAAAGCGGACGTCACCATGGCTCGCGCGAAAAGGAACGATGCTCCGAGCGCGAAAACCGTGAGCATATAGAGGACTATGCGCGTTTCCTCCGCCTGAACCGGGAAGCCCAGAATATCCTTGAAATCCGTCAGGCCGTTATTGCCGCCGAATCCCATGTCGTTGCGGAAGAACGCAAGCAGCAGCGCATAGGTCATCGCCTGCGTGATGATAGAAAGATACACTCCGGTCACACGCGAGCGGAAGGCGAACCAGCCGAGGACGAAGGCGAGCAGCCCCGGAACGAAAAGCACCATGATCGCGGCAAACCAGAACATGTCGAAGCCGTGCCAGAACCATGGCAGTTCCTTCCAGTTCAGAAAGACCATGAAATCGGGAAGAATTGGGTTTGCGTAGACGCCGCGCGTCCCGATCTGGCGCATGAGATACATGCCCATCGCGTAACCGCCGAGCGCGAAGAACGCGCCATGCCCGAGCGAGAGGATACCGCAATAGCCCCAGACGAGATCGAGGCTGAGCGCGAGGATCGCGTAGCAGAGATATTTGCCGAGCAGCGCCACCGCATAGGATGGCACATGGAAGGGCGACGATTCGGGCAAGGCTAGGTTCGCCAGCGGAACGAAGAGGAGCGCAACCCCAAGGACGGCGAGAAAAATCCAGCCTGTGCGATCGAGCTGCTTAAAAAGACGGGCCGTGATCATGCTTCAACTGCCCTGCCCTTGAGAGCAAACAGTCCCCGCGGGCGTTTCTGAATGAAGAAGATGAGAAGAACGAGGATCGCGATCTTCGCGAGGACGGCGCCTGCCACGGGTTCCAACAGCTTGTTTGCGATCCCAAGCGCAAATGCCGAGACGAGCGTTCCCCAGAGGCTGCCGGCGCCGCCGAATACGACGACCATGAAGCTATCGATGATGTAGGTCTGGCCGAGATTGGGCGAGACGTTGTCGATTTGCGAAAGCGCGACGCCCGCGATGCCCGCGATGCCGGAGCCGAGCCCGAAGGTCATGGCATCGACCCATGGGGTATTGATGCCCATCGAGCTTGCCATGCGCCGGTTCTGTGTAACCGCGCGCATTTGCAGCCCAAAGCGGGTCAGGCGGAAGATCGCGAGAAAACCAGCGAAGACGGCAAGCGTGAAGACAACGATCCAGAGGCGGCCATAGGTAATTTGCATGCCCATGAAATCGAAAGCGCCGGACATATAGCTTGGCGAGCTTACGTCTTGATTGGTCGGGCCGAAAATCGTGCGCACGGTTTGCTGCAGGATGAGGCTCACGCCCCAGGTGGCGAGCAGGGTCTCAAGCGGGCGGCCATAAAGATAACGGATGATCCCCCGTTCGATGGCCACGCCAACAAGGGCCGTGACGAAAAACGCCAAAGGGATGGCCACGGGCAGCGAGAGGCCGAAGACCTCCGGCGGCGCATAGGCGCGGAAAAACTCTTGAACTACGAAAGTGGTGTAAGCGCCAAGCATCACCATTTCGCCATGGGCCATGTTGATCACGCCCATAACGCCGAAGGTGACGGCAAGCCCGATGGCTGTCAGCAAGAGGACGGAGCCAAGCGATAGCCCGTACCAGACATTCTGCGCAGCTTCGAAGAGCTTGAGCTGCCCTTCTATGCTGGCTGCAGCGGCCTCAATTGCACTTTTTACCTTTGGCGATTGGATCGCGGGAAGAGCGCCCCGCAGTTGCGCCACGGCCTCCTGGCCGCCGCGCGCGAGCAGCGCGTCAACCGCTTTGAGCTGTTCCTCTTCGCTGGACTCGGGCGTTGCAAGAACGGCGGTAGCGCGGGCCGACAGAAGCGCCTGCTTCACGCCGCTATCCGATTCCGTAGAGAGCGCCCGGTCGAGGGCTGGGAGCGCTTTCGCGTCCCGCGATTTGAAGATGGTTTCCGCAGCCTGAAGGCGCTTTTCGCGATCGGGCGACATGAGCGTTAACGATCCCAAAGCCGCCTCGATCGCGCCCCGCAAATAGTTGTTGATGCGCACGGGCGAGAGATCGTCGCCGCCCCCGGCGGGCTTGCCGGTCCGGGCGTCGATATAGTCTCCCGCCCCGGTCTGATAGAGGACGCGGGTGTCCGCAAAAAAGAGGCGCCGCGCCGCCAGGGCTTCAAGAATCGCTTGAGCGCGCGGATCGCCCGAAGCCGCAATCCCGGAAATCGCGGCTTCAGTTTCCGTGAAATCGTCTGCCGCCAACCGGTTCAACGCCGCGTCGAGCCCATCCGCGCTCGCGGGAGCGGCCAACAGAAGCCCGGCTATGATAATAAGAAAGCGGATCACAGTGAACCTTCCTGGCCGTTTTTTTTGCCGGGTAACGATCCAGCGCACCACCCCTCACCCTGTCCCTCTTTCTCTGGGAGAGGGACCGTTGTGGAACGCTTTACGTCCTATTCGGGCGTCCCTTCTCCCCATCGCGCTTGCTTGCAAGCGCGATCACTTTTGAGTGCAAGTACGCCAAGGCGTACTTGCTGGGAGAAGGACAGGATGAGGGGTAACGCACTCAATCACATTCGATCAAGCGCCGCACTTTTGGGTCTTGACGTTCCAGTTGCCGCACTTCTTCTCGACCCAGTCCGCAACGAGGTCTTTCGAGCCTTCGAGATAGGACGACCAGGCCGCGCCGGGCACGAGACCTTGCGTCTTCCACACCACATCGAACTGACCGTCGCCACGGATTTCGCCAATGAACACCGGCTTCGTGATGTGATGGTTCGGAAGCATCTTCGAGACGCCGCCCGTCAGGTTGGGCGCTTCGATGCCGGGAAGACCCGCGATCACCTTATCCGCGTCTATTGTCCCGGCCTTCTCGACGGCTTTCACCCACATGTTGAAACCGATGTAATGGGCTTCCATCGGGTCGTTGGTCACGCGCTTCGGATTTTTGGTGAAGGCGTGCCACTGCTTGATGAAGTCCGCATTTCCCGGGTTCTTGATCGATTGGAAGTAGTTCCATGCCGCCAAGTGGCCGACCAGGTTCTTGGTGTCGAGACCGGCGAGTTCTTCTTCTCCCACGGAGAATGCAACGACCGGAATATCCGTAGCCTTCACGCCCTTGTTTGCCAGCTCCTTGTAAAACGGAACGTTCGCATCGCCGTTGATGGTCGAGACAACGGCTGTTTTTTTGCCGGCGGTCCCGAATTTCACGATGTCAGCCACGATCGTCTGCCAGTCGGAGTGCCCGAAAGGCGTGTAGTTGATCATGATGTCTTCCTTGGCGACGCCCTTCGAAAGCAGATAGGCCTCAAGGATTTTGTTCGTCGTGCGAGGATAGACGTAGTCCGTGCCGGCGAGCACCCAGCGCTTCACTCCGCCGCCTTCTTTCGACATCAAATAATCGACGGCGGGAATGGCCTGCTGGTTCGGAGCAGCGCCGGTGTAGAAGACATTGCGCTCGCTTTCCTCGCCCTCATACTGCACTGGATAGAAAAGGACGCTGTTCAGCTCCTTGAAGACCGGGAGCACGGACTTGCGCGAGACGCTGGTCCAGCAGCCGAACACCGCGGCCACCTTGTTCTGGCTGATGAGCTCGCGGGCTTTCTCCGCGAAAAGCGGCCAGTTCGAAGCTGGATCGACCACGACAGGCTCAAGCTTCTTTCCGAGTAGTCCGCCTTTCTTATTCTGCTCGTCGATCAGCATGAGCATCACGTCCTTCAACGTGGTCTCGCTGATCGCCATGGTTCCGGATAGCGAATGCAGGATGCCAACTTTAATCGTATCTTCGGCCTGGGCTGGTGCGCCGGCGCTCATCAAAGCTGCCGATGCGGCGATTAAGCCTGCCAACACTGTACGGCGTAATAACATTCATATCCCCTTTGCCGGTTTGTTGCGGCAAAGGGCATTGCAAGGCACATGCCACCGGATGGGGAGGAGTGTAACGGGCGGTAGGCTGGTTAATCTTTCGGCAGGTTGCAGGATGTGCCTCTGCAATCGTCTAATTTTGAAGCAAATTGCCTATAGGAGTGGCTTCAGCGGTCCGAAGCGGTCCAAAAAGCATTTAAAAACTAGCTGGCGGCGTCGAGCGCATCGCGGATGGCGAGCAGGTCGCGCCACGCGAGGCGCTTGGCGATGGGGTTCCGGAGAAGATAAGCAGGGTGCAGCGTGGCCTTGGCACGGATACCGGCTCCCAAGGGATAGTTCAGCCATTTGCCGCGCAGCTTCATGATGCCCTCGGTGGCGCCGGTGAGCTGCTTCGCCGCCGCATTGCCGAGAAAAACGAGGATTTGCGGCCCGAGAAGCTCGATCTGCCGCTCGACAAACGGCTGGCACACCTGAACTTCCTCCGGCGAAGGCGTCCGGTTGCCGGGCGGGCGCCAGAAGACAAGGTTCGTGATGTAAAAATCCGCTTCCGTCAGCCCGATCGCGGCCAGCATCCGGTCGAGAAGCTGTCCCGCCCGGCCCACGAATGGTGCGCCTTGCGCATCCTCGTCCTTTCCGGGCGCTTCTCCGATCAACATGAGGCGCGCATCCGGCGAACCGCGAGAGAAGCAAAGCCTCGTCGCGGTCTTTTTGAGGCCGCAGCCATCGAAGGTTTCGAGCAGCCCGCGGAGTTCCGCTAGGCTCGAAGCGCTTCGCGCAAGCTCACGCGCAGCCATGACGCCGGCTGCCGGTCCCCCCGTTCCTGCCTGAGACGGCGGCGAAACCGGGGACGGACGCACCGGCCGCTGGCGCTCAAGAGATTTCGGATTGACTGCAGGCGCGGCTGGCCTACTTAAGAGTTGGGGCGCACCTTCTGCGGAAGGTTCCGGGCCGAGCCAGGCCTGCGGCGCCCCGGCGATGGCTTCGTCAACGCCCATCGCCTTATACCATTCGAGCAAAATGAGTGCGTTTTGCGCCGTGGCGTTCATCCGGGCACTATTGCCGCAGCCCGCCAAATAATCAAGGTAGCGTGCCCGGCCGTGACAGCGGCGATCCTGCGGACCGATCCGGAAATCCTCCACGGCGAGTTTTCCGCATGCAACGACCTCGACATCGGCGAGGCCGTCGCGGGGATCAGAGTCCCCACCCTGGGCATCTGCGGCGCGGAGGACAAGATGAGGAAAGACGCAGCGGCCGGACCTGCCAGACGCATCGAGCTTCCGGAACGGGAGACGATGGAATTCGACGTGGTTGTTGTTGGCGCGGGGCCTGCCGGGCTTTCCGCCGCGATCCGTCTCAAGCAGCTTGCCGCCGAAGCCGGCAATGACATTTCGGTGGTTGTGCTCGAAAAAGGCTCTGAAGCCGGCGCGCATATCCTCTCAGGCGCGGTCATCGACCCGGTTGGCCTCGACGCCCTGCTCCCCAATTGGCGTGAGGAAGGCGCACCTGTAACCCAAGAGGTGACGGAGGACCGGTTGTTCTTTCTCGGCCCGCGCGGCGACATACGGCTTCCCAATTTCATGATGCCGCCGCTGATGTCGAATCACGGCAATTACATCGTGAGCCTCGGAAATGTGGTGCGCTGGCTGGCGGAGAAGGCAGAGGCCCTGGGGGTGGAGATCTATCCAGGCTTTCCCGCAGTGGAAATCTTGACCGGCAGCGAAGGTGCGGTTACGGGCGTTGCGACC
>CAZCIF010000124.1:0-10660 GCA_964498645.1 uncultured Rhodomicrobium sp. | reverse complement strand
CTTTTGGCGCAGAATCGCGTTGACGGCATCGGGGTTCGCCTTGCCGCCCGTCGCGCGCATGACCTGCCCGACGAACCAACCGAGCGTCTTCGGCTTGGTCTGCACCTGCTCCACCTGTTTCGGATTCGCGGCGATGACTTCGTCCACGACCTTCTCGATGGCGCCTGTATCGGTAACCTGCTTCAGGCCCTTCTCCTCTACGATTTTCGCCGGTGCATGCCCCGTCTGCAGCATGATTTCGAAGACCTCTTTGGCGATACGGCCCGAGATCACGTTCGAGGAAATGAGATCGATCAACTCGCCGAGATGTGCCGCCGTGACCGGGCTATCGGCCAGGTCCTTGCCGGTTTTATTCAGCGCCGCGAAGAGATCGCCCATGATCCAGTTCGCGGCGAGCTTCGCATCGCGGCCTTTCGCGACCGACTCGAAAAAATCCGCAGAGGCGCGGTCGGCGATCAGCACACCCGCGTCATAGGCTGAAAGCGAATAGTCCTTGATGAAGCGCGCGCGCTTCTCATCCGGTAGCTCGGGGAGGGCCTTCTTCAGCTTTTTGACGAGGGCATCGGAAAGCTCAAGCGGCAGAAGATCGGGATCGGGGAAATAGCGGTAATCATGCGCCTCTTCTTTCGTGCGCATGGACCGCGTCTCACCCATCTTCGCATCGAAAAGCCGGGTTTCCTGATGAATGGTGCCGCCATCCTCCAGAATGCCGATCTGGCGGCGCGCCTCATATTCGATCGCCTGACCGATGAAGCGGATGGAGTTCACGTTCTTGATCTCGCAGCGCGTGCCGAGCTTCCCGCCGGGACGGCGTACCGACACGTTCACATCGGCGCGCAGCGAGCCCTGCTCCATATTGCCGTCGCAAGTGCCGAGATAGCGCATGATCGTGCGCAGCTTGGTGACGTAGGCTTTGGCCTCTTCCGGGGAGCGGATATCGGGCTTCGAGACGATCTCCATCAGCCCCACGCCCGAGCGGTTCAGGTCCACATAGGAATAGCTATGGTGCTGATCGTGAAGGCTTTTGCCGGCATCCTGCTCCAAATGCAGCCGCTCTATGCCGACCTCGAAGGAATAGTCTTTGAGATCGACGGTGACAACGCCCTCGCCTACGATGGGATGCTTATATTGCGAGATCTGATAGCCCTGGGGCAGATCGGGATAGAAATAGTTCTTCCGGTCGAACACAGAACGGTGGTTGATCTTTGCCTTGAGGCCGAGGCCCGTGCGGACCGCCTGCGCCACGCATTCCTCGTTAATGACCGGAAGCATTCCAGGCATGGCGGCGTCGACAAGGCTCACATGCGAGTTTGGCTCGCCTCCGAAAGCCGCCGAGGCCCCGGAGAAGAGCTTCGAGTTGGAAAGGACTTGGGCGTGGACTTCCATGCCCACGATGACCTCCCACGGACCGGTCGCGCCATCGATGAGGTTTTCCCGTCTTGTCAGCGTCATGCACTTAAGTCCGCTATCGTGATGTCAAAGCCGCACTGCCCTATCGGGGAGCAGTTAGAAGCGCGGCGGATACCGCAGCCCAATGGTTATAGTCTTCAGCCCGTTCAACGTAAATTGCGCCTGGTCGAACCTGATCTTGCTTCCGAAGGGGTTTACGTCGTCGGGAAGGATCTGGCTGAAGCCGCGCGCTTCGAGCGGCCTTTTCATGAAGCCGGTATCGAGAATGCCATTGTTGTTCTCGTCGTGAAAGACGAAAACGGCATAAGTACCAGGCGGCACCGATTTGAACGTGTAGGAAACGGTAAGATTCTGCAGGCTCTCGATCTTTCTCCGGCAGATCGCTGCCTCCGGGAAATTGCATGGCAAATCCCCGGCGCGCTCGTCGCGATACTGCACCTTGGTTGGATCGGGGAATTTCGACTTCTCCCCCTTTTCCGGCCAGAGCGCCAGCACGGCACTTCCTTTGTAATTGCGCAGGCCGCTGACCTCTACTGTCAGGTCGTCCGCCCTCGCTTCGAAACTCATGCCGGCCGCGGCGGGAGCCGCCGCGGCGAATAGGAACGCAAGCAATCTGAGCTTCATCGCCTTACTCTTTCGCTTGTTCGAACCGTCTCGCGAGCTTTTCTTCCTCGTACTGAATAAACCATCCGATCATCTGGCGCCAGAGCGCAACGGCAAGTTCGGGCGGCAGTCCGCGCTCCTTTGCGCGCGCCTCGACCTTGTCAATCACTTGGCGGATCCGCCAGGGAACGGTCGCTTCCGCCGGATTGTTCTTCAATTGCCACGCCCGGTCGACATAGGTGAACCGTTCTGCGACAAGATCGAGAAGCGCTTCGTCGATGCGGTCGATCTCCAGCCGCACGTGATCCATAGTCTCGCAATCTTCGGGCTTACGAAGCGCCATTGAGCTTTTTTCCTGATTTAGTTTTTGGCGCAGGCTTTTCCGGCGGCGTCCCGCTCACTGCCGCCACTAGTTTTTTTTTCGGCACCGCCTTCTTCGCCGCCGGCGCTTTCGCGGAAGCCCCGCCCTTACCCCCAGCGGATTGACTGTTAAGCCACCAAGGCTCCGGAATGGGCATGCGGCCCACCGCGTCCTCGATCACCTGCCCAGCACGCAAGACCAGGCCCTCGTCGAAAGGCTTGCCGATGATCTGAAGCCCGAGCGGCAGCCCGTCCGCCGAACGGCCTGCGGGCACGGACAGGCCGGGCAAGCCCGCCATGTTCACTGTCACCGTGAAAATGTCATTCAGATACATGGCGATCGGGTCCGCGCCGCCCTTGCTTCCGAGCGGGAAAGCGGGCGTCGGCGTCGCCGGCGTGAGGATCACATCCACGTCCTCGAAGGCTTGGTCGAAGTCGCGTTTGATGAGGCTGCGCACTTTCTGCGCCTTCAGATAATAGGCGTCATAATAGCCGGCCGACAGCACATAAGTGCCAATCAGAATCCGGCGCTTGACCTCGGCGCCGAAGCCTTCGGCGCGCGTCTCCTCATACATGCCGGTGATGTCGCGGCCATTCACGCGAATGCCATAGCGGACGCCATCGTAGCGGGCGAGGTTGGACGAGGCTTCGGCTGGCGCCACGATGTAGTAGGCGGGCAGCGCCGCCTTTGTATGCGGCAGGCTCACATCTACAATCTTCGCGCCCGCCTGCCTGAAGATTTCGATGCCCTTTTGCCAAAGCGCGTCGATCTCGGCCGACATGCCGTCCACCCGGTATTCCTTCGGAATGCCGATCTTCAGCCCCTTCACGGGCTGACCCAGCGCTTTTTCCAGGTCCGGCACCGGCAGGCCGGCGCTTGTTGAGTCCTTCGGATCGTGGCTCGCCATTGTCTGCAGCAGAAGCGCCGCATCGCGGATCGAGCGCGCTATCGGGCCGGCCTGATCGAGGGAGGATGCAAAGGCCACCATGCCCCAGCGCGAGCAGCGGCCATAGGTGGGCTTGATGCCGACGGTGCCGGTGAACGCGGCCGGCTGGCGGATCGAGCCGCCCGTATCGGATGCCGTCGCGCCGAAGCAAAGCCCCGCTGCCACCGCCGCAGCCGAGCCGCCCGAAGACCCGCCAGGCACGAGTTTCGCGGTGCTTTTCGCCGCGCGCCATGGGTTGATGCACGGCCCGAAATAGCTCGTCTCGTTGGACGATCCCATCGCGAACTCGTCCATATTGAGCTTACCGAGCATCACCGCGCCCGCATCCCAGAGATTTTGAGTGACGGTCGATTCGTAGGCCGGCTCGAAATTGCCGAGGATATGCGAGCCAGCGGTCGTGCGAACGTCCTTCGTGCAGAAGAGATCCTTGATGCCGAGCGGTATGCCCTCAAGGGCGCGGATGCCGGATTTCGATTTGGCGCCAAGCCGCTTGTCGGATTCCTTGGCGGCTTCCATCGCTTTATCCGCTGTCACAACCACAAAGGCATTGAGCGCCTTATTGCCCGCCTCGATGGCCTTCAGGCACGCTTCCGCCAGTTCGGACGCCTTGATCTCTTTCGAGCGGAGCTTCTCGCTCGCTTCGGAAATGGTCAGCTCATTCAATGACATGGATTTATTCGATAACCTTTGGGACCAGGAAGAATTGGTCTTCCGATTTCGGAGCGTTTTTCAGGATGTCCGCGGGATAGCCGCCGTCAGTTACCACGTCGGCGCGCATTTTCAGCTTTGCCGCGCCAACGGATGTTAGCGGCTCCACGCCGTCTGTCGGGATCGCATTCAGTTCCTCGACCCAGGCCAGGATGCCGCTCAATTCGCGTTTGAGGCTCTGCGCCTCCTGGGGCGAGATCTTTACGCGGGACAGGTGCGCGATCCGCTTCACCGTCGCCTCGTCGATTTTCGATTTTGCCATGGTTGTCTCTGATGTGAGTGCATTATGTCTAATTTCAGCGCCGCGCGCCCGCAATGGTTTATTTTGGGGAGCTGCAGGATTGCGCTAAGGCTCGCTTGCCCGGGCAGTCAGGAGTACCGTGTCTCTTCCTCCAATCACACTTGATTTAGACCATCACATAGTCCATTATGAAGCAGACTATTTCGCGGTCTAGGAAGGCAATTGCGATGCAGATTTCCGTAACCGATGCGAAAGGGCAGCTCACCGAGCTCGTCCGGCGCGCCGAGGCTGGCGACGAGATTGTTTTGACTCGTCATGGGCAGCCCGCCGTGCGGCTTGTTCCCCTTAAGCCGGCGCCCGATCGAAAGACACGCCGGGCGGTACTCGAAGCCATCCGAAAGGCCGCCCGCGCCAAGGCGCGCCCCGGTCCGGACGCGGCGAGATCCCAGGATTTCCTTTATGACGAAAACGGCCTGCCCGGATGATCGCCGTCGACACTTCGGCGCTGATGGCGATCCTTTTGTCCGAGCCTGAAGCCGATGCCTGCGCTTCCCTTCTGGAGGCCGAGCCGCATGTGTTGATCTCAGCTGGCACGCTGGCAGAGGCCCTTATCGTGGCTGGCCAGCGCAATGTTGGGGATGAGATGGCGGCGTTGATCCGGGACTTGGCATTTGAGATCGTCAGCGTAACACCGGCTGCGGCACGCAGGATTGCCGCAGCCTACGGGAGATGGGGCAAGGGCGTGCATCCGGCAGGGCTCAATTTTGGGGACTGTTTTTCATATGAGACCGCTAAGGAGCATGACTGTCAGCTGCTTTATGTGGGTAACGATTTCGCCCAAACGGATATCGAACGCGCCTTGTAAGCGGGGCGGATGTCAAAGCCATTCGCGAAAACACCGGAGAGGCTCGCCGCGCTTATTCGCCCCGTGATATCGTTCCTTCAACACTGGTAACCTGCGCTTGCATCGCTTATAACAGCAGCGGAACAAAACAGGAAGCGCGTGGGCCACGCGCCGAGGAGCTTGAATATGTCATCGCGTTGGACGCCGGACAGCTGGAGGCAAAAACCCATCGAGCAGGTGCCGGCTTATCCCGACGAAGGGGCCCTCAACGCCATAGAGATGGAACTGGCAAGCTTCCCGCCGCTCGTATTTGCGGGCGAGGCGCGCTGCCTGAAGAAGAGCTTGGCGGAGGTTGCGGCGGGCCGGGCGTTCGTCTTGCAAGGCGGCGATTGCGCGGAAAGCTTCTCCGAGCACGGTGCCGACCCGATCCGCGACTTCTTCCGCGTGTTCCTGCAGATGGCCGTGGTCCTGACCTATGCTTCAAGCCGGCCTGTCGTCAAAATCGGGCGCATCGCGGGGCAATTCGCCAAGCCGCGCTCGGCCTCCACGGAGGCGCAAGACGGCATGGAACTGCCCAGCTACCGCGGAGATATCATCAACGATATCGCGTTTACGCCGGAAGCCCGCACGCCCGATCCGCGCCGGCTCCTGAAAGCATACCGGCAGTCGGCTGCGACGCTTAACCTGCTGCGCGCCTTCGCCCAAGGTGGATACGCAGACCTGGAGCGCGTCCATCAATGGACGCTCAGCTTCGTCGCGGATAGTCCGGCCGGGCACCGTTACGAGGAACTCGCGAACAGGATTTCCGAAACGCTCAACTTCATGCGTGCTTGCGGCATAACCTCCGACAATTCGGAGAGGCTGCGGACCACCGATTTCTACACCAGCCACGAAGCGCTGCTGCTTCCCTATGAGCAGGCGTTCGCGCGCATCGATTCGACGAGCGGCTGCTGGTACGCGACCTCAGGCCACTTCCTCTGGATCGGCGACCGCACGCGGCAGCTGGACCATGCGCATGTTGAGTTCATGCGGGGCATCAAGAACCCTATCGGCGTGAAGTGCGGGCCAGGCTTGAAGGCCGATGAACTGCTCAAGCTGATCGATATTCTGAACCCGTCGAACGAGCCGGGCCGCTTGACGCTGATTTGCCGCTACGGCGCCGATAAGGTGGCGCCGCATCTGCCCGATCTCATCCGCGCGGTGCAGCGGGAGGGCCGGACGGTGATCTGGTCCTGCGATCCAATGCATGGCAACACGATCAAAGCGGCGAGCGGCTACAAGACGCGGCCCTTCAACGCGATCATGCGCGAGGTCGGGGACTTCTTCGATGTCTGCCAGGCCGAGGGCGCCTATCCTGGCGGCATCCATATCGAGATGACCGGCAAGAACGTGACGGAATGCACAGGCGGCGCACAGTCGATCTCCGAGGCAGACCTCTCGAACCGCTATCATACCTATTGCGATCCGCGCCTGAACGCGGATCAAGCACTCGAGATGGCTTTCCTTGTGGCGGAGAGGCTGCGCCGCGACCGCACTTTCGCCGAGGCGCAGGCTGCGGCGGTTTGCTAGGCGCGGTATCCGCCCGCTTTTTCTCCGCCGAGCGGCGCCCCGGCTCGCACCGGCTCGATGGAAATCGCAAGCCCGGTCATATCGTCGGTCTCGATCAGGACGCCGCATATCGTCGCCGGGCCCATGGCGGGTGAAAAGCGGGCGGACGGTATCCGGGTCAAGAACCGGTGAACCGGCTCGCTTTTATCCATGCCGATGATGGAATCGTAGTCGCCGCACATGCCGGCGTCGGTCATATAGGCCGTTCCGCCCCTGAGCACCCGTGCATCGGCGGTCGGCACATGGGTATGCGTGCCGATCACTGCGGTCACCCGGCCATCGAAGGCCGCCGCGAGCGCCTGCTTTTCCGATGACGCTTCCGCATGGAAGTCGATGAAGATGGCATCAGCGCCGCGCTTTAGCGGGCACGCGGCCACCTCCCGCTCGACGGCTTGAAACGGATCGTCGAGCGCCTCCATGAAAATGCGGCCCATGACATTCAGCACGAGCACATCGGCGCCATTGGCCGCCTGGAAAAGTCCTGCGCCGGCACCAGGAGTGCCGGCGGGATAATTGAGCGGACGTATCAGCCGGTTTTGCCGCCCGATGAAGACAAGAGCATCGCGCTGGTCCCAGACGTGATTGCCCATCGTTACGGCATCGGCGCCAGCGTCGCGGAGGTCTAGGAAAATCTGCTCCGTGATCCCGAAACCGCCCGCAGCATTCTCGCCATTGACGATGACGAAGTCGGCGGCGAGCTGCTGGCGGAGCGAGGGCAGTTCCTCGCAGACCGCGTTCCGTCCCGCCCGGCCAAGCACATCACCGAGAAAGAGAAGCCGCATCCCTAGCTAGCCTCCGCAAGGATGACGCGCGATGGTGTGAGAATCATATCCAAGGGTTCATCCTGCGGCTCGCGCGGTATCTCCGGAAACTCCTGCTCATCGAAAGCGATCCCCATGGCGACAACAGGGCCGGCCCGCCTCAATGTCCGCAGAACGGCATCGTAATAGCCTGCGCCATAGCCAAGCCGGTTGCCCTTCCGGTCGAAAGCGAGGAGCGGCACAAGCACGAGATCGGGCAGCACCTCGGGATACGCCTCGTCAGGCTCATGAAGGCCGAACTTACCGCAGGTGAGCGGAGTGCCGGGAATCCACTCCCTGAATATCAACACCGCCCCCGCTTGCGTCTTGGGCAGGGCCACACGCAGGCCTCTTCCATAGAGGGAGCGAAGAAGGGCCAGAGGATCGATTTCATCGCGAACGGGATAATAGCCCGCGGCAATCGATATCCCCGCCATTGCGCTTATGAACTGCGCGCCAAGCTCCTCGATTGCATGCGGCGAGGTGAGACCCCAGCGCTGCCAAGCGCGCTGGCGCGCCGCCCTGGCTTCGGCTCTGAGTGCTGCCTTCAGCCCGGCTGTAGCGTTGCTTTGGTCGATTGCCTTTATCTGCACGAAGTCCCGGTTAGAAATCAAAAGCCGCGAAGGCCGTCGGGGCGATCGATCCCCTGGGTCCCTGGCTAACAGGTGGGCGCCAAATGTCCGGAGCCACGGCCCCGGTCAGAGTCAGCTCCCTTAAGGATCTTATAGGGCCCGGGTATTCATAGAGCCCCTAACGCACCCCGCAGCGGATTGGATATAACGGATTCCCGCGAAATTGCTAGTCCCGCGGAACATGGCGCAGTTAAATATATTAGAAGCCCAGGCTTGTTATGGTCCCAGGAGGGTGCCGCGATGAATAGCGTCAACTACATGGCTGCAGTCGGCCGGCTTATGATGGCCGCGATCTTCCTCGCAAGCAGCTTCGAAAAGCTTCTCACACCGCTTGCAACTCAAGCCTACATCGCTGCGCATTTGCCGCAGTCAGTGGCACTTTATTGGGCCGGCACCCTGGTCGAGCTTGCCGGCGGCATCGCCCTGCTGACCGGCCTCGGCACGCGGTACGCTGCGCTTATCCTTGCGGGCTTCACGCTCACCGCAGCCGTGGCTTTTCATACGAGCTTCGCCGATCACAACCAGTATATTCATTTCATGAAGAACCTGGCTATCGCCGGCGGCCTGCTGCAAGCCGTGGCGTTTGGCTCGGGCGGCCTTGCCATCACGCATAGCCGCCGCGAGAGTATTGTCCGCTGACCCGGCCGCCGGGGCAGCTATGCGGCTGCGCCCTGCTCAGGCGCTGCCGTTCGCTCGCACATGCAGCGTCTCGATCTTACCTGACGCCTCCAGCGCCCTGTTCAGATCGCGCTGAAGCCCTTGCGCGCCGCCATCGATAACCTGATAGGCACGCAAATCCCCTGCGAGCCGCTGCAAACGCAGGACCTCCTCGCGCGCGTCCCAAAGCTCGTCCGCCATCATCAAGGCCGCCATGAGGAACAGCCGCTCGTCCTGAACGGCTTTCGTACCGCCCTTGATCTTTTGAACGCGGGCATCGATTTCGGCAGCCAGGTCCCGGACCCGTCCCTCTTCGCCGTCCCGGCACCCCATCCTGAAACTGCGCCCATTTACGACTACTTTGACTTGGGCCATGGCCCAGCCCTCCTTCGCCAACAAAAAAGCGCAACCCGCCCTACTTTGCCGCACCGGCGAGCTAGCGCACGCATCTTGGGAGCAGCTGTCGCGGCCTCCATTGACCGTGAAGCCTCCCGCATTTTCATTATTAAGCGAGGGGATTGAAGAAAAGGTTAAGCCAAAGCAATGCGTTAACCATGTCCGCTTCACAAGCGGGGTCTCCGCCCAGAAACACTGAACGCATCTCCAGGCGCACCATCAAAGACCTTCGCTGAGGAGCGCAACCTGAATAGTGCCGGGCTTCATCCTATAGAAAATGTGGCCGCCGATCTGAGCGACTTTGATCAGCTCGAGCCGCCAGGATGGATGCACATAAGTTGCGTGGTAATGGGTCGCGTAGCCGACCTCCTTGACCCAGACCTCACCCGCGATCAACTGCTTGGCAAGCTTAACGGCAGTCGCCCATTCGGGTTTTTCTTTTACGGAATTCCTCTTGCCTGTGCAGGTGAATGAGAATTGGCATCCTGTACGATTGCGCTCGCCCTGATAAACCACGCCGCAAACGGTCTTCGGATAGAATGGGCTGCGAATGCGGTTCATAATGACCTGGCCGACAGCAATCTGCCCTTTGATAGGTTCATCGCGCGCCTCGAAATAAATGGCGGTCGCCATGCAGCGCAGTTCGCGGGCACGGAACTCGTCCTCGGTCAAGCCGCCAAAGAGCGTCTTCGGCTGATCAGGAGATAGACTTGCGTTTTTAAGCAGTCCGTCCCATGCGCCTCCCGGTTTCACGGCCGGAAATCCCTCACCGCCTAGCACAGGTCCCTCACGGGGAGTGAACACTGACAGAAACAGCTCCGCGCCTGCAAGCGCGGCCATCTGCGAAGGAGACTTATCGCTCGCGTTCAAGTGCAACGGATCGGTCTTCATGCGGCGGACAATGCTGTCGGTGCCAGCGGCCTTCAGCGCATAAGCGAACTTATCCGCCCTCGGACCTTTCTGGCTCCCGGAAAAAAGCGGCATGGCTTGCGCGGGCAGCGGCTCCTTTACCGCCATGCGGCCGGCGTCGCTTTGGGAATAGCTCGACATTCCGGGAGTGATGAGCATTGTCATCTGGTAATCGGCAGCCCGGCGGATATCGGGATCGCGATACGCATAGCCCAAGAAGGCAAAGATCGCGGCAAGAATGCTATATCCAGTAAGCTTGGCGAAAGACCGCCGTGCTTTTAATGTCAGCGAGACCGGGCGTGGAGGAAGGACGGCCAAGCCGGAATTTCGAATTACCACGGGCCTCGGGTACGCCTGCGCAACAAGTGCTCTACTCTGCCCCTCATCCCCGGTCATCGAACGGCTGCTTCTCATTAACGCTCCTACACAACCAAACTCATACCATGCAATGGTTAATGCCTGGTTGTGCATCACCAAGCATTTCCACGATGCTAGCTAGGCCTTTTTTGGTGTCAAAATTTGGGAGCGTGAATAAAACCGGTGCT
>CAZCIF010000123.1:0-10856 GCA_964498645.1 uncultured Rhodomicrobium sp. | reverse complement strand
TTATCGGCATTGGCTTTAAGCGGCACTTTGCGTCCGCCGCGAACGCCCTCGTCCGCGGTAATAAGGATGGTCGAATCGCAGTCGAGGATGCGGCTTGCAAGACTGTCCGGGGAGAACCCGCCAAAAACGACTGAATGGATCGCGCCGATGCGGGCACAAGCCAGCATAGCGTAGGCGGCTTCGGGGATCATCGGCAGGTAGATCGTGACCCGGTCGCCCTTTTTGACCCCGTGCTTCTTGAGCACATTCGCGACCCGGCTGACGCGCTCGTGCAACTGCCGGTAGGTGATTTTAAGGTCCAAGTCCGGCTCATCCCCTTCCCAAAGAATGGCAACTTGATCGCCGCGCTTTGCGAGGTGACGGTCCACGCAGTTCGCGCAGACGTTCAGCGTGCCGTCCTCGAACCATTTGATGGAAATATTGTGCGGATCGAACGAGGTGTTTTTTACTTTGGTGAAGGGCTTGATCCAATCGATGCGGGATGCTTGCTCTCCCCAAAAACCATTAGGGTCACGGATGCTTTGCTCATAAAGGGCGCGGTACTTTTCCTCGTTGATATAAGCCGACGAACTCCAGCCCGCTGAAACTGGATAAATCTTTTCCGCCATCGATTTCCTCCAAAGTCCGGAATTCGAGCCATTATGTTGATGGCTCCGCCCTGGGGCAACAACGCTTAGGTCGAAGCGACTAACTCATTCAGAGGATGGCCGCAAGCTAACTGCATGTGGAATAGCCGCAATTGCGGCAGATATGACATCCCTCCTGAAAGACCACGTTCGGGGAGCCGCAGCGCGAGCAGAAAACCTGGGGAGCGAGAATCCGCGAGCCGCCGGTTTCGAACCCTCGCCCCTCATCGGTTTTTGCGATCAAGCCTTCCGGCGCCCGCTCCCCCGCTATTTTCGCTTCAGCGCCAACGAAACCGATATGGGCGAAATGCTGCTCGACAATGCCTCCAATGGCGGCGAGCAAGCTCGGCACATATTTGCCGTCGATCCACGCGCCGCCCCTTGGATCGAAAACGGCCTTCAACTCCTCCACAACGAAAGAGACATCCCCGCCGCGCCGGAAGATTGCGCTGATCATCCGTGTCAGCGCCACCGTCCACGCATAATGTTCCAAGTTTTTGGAATTTATAAATATCTCGAACGGCCGGCGCCGGTCCCCATCGAACGTATCATTGATGGTGACATAAATGGCGTGATCGGAGCCCGGCCATTTGAGTTTGTAGGTGAACCCTGCGAGCACAGGTTCGCGCGGAAGCGGGACGGTACCCGGCACAGGCTCGGCTTGTTCGATTGCCGGCGCAAGGGGGAGGGCGGGCTGCACGGCCTGCGCGCCGGGAGCAGGCAAAGTGGAGAGGACCTCGCCTGTAACGACGTTTGGCCGGTAGGCGGTGCAACCCTTAAGGCCGAGGCGGTAAGCGTCGAGATAAAGCGTCTCGAACTCTTCGAACGGGATCGTCTTGGGGCAATTCACGGTTTTCGAGATCGAGGCGTCGATATAGCGCTGAAGCGCGGCCTGCATGAGAAGGTGCTGCTGCGGCGGAAGATCGTGAGCCGTCACGAACTCGTCAGGAAGAGCCGCTTCGCCGTGGCTCTCGCGAAAAAGGCGCACCGCGTAATCCTGAACGGTTTCGAAGTGCACCGAGCCGTCCGGGGCGAGAATGCGGCGGCGGTATTCGAAATCGAAGACCGGCTCAATTCCGCTCGAAACGTTTCCGGCAAGAAGTGAGATCGTGCCCGTGGGCGCGATCGAGGTCAGCACGCCGTTCCGTATGCCATGCTCTTCGATCGCCGCTTTCAGCGATGGCTCAAGCGAGCTGACAAACGGCTGCTTCACAAAATGAGCTGCGTCAAAAAGCGGAAACGGGCCTTTCTCCTTCGCCAGTTCGACGCTTGCCGCATAGGCTGCATGCGCGATCTGCGCCATCCAGCCCGCCGCCAGATTGCGGCCTTCTTCCGAGCCGTAACGCTTTCCGCACAGGATAAGTGCATCGGCGAGGCCGGTTATGCCGAGGCCGATACGCCGTTTGGCTTTGGCTTCCTTCTCTTGCGCTGCGAGCGGATAGCGCGAAATGTCTATGACATTGTCGAGCAGCCTCACCGCTACCGGCACGAGCTTCTCAAGCCTGAGCTTATCGAGCTTCGCGCGGGCGGTGAACGGCTCCTCGATCAGCGCCGCCAAGTTGATCGAGCCGAGAAGGCACGCGCCATAGGGAGGCAGCGGCTGCTCGCCGCAATTATGAACATATAGGCCATTGGCGTCGAAGGCGTTGATGCCTGGCACTTGCACATCATAGACAGGTTCGGGTGGCCCGAAAGTCAGCGACCTGATTTTCGCCGTGAAGCGCTCCCGGTTTAGCCGCCGGTTGAAATCCTTGAGGGCCCTCTCCAAGCGCTCCTTTTTCTCGCTATCGCTAAAGCCAACATGCTTTTCAAAATGAACGAGATTCTCGCCAGAGATCGTCAGCTCGTGATCGGCGTTGCAATGATATGCGCGGACCGAACCTTTCCCATCCGGCATCATGCGCGGGCCGGGAAGCCTCCGATCTCTGTAAATCCGCGAGACAATTCCGAGCCGCAGCAGCATTCGCTGGACGGCCTTGAGTTGTGCCAAGTTGCTTTGCGCGAGGCGCACGCTAACGCCCTTGCGCTGTGTCCCCTGCACAGAGCCGTCGCAATCGAAGAAACCTCCCAGAAAGCCCTTGTAAAAGGCGCTCGAAGACTCCTCAATCCTTGGTGTGATCGTCTTCGCCCCAGGGGCCAAACCAAGATCTTCGGCGAGAGCTTTTATGCCGGCCAACGACAACCTGTACTCATCGCGCCCTTTAACCTGCATCCATCCCTGGAAATCGGAGCGGTGTTTTAAGACACGCGCGCTTCTTCTTAGTGCGGACGTCATGATGCCAGCAGAGCCGCTGGCAAAGGCTTTCTCCGGATCGATCCAGATCGATAAAACCGCCTTATCGGCTTTCAGGGTGCCGTCCCCTATAAGGAGACCAATTAGGTAGCCCTCATCATATGTATGGGGCCCATCCCACCCGGCATTCTCCCGATGGTTGTTGAGCACAATTTCATCTGAAACCTTGAGGCCGCTAGCCACGCACCACTCTGTCTCCATGACATAGCGGGTTTTCTTGACGACGCGCCGGACACGATGATTTGCAGTGAGCTTAAGCTCGTACCCCCCCACGGTTTCGAGGCGGATCGTGGGCTTGCATCCGGTGCAGAAAAAGCCGTCTGGGCTGGGGTAATCCACCCCGCCGGCACGGGCGCTGAAATTGCGGCCGATTAAACCCGTGACCTGACGCGCCCCTTCGGACGTGTGCACCCAAGTATCTTCGGTCACACATGGGTTGGTGGAGTTAATTCTCTCGCAATAGTTCAGATTGTTAAGTGCATTCACACGGTCGATGAAAATCACGCCGGGTTCCGCATAATCGTAGGCGCTGCGCATGATTTTCAGCCAAAGCCCCCGCGCGCTGACCGTGCGGAAGACTGTGCCGCCAAAGGATAGAGGCCAGGGCGCGTCTGCCTTGACCGCTTCCATGAAGGCATCGGTCACAAGCACCGACAGATTGAAATTCCGCAGCCTGGCGGGGTCCGCCTTCGCCTCGATAAAAGCTTCTATGTCGGGATGATCGCAACGCAAAGTTCCCATCATCGCCCCCCGGCGGGAACCTGCCGACATGATTGTCTTGCACATTGCGTCCCAGACATCCATGAAGCTCACAGGGCCGGAGGCATCGGCGCCGACGCCCCGGACAGGTGCGCCTTTGGGACGGAGCGTGGAGAAGTCGTGCCCGATCCCGCCGCCCTGCTGAAGGGTCAGCGCCGCCTCGCGCACATTGGCAAAGATTGAACCCATATCGTCGCCGATCTCACCCATGACGAAGCAATTGAAGAGGGTGACATCGCGCTTGGTCCCGGCGCCTGCGAGCACGCGGCCCGCGGGGATGAAGGCGAAACCCGTCATGGCATCGAAAAAGCGCCGCTCCCAAACCCTGCGCTTTTCTGCCGGCTCGGCAGCAGCGGCCGCTTTTGCGACCCTCGACCAGGTCTCCTCGATCGATTGCTCAGCCGCCCCGTCCGAAGGCTGGAAACGGTATTTGGTCTCCCAGATTTGGCGTGAGATCGGGACTAACATCGTGCACCGGTCCAGAGTTCGCTTTGGATTTTCTTGTCTTGGACCCCTAATGTTCACTTTTTGTACTCATCGTCAAGCCAGTTGTGGATAAGTCTCCTAAATATAAGACGCAATACGCCAATGACAGCGGGCTGCACAGGCGAATGGCCGGCTTCGCTAACGTGTTGTTACGGCGGCGGCCACGGGAGCCGGAACCGGCGGATCGTAGCCTTTTTCCACCAGTTCCTGCCTGCCCTCCAGAGCCAGCCTCTCCGAAGCCGTCTCGATTGCGCCTTGCAGCCTGTCCATGAACTCCTGGCGCGGGAGACCCGGCGGGATCGGGTCCAGAAATTCGGCGACAATGGTGCCGGGGTAGCGGAGAAAGGAACGCCGCGGCCAGCACACGCCGGAATTCAAGGCGAGGGGGCAGACCGGCACTTTGAGGTCTTGATAGAGGAAGATGATGCCCGGCTTATAATCCGGCGGAGACCCAGGCACTTTGCGCGTGCCCTCGGGAAAGATTACAATTTCCCGGCCTTCCGCGGCTCGAGAGCGCGCCTCCCGCACCATTTGCCGTAGCGCGGCTGGGCCAAGCTCGCGCTGGATGGGGATCAGCTCGAATTTCCGGCAAAACGCGCCGTAGAGCGGGATGGACAAAAGCTCCGCCTTCATCACCAAGGCGGGATCGCGCATGAGCGGGATAAGGGCGAACGTGTCCCAAGCGGCTTGATGCTTCGCCGCAACGATAACGGGGCCGGGAGGCAGCTTTTCGCGGCCTCTAACTTCCATTCTGGTCCCGCAGATGGCACGCAGCAGCCAAACGGTCGCGCGCCCATGCGCAGCAAGCCCGGCCATGGCCCAGCGGCGCGGGCCGAGAAGAAGCCAGCTCCCAAGAATGAGAAAGAGCGCCCAGTTGATATAAAGGATGGGGTAAAACAGCGCCGATCTCACATAGAGCGCCGCCACCCTAATCCAGGCCGGCATTGATCGTCCGCATCCGGTGTTCAGGCTTGCCAGGGTCTCTGGCGAGCCGATTGGCGGCGTAGCGTGCCGTAGCCGTTACAAACTTCAAATATTCTTTGCAGAGGACCCAGCTTGTCCGGGGATCTCTCCACCATTGCGTTTCCAGGCGAGGCGCCTTCACGGGATAGGCGATGAGGTCCATCCCTGGCATCGATTGACGCAATTCGATCAACGCCCTTGGCATATGATAGGTGGAGGTTACGACGATGAGCGAGTGGAAACCGCGTTTTTGCGCCCAGGCGTTCGTCTCGGCGGCGTTATCCTCGGTGTTGAGCGAGCGTTTATCGATATCGATGCAGCAGCGGAACAAGAATGCGTTCCTCCGGTGCGTGGTCAAATGCATGATTTCGGGCGTGCGCGTGCTCTTGTTGACGCCGGATATAAGTAGACGCCCGCCTTTCCCCTGAGAGAGAAGGCGCACGGCCTCCGCAATTCTGTCCTCATCGCCGGTGAGCGCGACGATGGCATCCGCCGGCCGGAGCATACCGGGCGGCATGTTGCTCACACAATAGGCGAAAACGAAGAAGCCGCCGGCAAGGGCAAGGGTAAGAAATGCGCAAAGACTCAGCGTCCGGCGCACAATCGCTTTCACGATGAGCTTTGAACCAAGCTGCGCTTTTCTTAAAGCCGGTTTCATTCAATTTTATCATATCGCCAAATGAGCATTGTTGCCTATGGCTTTTTTGGCGCAACCTCCAAAGCTTATGCTTGCGGACAAATCAGGCGTTTTGTTGGTTCAAAATGCGCCGGACGCCATAGCGGGATGTCATTTTGGAGATTGCGGCAACGGCGATCACGACCATAACGAGGACCGCATAGCCGCCGAAATCGAGCGTGCCCGCACCGACAAGGCGCCGGATTTCCGCTTCGGATGTGGCGGTGCTGCCCATGCGCTCCGTAATATGCGGAAGGCTGAGGAAGACGAGTGCGGCGAGACCTGCTCCGGCAATCCCCGCTTTGATGCCGACTTTCAGGAAGTGCGACTCGAATTGGCGGGCGATAAACCGTTCCTCGGCTCCGACGAAATTCAGGACCGCCACGATCTCCCGGTTCGATGCAAGCGCACTCGTAGCCGCGGCCACGATCACCGCAGCGGTGGCGGCGGCCATGAGAAAGAGCATGCCTATGCCGGCTAGCTCCAGAAACCGCGTAAGGCGGCGGATTTCCGCCCGCCAAAGCCCGTGATCGTCAAGCAGCGCGCCAGGATACTTCGCTTCCAAGACCTTTTTCAGCGTGGGAAGTTCCGGCGGGTTGTCACGGTCGATCTCGACCGCGATGAGCCTGGGAATGGCAAAGCTCTTCAAAACGTCGGATTTGCCAATCCATGGCTCGACGAGCTTTAGCGATTGCTCGCGGGAGAATGGCGACACATGCTTTATACCATTCTGATCCGAGAGGAATTTTGTGATCTCGCCGATTTTGTCATCGCCGATATCGCCGCCGCGCTGCTGAATTTGAACGGTAATCTCTGAGGAAATGTTGTTCGTCCAGACATTGGCCGCGTTGAATACGACATAGACGCCGCCTGCCGTCAGCGACGCAAGGAATGCCATAATAGCGATCACAAGGGTGAGCGAGCGCCCAGTCACCGACCCCGGCGGAACGATCGGCGCATTGGCGCGTGCGAATTTAACTGTGCTTTGTACGCGCGCTTCTACGGGGACTGGAAGCGATTGGGATCCGATGGTGCTCATAATCCAGACAATCTTACTCGTAAATTTCCAGCCGGCCATTTTCGAGCTGCATCCGTGGCCCCGGAAATTGTGACATCAACTGATAATCGTGAGTCGCGATGATGATGGAGGTACCGAGGCGGTTCAGCTCGATAAAAAGACGCAGCAGGCGGCGCGCCATCTGTGGGTCGACGTTACCGGTCGGCTCGTCGGCGAGCAGAAGCTCCGGTTTGCCGATCACTGCCCTGGCAATGGCGGCGCGTTGCTTTTCTCCGCCTGAAAGAACGGCCGGATAGGCATGCATCCGGTCGCCAAGCCCCACCCATTTCAGAAGCTCGGTCACATCTTCCCGGTAATCGCTTTGTTTCCGGCCAGTGACGCGCAAGGGAAGTGCGACATTCTCCCAGGTGGTGAGGTGGTCGAGCAGACGGAAGTCCTGAAAAACGATGCCAATCCGGCGCCTAAGATCGGCGCGCTGGGCTGTCGTATTCTGGGCAATATTCCGTCCGAAAAGATAGACAAGCCCGCGCGTCGGGCGCAGCGACATGAACAGGAGCCTGAGCAATGTCGATTTGCCCGCGCCGGAAGCGCCTGTTAGAAAGTGAAACGATCCAGGCTGCAAATGGAAGTTGATATCGCGCAGCACTTCTTGCCCGACTCCATAACGGAGACCGACATTCTCGAATCGAATAAGAGCATGACCCGATACCACAACCCCAACCCTGCCGTTCGATGTAACTTCGCTTTATGATAAACTGAGGGGCATCTAGCAATCGATTTCGGCAAAGCAGAGACAGCGGCAGCCTAAAAAACATAGAGTTGATCGATGATCATTGAATGCCCGGCCTGCACGACACGATACGACATCAAGGCAGCATTGCCGCCAGAGGGCCGGAAAGTACGATGCGCGAAATGCAAGACCGAGTGGCGGGCCATGCCCGTGACCGGGGAGGCGCAGGCCGTGACCGCCGGGCAGGAGGCGGATCGGAGCGAATCTTACGGAACCGGGGCCGGAACTTGGGACGCTGGTGACCAGGACGTTACACATCAAGATGCGGCCGCTTGGACCCGCGAGCCCGAGTTGAACCAGGACAGCGCTGCCGAAGCTTTCGCAGGGGAACACGCGGCTGCAGCGGAGCGGGATCCGGAAAATCTGGCCGTTTCCGGTCCCGATGCCGCGGCTGAGAATGAATACGGGGAAAGTGCCCTGTCCGAACCGCTTCATGGCCCCTCCGGCTGGAGAGGGGACGAGAAGGACGAAATTGTAGAAGACAATGGAAAGGTGCGCTGGTTTGGCAGCTTCCGGCGCAAAAACAGCTTCAGGTCCGGCCTGGAAGCCGATGCCGGTACGGCTGCCATCATGAGCGCGGAGACCATTCCATTCCCGCGCGCCGCCTCGATCGCCGAAAGTCATGCTCCGGCCGATGACAGTGACCTGCGAACGCTGGAAGAGGCCCGCGAAGCCGTTCGAAGCGTCTTTTCGAGCTTGGGTGAGGTGCGCCCGGCAGGCGCACGCACTGTGCATGCGCCCGTTACCGCACAAATGCCGGAAGAGGATAAGCCGGCTATCCAAGGCCCCGAAGATGCCGCTCAGCACGCCTTCGCTGGGACGCATTCGGATGATGTGTGGCATCGCGGCAGCTTTCACACGGAAACCATGGCGGAAGCCGCAGATCGTCCTGTCTGGCCGCCAGAGGCTGACGCGGGCTTCGGCAAGGTCCAGGAGCAGCCGGAAAGCGGCCAGCAGCTCGCTGACGAAGAGGCCGGCTGGACCATGGCCGCCGATGGGGTAAACGCTCAGCCCGAAAACGACTGGCTGAAAAGATGGCAAGAGCACACGCAGGGGGAGGCAGGCGACGATGGCGCCGGCGTTCGCAACGCGGTGCATACTCATTTCCCGGCGCCCGCGGCCGATAGCGAATTGGCGGAGCAGCTTGAAACCCATTTCCGGTCTTCCGCCGCAACGGATAGGGAGGACACGGAAGAGTTCCCGGGCACGGAACAGGCTGCGGCGATTTGGCGAATGCCGCCGCCACGGGATGACCCGGACAGGCGCCAGCCGGTGGCTGAAGAGGACTTCAGCGAAGTAAGAGACGAAGATATCTCTTTCGATCACCGCCTTTACCGGGAGATTGAAGCGACACAAGTGCACGCCGGCCATCCGAAGCGCGCCGCACCCCGGGGCGGCCTGGCGCTTGCGGCAGCCTGGGGCCTTTTCCTCTCTATCGCATCGGGTCTTATCGTTGGCTTCGTCGCCTTTCGCGACATTGCGGCGGATGCGCTGCCAGGGCTGGCGCCGGCTTATCGCGCTCTCGGAATGCCGGTTACAGCTCAGCCCCTCATTTTTGAAACCGTCCGGTATGAGTGGACGGTCTCGGACAACAAGCCCGCGCTTGTCATGACAGGAACGGTATACAATCGCGCCCGGCGTAATGTGAGAGTGCCGGAATTCTTTGTCACCATTAAAGATGAGGACCCGGCGCTCGACCGTGAGTATTCAGCCAACCTGCAAGTGAGCGGCTCGAAGATCAAATCCAATCGAAGGGCGGATTTTGAGATTGAGCTGTTAGCACCAAATCCAACCATTACGTCGGTGGCACTCGAACTCCGTAACGTCCGCTAATTTAGGCGATGACACAATCGCTTCTTGAAACATACCGCCGGCTGTTGGGGGAGGGCAAAATTGCGCCGGATAGCGCGCAAGCGCTGGCTGTCGAAAAGCTTCAGATTTTGACGAACCGGCTGGCGCACTATACGCCGCCTGCCCGGACCGACTACTTTTCTTTCTTCACCCGGCGGCGTGGAGAGGTGCCGAAGGGACTTTACATTTTTGGCGCCGTTGGCCGCGGCAAGACAATGCTGATGGACCTCTTCTTTCACGCAGCCGCCGTCAAGCATAAGCACCGCGCCCATTTTCACGAGTTCATGGCGGACGTGCACGCCCGGCTTGCTATTGCCCGGCGCGAAGCGAAGGAAGATCCCATACTGGCGGTGGCCAAGTCCATTGCCGCGGAGGCGCGCCTCCTCTGCCTGGACGAACTGTTCGTCATAGACATAGCGGACGCCACCATCTTGAACCGGTTGTTCGCCACGCTGTTCGAAGCCGGCACGATCGTCGTGGTAACCTCGAACGTCCATCCGCGCGGCCTGTATCAAGACGGCCGCAACCGCGACCTTTTTCTGCCTTTTATCGATCTCGCCGAAGAAAATATGGAGCTTCTGCAGCTCGAGGCGGCGCGGGATTACAGGCTGGAGCAGCTCGGGCACAGCGCGCTTTACTTTTGTCCCCTGAACAAGGCGGCGAAGGCCGCGATGGACGATCTTTGGCGCAGGCTCACATTTGGCGAGCTATGCCGGAGCGAGACCCTGACGGTGCTCGGGCATAAGTTTCCTGTCCCATATGCGAGCTTCGGCGCCGCGCGGTTTGCCTTTGCGGATTTATTCGAAAAGCCCTTCGGCGCGCCGGATTACATCGCCCTTACCCGCACCTACCATACGATCTTTGTCGATGGCATCCCGGTGATGGCCCGCGAGCAGCGCAACGCGGCGTGCCGCTTCATCACCTTCATCGACACGCTTTACGATCACCACACCGGACTTGTTGCATCCGCCGAAGCCGAACCCGATGCACTCTATCGGACGGGCGACGGCGCCGGGCATTTTGAACGCACCGCTTCGCGGCTCATGGAGATGCGCTCGCCGGGATATTTGTCGCAGGCGCTCGCGGCTGGCGGCAATGCCCGGCCGCGAGCGCCTGGCCGGGCCTAAGCGAAATCGCGGGGCTTCGCCAAAGAAATACCGAAGGACATTAAACGCTGTCCCACGTATCATCATTCCTGTGAAAGCAGGAATCCATATTAGCAAAGGTAAATCCGCAACTCGGCTTGACAGCAACTAGCCGCATCCGCCACACCTTCCGCAACGGATTCTCACGCGCGAGCGCACATCATGAAAATCAACGGTAACGAAATTCGCCCCGGCAATGTGATCGAGCACAACAACGGCCTATGGGTTGCGGTGAAGACTCAGGCGGTG
>CAZCIF010000122.1:9070-10899 GCA_964498645.1 uncultured Rhodomicrobium sp. | reverse complement strand
CAAACACCATGAGCGAAACGACAAGCACGAGCATAATGATGCGCCGGACGAATTCATTGATCTCGCCGCCGAAAACGAGGATGGCACCGGTCACGACGATGCCCATGAGCGAGACGGCGTAGGCGACGGGGCCGGTGATGCTGTCGCGGATTTTTTGAAGGGGGGTCTCCCATTGCAGCCCGCCACCGCCTGTCGAGGCAGCCAGTGCCTGGTCGGGAAGGAGGATCAACAGGACAAGCAGCGCCATCAGCGCGAGGCTTGCGGGCACAGTCAAACCGGATTGGGCCTTTCGCATCGGTTACTCCCCGGGCTCAGTGATGTAATCGGCGCCATCGTGGCCGGTGACGCGAAGAAGCTCCTGGATTTGCCGGCCGGATTTCGAAGTGCCGGTCTTGGCGATGAAAATGATGAAATCGATAGCGGCGGCGATCGTCTTCTGCATGGGCGCCGCGGTGATTTCGGCCACGAGATTTTCAAGCCGGATAAGTCCGCCTCTGGCATCGTTGGCGTGGACGGTGGCGACGCCGCCGGGATGGCCTGTATTCCAAGCCTTCAGGAGATCGAGGCACTCCCCGCCCCGGACCTCGCCCACGATAATCCGGTCCGGCCTGTACCGCATCGTCGAGCGCAGCAGCCGTCTCAGATCGATCTCATCGGTGGTCCGCTTGAAGACGTGATTGGGCGCCGCGCATTGTATCTCGGCGGTGTCCTCAAGAATGAGCAGGCGCTCGCCCGGCAGTTCCTGAGAGATCAGGTGAATGATTGCGTTGACGAGGGTGGTCTTGCCGGAGCCGGTTCCGCCAACCACAAGAATATTCTTGTGATCGAGCGCCGCAGACCGGATCAGGGCGTGCTGGCGGGCGGTCATGGTCCCGGCGCTTACATAGTCGCCAAGCGTAAAAATGCGGGTGGCGCGTTTCCTGATGCAGAAGCTGGGACCCGCGACCACGGGCGGGATGAGCCCTTCGAACCGGCTTCCATCGAGGGGCAGCTCGCATTCGAGGATCGGATCGTCGCGGGTGATGGTGGTCTTGTGGAGTGCCGCGATCGTGGCCATGGCCGCCTCGGCTTGATGCGGGGGCATCTCACCGAGGCGCGCCATAGGGCGTCCCATACGCTCGACCCAAAGGACACCATCCGGGTTTAGCATGATCTCGATGACCTCAGGGTCTTTGAGACAGCTAAGAACTTGTTCGCCGAGCTCGCGTTCGAGCTTCTGATTGACGCGGAATGCGTGTTCGGAGGTGGAACGGGGATACGCCATGAAGCCGTGGAACTCTGATTGGCACCGGGGTCGGACAGGATCGTTTATAAGAAATCAAACGGCGAAAGGAAACCATCTGCATAGGTGATGCAGAGCCAAGAGGTAGGGCGTTTGAAAATCTTATATAACAAAAGTTTTAGTATTGATTGATAATTTATTCAGAAAAATGGTTAATTATTGGTTAAGACAACGCTCTATAGCTCAATTATGCAATAACGCTGTAACATAGTTTTGCAGGGATCGCGCGACGAGTTATTTTATAACCAACTATTATCGATATTATGGACAGAAATATATGATGACGATTTAAGAGAACGCCAGAACACAGGCGATCAGATACCGTCTATTCTAGCAAATGGCGCTGTGTCTTATGCGCACCAGATAATGGCGTAAATACCAGTATAGCGTTTCCAACCCGGATCCGTACTCCTCCTTCTTGCTGCTTTTTGCATTGCCAAGTCTTGCCGGCGCGGCAAGACGGACTATAGTACAAGGGCAATCCCGCCCTGCCTTTTGAAGGATTTGAGGAATAACAGCATCAATGCCGGATGAAAGCGTGGCTTCT
>CAZCIF010000122.1:0-9060 GCA_964498645.1 uncultured Rhodomicrobium sp. | reverse complement strand
GGGCCTTACCTTCCATGAACAAGAAGCGGGCTCCAGATAGTCAGCCGGAGCGGGAGATCTTTGCGCGGAATTTGCGCAGGGCGCGCATCGAGGCAAGCCTCAGCCAGCGTGAGCTCGCTCGCATCACCGGCATCGCCCAGGCTCATATTTCCGAGATGGAGAATGCGATGCACAATGTCTGCATCGACACCATGGTCAAGCTCGCCCAAGCGGTCCGCAAGCGGCTCTTTCAGCTTTTCCAGCCATAGTACTAAGGATAGCTTGCGGGAGATCATGCCGCAAGCCGCTATGCATGCACCGGGCGCGCATTGGTTAGTGGCTAGCGGACGTGCGAGACAGGAGCGTGATGGCGGCAGGGTGCTGAGCGCGCTGTAGGGTGAGCTGGCGCGGGGCCGAAAGGGCTCCGTGCGGCCGCCCCGAACGATCTCACGGACGACGGTGGCGGCTTCCCGGTCTGGAAGAACGTCGATGATCCGACGCCGCTCGAGATCGCAGATGACGGTCCCGGGCCATTGTCTTTGCGGAAATCGGCGATGGTCTTGAAATCTGGGCGAGGTAGCCCGTGAGCCACATCCCCTCGACGTTGCGCTGGCATTCCCGCTCAAGGCGGCGGCTCGACTGAATGCAGTTGACGTAGCCGTAAATATAGATCTTCAGCATCACTGCTGCGTGGTAGCCGGGCCTTCCGGTCTCCTTCGGCTTTACGCCGCCAAAACCAAGCTGGGCGAGGTGAAGCTGATCGACAAAAAAGTCGATCACCCGTACCGGGTTGTCCTCAGCCACATAGTCTTCCAGCCGTATCGGAAACAACGTCCCCTGACTGCGATCCGCGCCGCTCACAAAGCCCGTCATCCGATCCCCCCTGCTCTTGGCAGGCAGGATTCTGAGGCAGAATCAGTCTCTCGGCAAAGAGGACTTTCACACAGCCTCGGCCTGGAGCAGGCGTTCGTGATTGGGCCTGATCGTAGCAGTTGATCCTCGATAAGCGGCCGCTGAAACTGCTGGCATACCGCTCAGCTTGGCGAAATGTGCAGTTCGTCCACCCCCGTTGAAACCGCCACTAAGCAGTCGTTCCCGCCTCACAAAACCGCAAACCAGCAGCGGACGTTGAGCGTTATTGGCAAACTCATCGGGGGATCACCCGATTGCCCTGTCATGTGGAGTGAGATACTTGCAATTACATACAACAAGATGTAACCTTATCGTTTAACACTTCGATCGTGACGACCTGCAATGACAAATATTAGCAGCAATTGGCTTCGACTGATACAACTTGTTACAAGCGTTGAGGCAGATCTTTCTAAGAAGCTACAACTTAAACATGGCATTGGCCTTACGCAATATCGCGCTCTATTTTACCTTGCTGCCGCAAAAAACTCTGAGTTGCGCATGCAAGACTTGGCTGCTCAGCTTCAACTCGATCAAAGCTCAGTCACAAGGGTTGTTGAGCGGCTGGAGCGGCTTGGACTTACTATCCGTGATGTTTGCCCAAACGACAAGCGCGGCGTCTATACCGTGCTCACGGAAGCTGGACGTCAACGACTGGATGATGCGAGGCCGGAATATGAAAGGCAAATCGCGCTCGTGCTAAACGATGGCAAGACCCGTGACGTTCTCAGCAGCGTGTGCGTGTAAAAATATTTCGTCTCGCGCCCGCGTCCGGCGTCAACCATCACCTACCGCGTTGTGACCGAGTATTGGAGCAAACCTGCCAAACGATCACACCATGAGAGCACGCCGTGCGTTCCTCTTTGGTCTGCTCCTCCTCTCTGACCTTTAACGGGCACCAATCACGACGTTGCCAGCATCAATTTCGCCAGACTTGGTAATGATTTGCTTCGCTCCGGTCCAGGTCTTGAAGTCTTGAGGGACGCCTCAGCGCTGCGCCGTTAGCATCCGAATCATGCTTGCACAAACATATTGACAAACGTCTTAAAAATTTATTATATGTACATGCAAATGAATTGCTGTGAACGTCAAGAGGCACCGCTATGATTGGGATAAACCCATTCCTTGCAAATGTGCACCACTGGGCCACAGTCCAGCCGACGGCTACGGCACTTGTCTGGAGAGGTCATCGGGTTAGTTTTGAGACGCTTTGGTATTTAGTCAAAAACACAACCGAGCATATTAACGCCTTATCACTCCCTCCTCGAGGAGTTCTAGCAGTAAGCGCTCAGAAATCTCCGCGAGTCATTGCGCTGTTGCTCGCGCTCAGACATCTTTATCATCCGGTTCTTATCGTTCCTGAACAGCTCGGCGCAGAGGCCAGGCATGGCGTCTATGAGCACGCCAACGCTTATGCTGAACTCTCTGCTGGCTATGGCACCGACGCCCCGCAACCCCACATTGCTATCGTCAACGAAACAGCAAGCTTGAACGCAAACGAAAACGTCGCGATGATCCTGACGACCTCCGGCAGCACCGGCATCCCGAAAGGCGTTCGCCTTTCGGGCAGTGCCATCACAAATTTCTTCCGCTGGGCGCAAGCGGCTTTCTCGATTCAGCCGGGAACTACAGTCCTCAGCTACGCGCCGCTGAACTTCGATTTGAGCCTTCTAGAGGTGTGGGCGGCGCTTGATGCGGGCGCAACAGTGGTGCTGGTCGATGCCGATCAGGCCGCAGATGCAAAGGCTCTGCAAAAGTTAGTGTCGCAGCATAATCCGGATTTGATGCAGGGTGTGCCATTACTCTATAAACTGCTCCTGCAGCAACCAACGCTACCATTCCGGCCTGACGCGCATATCATCGTCACTGGTGAGCCCACGCCGCGCGAGTTGCGACAATCCCTGGCGGACGCGTTCCCAGCCGCCCGTTTCCACAATGTCTACGGTTCGACCGAAACAAACAACAGCTTCATGTTCAGCGTGAGCGCCGCAGAGTTCGCCGGGCTCGCGAACGTGCCAATTGGCAACCCTATCGCCGGGACTTGCTACCGCATTGTCAATGACAGCGGCGAGGCGCTCATCGGCCTTGGCAGGGGCGAACTGCATACATCTACGCCGTTCGCAGCGCTTGGCTACACCGACGCTCGCCTGGACGACCTTGCCTTTTATGAGCATGAGGGCCGGCGATATTACTGCACAGGCGACATCGCCGAACGGCACGCGGACGGATGCATCCATTTAGCCGGGCGCCGCGATCTCATCATTAAGGTTCGAGGCGTTCGCAGAAATCTTAAGGACATCGAAACCGTGCTGGAACGCCATCCGGGGGTGATTGGCGCGGTCGTTTGTCCGGCTATGGATGAGACGGACACAACCATTCTCCATGCCCTCGTGCAGGTTCAACGCGACAGCGGCGTTTCGTCTTTGCGCTTGCGGCGGCTTTGCGTCGATGCGCTGCCACGATCGGCGATGCCTAGCCGCTTCACCATCACCCATGCCCCGCTTCCTCGAACATCGACCGGCAAGCCGGATCGCAAGTCAATATCGAAGCACTTGCTGACAGGAGGTTAGGTCAAGATGCATAAAGAGAAGATCTTGCATTACATAACCACGGAAATCGCGCCCGACGTCAAGCCGGACGAGATCTCACCAAGCTACGATCTGTTCGAGGGTGGCATCCTCGACAGCCTTGCCATGGTTCGCCTGATCGCGTGGCTCGGCGAGACCTTTGGCATTCCAGTCAACGAAATCGATATCGTTCCCGCCGACCTGCACACGGTCGAGGGCATTAGTTCTTTCGTCACAACGCAGACCGCCAGCGAACTTTGGCTCGGACAACGTCATAACCCGTAATCGTTCAGCGTATGGGAGACATTTTGATGTTAATTCGTAAGAAGGACGATGTAGTACCTGTTCTCTGGGGGAATGGAACCAGTCACCGGCTGTTGACGCAGCAGGACCAGATGGGGTTCACCGTTTGTCATACTGTCGTGTTCGCCGGGACGGAATCGCGGTTGCAATACCGGCGACATCTTGAGGCTTGCTATTGCATCTCAGGCCGGGGGCAGGTGGTGTCGGCGGACGGTACGCTCGCCTCGGAAATCACTCCTGGCACCATCTACGCGCTCGACGCGCACGACGCGCACATCCTGAAGGCGCATCCGGACGAGGATTTGCATCTGATCAGCGTCTTTAATCCACCACTTAGTGGGAACGAAAAGCACCAATTGGACCCTTCCGGCTTCTCGCAATACTAACCAGACGGGAGGGCAAACCGATGCTCACACATATATTCGAGCAGAACGAAACCATGCTTCGCGCCATCACGGCGCTGTCTGGAACCGTCAAGCGGCCGGTAAAGGTTGGCGAACCTTTTCCGTCGAACACCTGGGCCGCCATCGCGGGCACCGGATTGTTCATGGAGTTGGTCCGCCCGGACATCGACCCTAACAGCCGCGTTCTGCGAACGATGGGCGGGCTGGAAAAGCTCGGGGAAATTTCCGACGATCCAGGGTTGAATTTCTCAATCGCTACCCATCTGGCGAGCACAATGTGTGCTCTGGCAAAGTTCGGGTCGATGGAAATGCGTGAGCGTTATCTTGGCAATCTTGCCGCTGGGAAGCTCATCGGCGCGCACGCCATCAGCGAGCCCGATGCGGGCTCGGACGCGCTCGCGATAACGACGTCCGCCGTCCGCGATTGCGAGATCTTCATTCTTAATGGGCAAAAGGCGTTCGTTACCAATGGCCCGATCGCAGATCTCATCGTCGTTTATGCGAAAACGCGAGAGGGAAAAGCGGCCGGCAATGTCAGCGCCTTTCTCGTTCCTACCAATATCGATGGCGTCACCCGTGGCGCCATCATGCGGAAGGCGGGGTTGGAAACCTCACCATTGAGCACGCTCACGTTGCACGAGTGCCGCATCCCGACCTCGCACATGCTTGGCCGCGAGGGCGGTGGTTTTTCCATCCTGAGCTACGTGATGAAGCGGGAAATCCTGTTCGCGTTCATCAGCAATGTCGGCGAAATGCGGAGGCGCCTTAATCGCTGCGTTAAATATGCCAATGAGCGAAAGCAGTTCGGTGTGAGCATCGGCACGTTCCAGTCCATATCGAACCGCATCGCGGAGATGAAGATCCGCTACGAGCTGAGCCAGAAATGGTTGTACTACGTGGCCTCCAAGCTGTCGACCAGTCACGACGTCACGAGCGACATCGCCATCGCCAAGGTGTTCGTGAGCGAGGCCACGCTATCGACCGCTATTGATACCATGCATATCCATGGCGCCGCCGGCTATCTGGCGGAGCATGGCTTCGGTGACGCTATCACCAGCGCCGCCGCCGGTCCGATCTACTCTGGCACCAACGATATCCAACGCAACCGAATCGCCGCGATGCTGGGAGTGATACAATAATGCCAGCTACAACAGATAACCACAACAAGCTGATCGAAAAGGAGCTGTTTGGTTGTGCGCCGCACGATCTGGCGTCCGGCCCGGTGCTGGATAGCGACAGCGCGTCGGTTCAGGAGTTCGTCAGCACGACCCTGCGCGGTACACCGTGGAACAACCGATCTATTGCCGTCGCCCTCTATTACGCCGTCCGCGATGGCATTTTCTATGAAATTTTTGGCAGCTACATAGGGCCGGCGCTATCCGCCAGCATGGTCATCCAGGAACGGCGCGGGTTCTGTCTGCATAAGGCCATCCTTTATGCGGCTGCGTGCCGAGCGGCACGTGTGCCTTGCCGCATCCTGGCGGCAACCGTACGCAATCATGTGTCCTCGCCCAGCATCCAGGCCATCGTCGGCGGAGATATCTTCCTCCACTGGTACAATGAGGTGCTGCTCGATGGCCGCTGGCTGAAGGCGGCGCCGATCTTTAATAAGCTGACCTGCAAGCTGTACGGCATAGAACCGCTCGAATTCGATGGGCGGCGTTCGGCCATCGTCCAGCCTTATCACGGCGGCGCTAGCATGATTTTCCTGTCGGATCCCGTTCGCTTTGACAACCCGACCCGAGCCGAACTGATCAATCTCATCCGGCGTCATCACCCCAAGATGACGGCGAACGAGGAACGGATACCGCGCGAAAAGCGCCCATCCAGACATTGCACAGGCCGCGCGCCCTTGTCCCCCGAAGGTGAGACTGCTCGGCCCGATGCCGGTGTGCTTAAGCCAACAGGTGATACATGACCGAGGAGATAATCATTTGTGTGGATTACGTCTGTCCCTACTGCCTTCTGGCCGAAGCAGTTGTCCGGGATGTCGTCCCCGACAAGTCGGTGACGATCGACTGGCGGGCTTTCGATTTGCGCCCCGACCCCGTGCCGACGTTGCGGCCAGAAGACCCTTATCTGCCGACCGTATTGGAGCGCTGGGTCTACGCGCTGGTCGAGAGTCTCGGTGTGCCGATCCGGCTGTTGACATGGTTCCCGCAGCCGCGGACGGCCATGGCATTCGAGCTTCTGGCGATAGCCAAGGACGAAAGGCTGGGTGACGCGTACTCCATGAGAGTGCTGCGCGCATTCTTTCGGGAGAACCACGACATCGGCGAGATCATGGGACTGAAGCTGGTAGCCAGCATCGCGACGAAAGCCACGGTGGAGGTACAGTGACATGCCAGCACTTGACAACTCCAACCTGTTCAAAGCGCTTATGGAGGAGGCCGTTGTTTTCTCCGAATCCCATGTACGGGGCGGCGGCATTCCCTTCACGGCATTGGTGGTCGATCCGAGCGGTAAGGTGGTGGGGCGGGGCGTCAACCGCGTCCGCAGTCAATGCGACCCGACTGCGCATGCGGAGGTTGATGCCATCCGCGACGCCTGCCAGACTTTGAAGTCGCCCTATCTTTCGGGGGCGACCCTGCTCGCCTCCGGAGAACCATGCGCCATGTGCTACATGAGCGCCTTGTTTGCTGGGATTTCGCGAATCTACTTTGCGGCAGATCGCGATGAAGCAGCCGCCAACGGTTTCGACTACCGGGGATCTTATCAGTTGTTTGCGACCGATCCCACGCGATGGAATGCGCTGATCGCGCGCAAACTCGCAGTGCCTGGAAGTTTACATCCATTCGAAATCTTTCAACAGCGGGGTTTCCGATGAGTAACGAGCAAACGGAGATGAAGATGGTGGAGACAGGTAAGCCAGCGGGTGAGGGCCGCTTCAAACGTGACGGTTGGGACGCCACCACCCGGTTCGGGGCCGTCGTGCCTCACGCCGATGTTGGCCCCGAATGCGAATTGAGCGCGATTGGCATGCCGACGGTGTCGATCCACGCGGGCAGGCTGTATTTCTCAGCCATGCGGGCCGACGGTGAGATGGATGAAAAACTTCCGCACGCGCCTATCGCGTCATTCGCGGAACCGCCGGTTATCGATGAAGTGGTGGAAAGCCTGGCGGCGTCCCCGCTCGATGCGATCGGGCTGGCGTTCACGAGTTCAGCCTATAAGCACGGGGTCGATGGTGAGCATCGGCTGCTTCAGCGGCTGGCCCCAAGAGCGCGCCATATGCCGATGACGACGACGTGTATCGCCGCCGCAGCCGCCTTCAAGGAAACCGGCGCACAGCGGATCGCGCTCGTCAACCCGCCCTGGTTCGATGCCGAACTCGATGCCGCTGGCGCACGCTATTTCGAAACGCAGGGTTTCACCATCGCGCATCACGCGCCTTGTGGCCTGCCCAGCGGCCAGAAGCACATTACGCCGGAAGGACTCTTCGCTTGGGTGAAGACGGTGGTGGAAAACAGCAAGGCGGATACCGTGTTCGTCGCCGGTAACGGCCAGCGCGCGGTGGGCATCATTGCAGCGGTGGAGGCCGAACTCGGTGTCACAGCACTCACGGCGAACCAGCTCATTCTTTGGCATGGGCTTAAGCTGCTGAAGCGCAATCCGCCCATCCATTACTACGGGCGCATCTTTCAGGCGTTATAAATAAATCCCGCCTCTCTGGCGGTTGTCCCGAAACGGCGAAGAGTGAGCCACGCGTGCTCGAACCTCATCGCATCGGTCTTGGCAGCTATCCCAAGGGTTCAGGTCGCGCGAGCGACAGAATATCCGATGAAAATGAAACACCGAAGGCTCAACAAGATCATTTGATCAGAAAAACAATGACGTCTATGGACATAAGAAAAATAGATCTGAAAACTGTTGCTTGTTACATTTTTACAAGTATCGGACTTGTAACTATAAATTCTTTACCATCCCTTGCTGGAGAGCTGAAGAACAAGGCTGTTCTAGAACTGTTCACCAGCCAGGGTTGTCCTTACTGTCCGCCAGCCGATGCGCTTCTGGCCCAGCTAGCAAAGCGCGACGACATCGTGGCGCTTACGCTGCCAGTGGATTATTGGGACTACCTTGGCTGGAAGGATACGCTTGCCAAGCAAGCCTATACGAAACGCCAGCGCGACTACGCACGAAGCCGCGGCGACGGCGAAATCTTTACACCGCAAATGGTGGTCAACGGTATGATGCATGTCATAGGCAGCCGCGCGGAAGACATTGAAGATGCACTTGAGCGCACCGACCACAAGCTGCGCAATCTGCGGGTACCTGTTTCCCTGTCGAGCGATGGAGCTTCCATTTGGCTGCGGGTGAGTGCTGCTCCGCAAGGCAGCAATTATCGTTCGGGTACATTGTGGGTGGCGTTTTTCAGCCACGCCGTACCAGTGGATATTCGCCGGGGCGATAATCAGGGTCGTAGGATCACCTACACCAATGTTGTTCGCGATCTGAAAGTTGCTGCGCACTGGGAAGGCGAACCCGTCAGTTTGCAGATTGCCATTCCTCACCAAAAGACCATCGACGGTTGTGCCGCGTTTCTCCAGACCGATAAATCAAAGGTTATGCTTGGAGTAGCGATATCCCAACTCGCCAGCCGGTGAGGAGTGTGACAGGCGTTCACCCGCCGCATTATCCGCTGTGCAGGGCACGAACGGTGTACAGGCATAGCGCATGGCTTCGCTTCGGCCCAGGCCGATATCCTTCAGCATTGCATCGCTACGTCCGAGAAGCCCCCGGCACAGCGGTTCGGCTTCGGCAAGACGGTTTGTGTCAGACTGGAGGTGCGCCAGATTATTGATCGTCGCCGCATAATGCTCCGCCAATGGGATTCATCCTGTTTGCTAGCCCGCATTATTCACGCGGTTCCGGTTTGAACGGATTACCGCGTCCCGAGT
>CAZCIF010000121.1:0-10997 GCA_964498645.1 uncultured Rhodomicrobium sp. | reverse complement strand
CCGGCACTCTAATCCCCATGTCCATATCTCTCTCGCGCCGCGCTATGCTTTCCACAGCCCTCGGCGCTTTAGCTGCGGGTGCGCTCGGCAGCAGCGCGTCAGGGCGACCGTCACGCTTATCTTTCGCTGAATGGGTTGAGGCCTTCCGCCCGCGCGCCCGCGCACGCGGCATCTTAGACGCAACATATAGCCGGGTTATGGGCGCGATCAAACCGGACACCTCGGTCTATGCGCTCGACCGGGCTCAGCCTGAATTTCATGAGGAAGTCTGGCAATATCTCAACCGCCGGGTCTCCGATTGGCGCATTACGGCTGGGAAAGAACGCTTGCGCGAATATGCCCCGCTGCTGGAGCGGATCGAGCGCCAATATGGCGTCGACCGCTACATCATGCTTGGCCTCTGGGGGATGGAGTCGGCTTTTGGCGATGTCGTCACCAACCCGAAGCACATGCGGCCGGTCTTTCCGGCGCTTGCTGCGCTGGCCTGGGGCGAACCCCGCCGCCGTGCCTATTGGCAGCAGGAATTGCTAAATGCCCTGATGATTGTGGAGCGGGGCTGGGGAACGCCCAGCGATATGACCGGCTCCTGGGCAGGAGCCATGGGGCACACGCAATGGATGCCCGAGGTTTGGCTTCATATGGGCGTCGATTTTAACGGCGATGGCCGCATCTCGCCTTACGGCCCGCCGGACGACGCATTGGCAGGAACTGCCCAATATCTTCTGAAACGGGGAAATTACCAGCGCGGCGAGGGCTGGGGGTATGAAGTCCGGCTGCCCGCAGGAATGAGCGCCCGCGCCTCCGGCATGCGCCCAATCTCGTATTGGCAGACTCGCGGCGTGAGAATGGCCAGCGGAAAGCCGTTTCCGCAGCCGCAGGAGCGTGCGCGGCTTTGGCAACCCGTGCCCGGCGGCCCTGTCTTTCTCCTGACCCGCAACTTCGACGCGGTTAAGTCATACAATCCCGCTAACACATACGCTCTTGCCATTTGCCATCTTGGCGGCCGCATTCGCGGCGAGGGGCCCTTCGTGCAGCAGTTTCCAGGCGGAGAGCGCCTGCCTACTCTTGCCGAAATTCAGGAAATTCAGAAGCGCTTGACAGCTCTCGGCTACGATACAGGTGGAACCGACGGCCGCGTTGGCAACAGCACGATGACAGCGATCAGGAACTTCCAGCTCAAAGTCGGGATGAAGCCGGATGGCTATGCGGGCCTCAAAGTTCTGGCGCGGCTAAGGGAAGCGGTCTGAGCCGCTTGGCGGACAAAGCGCCGGCGTGCTGTTATACTTCCTTGGCCCGTTCACAGCGCAAAAACGCAAACGTATGGAATCCGCTACGATCCCGTGTCTGCGCTGCGTCATTTCATGCCGTGGCCCGCACGGGAAGACGCCGCTGGGCGTGCAGTGAAGCGGCCAACCGGAGACGGTATTACTGATTCCAGATGAAAGGTTCTTCATGATTTCTCTCCGTCGCAGAGTTGCTTCGGGCTTGGCCGCGCTGATACTTGCGGCGCTGACAGCTCTTGCCGTGCTCCCAAGCCCCGCCCGCGCTGCGGAGCTCATTTATTTCAGCAGCCGGACTTGCCCTTATTGCCTCGCATGGGAGCGCCAGATTGGAATCATCTACTCGAAGACACCAGAGGGACGGCAAGCACCTTTGCGGCGCCTTGACATTCGTGCGCCTCGCCCTGCCGATTTGGCCCATATCGGGGAGGTGCGTTTCACACCAACCTTTGTCCTCGTTCACGGCGGGCGCGAAGTCGGCCGCATCGTAGGCTACAGCGACGAGTTTTTCTGGCCGGAATTGCAAAGGATTCTCGCCCGGGTGCCGGCGGACCGGTAGCCCTGCCGCCCGGAGGGGGCACTGGCAGCGCACTCCAGCACGCTTATGCCACACACGCGGCTGCATTTTTTTCCAGTTCCGGCCCAGACTTGATTTCGGTTGCGGCGGCGCACTTCCCCCGCCTATGGTGCCGCGGGCCTTCGTGCCTTCGGCACCGCATGTGGCTAGGACAGAACTCAAACGAGTGGGCGCAATCAATGGCACGTGAAGCGATAATCCAGAAAGACACTGTGATTAAGGGCAAAATCCGTAATTGCCGCCAAATGGAGATTCTCGGCTATGTTGAAGGTGAACTGACGGCTGAGGATGTGCTCGTCCAACAAGGCGGGACTTTTTACGGGACGCTCAAGACCGGCCGGGCAGACATTGCAGGCTCTGTCCAAGGCGAGGTCTTTGTGAAGAACCTGATCAGCATTCGTAGCTCAGGTTCGGTGAATGGCAATGTACGCTACGGGCAGCTCGCCATGGAGATGGGCGCGGACCTGAGCGCCGAATTGCGCAATGTGCCGCCAAAGCTTTCCGGGGACCTTGACATCACCGTGAAGCGCGGGAAATCCGTCGTCATCACGACGGAGGATATCACCGCTGTCGACCCGGACGATACGTCCGATCACCTCATCTACACGGTTTCAAACGCGAATAACGGCTTTGTATCCCTGGCGGCGCAAGCAGGATCACCGGTTACGGACTTTACGCAAGCCGATGTCGAGGCGGGGCGCGTGTTGTTCGTCCACGATGGGGGTAGCAGCAATTCGGCGAGCTTCGACATCGTTGTTGCAGACGATAGCGGCGCCACATCCGGCCGCGCACAGACCGTCACTGTCCACATCAAAGACTGAAGCTCTCGCTTCGCCCCAACCGCTCAAAATGCACCTGCCAGAGAACATCCGCGTGTGCCGCGGCGTGAATAACACGTTTTGCGTTTGACAAACGGCGCGCGCGGCCAAAGTCTCTAGCGGCAAATTACCGCAATGGCGAGGCCGCATTGAGCACCGAAGACCTGAAGACGCCGCTCTTTTCCCGCGAGATGGATTTCAAATATGGGGCGCTCGAGCGCGTCGCGCCCGGCTTGCGGCGGATCGTCTGTCACAATCCCGGCCTGTTCACCTTTAAGGGGACGAACCTCTACGTGATCGGCGACGGCGAGGTGGCTGTTGCCGATCCGGGGCCGGATACGATCGAACAGATCGATGTGCTGACCGGGGCACTGGCAGGCGAAACCATTACGCATATTCTGGTCACGCACTGCCACAGCGACCATAGCGGCGCGGTTGCCGCCCTGCGAGAGCGCACGGGTGCGCTGACCTGCGGCATGCCACGCGCGGCGAACGATCCTGCCATGGGCGTCAAGGGCCCGTCCGGGCGCAACTACGTTGAACCCGTCGATTTCGACATCGCGCTCGATCACGGCAGCAAAATCGCCGGTCCCGGCTGGCAGATAGAAGCCATCCACACCCCCGGCCATGCGCCCGACCACCTCTGTTTCTGTCTGCCCCGGCAGAATGCCCTTCTCTCTGGCGATCACGTCATGGGCTGGAACACGAGCGTGATCGCGCCGCCCGAGGGCCATATGGGCAGTTATATGCGCTCGCTGGAGCTGCTGATGGAGCGCCAGGAATCCGTCTATTTCCCAGGCCATGGCGCCCCTATCCGCGAGCCGCAGCGCTACGTGAAGGCGCTGATTTTCCATCGGCGCTGGCGTGAGTGCGAGATTCTCGATTGCCTGCGCGGCGGGCTTAACACCATCAAAGAAATGGTACCGCGCATTTATAGCGGAATCGAGCCGTCCTTGTCGGGCGCGGCTGCCTTGGCTGTGTTCGCGCAGATCGAATTTCTGGCCGAGAAAGGCACCGTCACCACAAGGAAGCCGGGGCCGCTCGCGATGGATCAGGAATTCGTGCTGGCCGGATAGAAGAGGCGGCAGGATTGAAAGCCGTTCAGCAGCGAAGCTCGTGATAGTTGGGAAACTTCTTCAGATGCTTATCGTATTGAGTCGGCTCAAGCCAGGGCAGCAGGATTTTCATGACCGCATTTGCTGCCGGCGAGCGGTGCCGCACATAGAGGTCGAGCGGATCGAGCTGCATGCGAAGGTGAAGCTTTGGATCGTAATTTAGCCCGTTGCTTCGATACCAGCGATAGCCATTGTCAATCGCCCAGTTCATGATATCGCGGAACGTGTAGTGATAAAGATGCAAGTCTAAGGCAACCGCGTAGTCGAGGCCGATATATTGATCGTAGATTGCGTCCTCATGAACCATGCATAGGTTGAATGCGACAATCTTTCCTTTCGTTCTCCAAATGAAGAAACGAATTTTGTCAGGCATCCGCCGGCCAAGCTCGCACAAATATTCCTTCGTTAGCTTCTCGAAGTGAAGCTTAGACCGCTTATAGACTTCTAAGTAGAGCGGATAGACCTCATCAATGAACGGCGTTATGTCATGCTCAACGCTTAGGCTGAGTGCAGCTCCCTGCGCAGTTTTGAACTTACGCCGTAAATCTTTGCGCGTGGCCCGGCTCAGCGCCTTTGTCAAATATTCGTCGAAACTTTCGTATGCGATATTCAAACTCGACATCGGCAAGCTCGGTAGCTTGATGAAGCCCAGCCTGCCGAGGGAACCGAGCACCTCCCGGTACATTGCGGGAAATTCTTTGAATACGATGAGGCCGGCCTTTTCTTTGCGAGCCTCTTCGAGAGCGGCTTGCGCGAGAAGCGCCGGAGCCATCGGGTCCGCGAAAACCTCCGGGCCATCGAGATGCCCTTCGCCTGCAACGCAGCCAACCATCAAGGTCCGCAATGAAAGGAACTTTGGCCATCGCTTTCGCACATACTCGACGGCGGCCGTCATTCTTCCGCTTGCACCGGCCAAAATATCCTGATCGAGCACGAAAAAGGGCTGTATAGCCCTTGGCTGCCCAGCCCTGTCCCACAGAACAAAATAGCGATAGCGAAACTCGGGATGCAGAGTTTCCTCGACGATCTCGTAATAGTGCCGGTCCTTGTACTGGCCTGAAAACGCCGCCGCCCAAGCTCCTAACGTGGCAACATCCCCGCGCGACTCAACCGTGACGCGCTCGAGACCGGACGCCTCCCGGCACACAGGTGACAAGCTTCGCAAAATAATCGCGGGCCCCTCCGCCGGTGACCCCTTGGAAGATTTGCCGATCCGGGCGCGCCGCTCGCTTTGGGCCGGAGCAAAGTCTTGTTCACGAACGGTTTCGCTCATTTTTAGATGCTTGCTATTGTTCCCGCCCCGTAACGGACCTTAGTAACACTGAACGGAATGCGGTAAATAGAGGCAAAGCCGGTAATACAAAATTAACCTTCGTAGAAGGGATCCTCTTTTTTGCGAAAAATGACCAACTTTCATTATATATTTCAATATCTTAAGTCGGAGACTTTGCTATCACGCCGGGCAGCGCCGCTCCATCCGCGTGCGTCATAAACCAGCTTGGATATGGGATAGGCTTCTAATAACCTAAATCAAAAATATGCATATTTATCAATATGTTATAGTTTAGCAGTGGAGCGCCTGGCATATTTGTGCCATATTCGCCACAGATATCTAAAATAAAGTGCCAGCCTTTAACGGCGCGAAGGAGAGGCGACGGGATCCTTGCATTTGTCCCGGCGCGCCGGCAAATACCGGAACACTGCTCATGCACCGTCAGTTGATTTTCGTAGCATTAAGCGGGTTCCAGGCGCACGTCCTGGCCGGCATCCCAGCGCCGGGCGGTCTTCACTCCACCTTCCAGCGGTAACCGATGCTAAATAAACTCCTGGTCACGACCGTAGAGCTATGTGCCCGCCGCCCCTGGCGCGTGCTCGCGACCGCGATCGTCCTCGCAATAGCCTCGGGGGTCTTTGTCGCGGAGCGGTTTGAGATCAATACGGATATCAGCAAACTCATTTCCCCGAACCTTCCCTGGCGGCAGCGCGAAATCGCTTATTCGAAAGCGTTCCCGAAGCAGGAGGAAGCCATTCTGGCTGTCATCGACGGCCCAACTCCAGAGCTGGCGGAAGATGCCGCTCAGCGGCTCACCGGGCGGCTAAACCAGCAACCCGGCGTCATCAGCGGTGCCAGGCAAATTACGGGCGGGCCATTCTTCCAGCGTAACGGGCTTCTTTATCTTCCGGAAGCAGAACTGAAAGACACGCTTGGACAGCTTACCAAGTCCGAACCATTGCTGGGGACTCTGGCTGCCGATCCCAGCTTACGGGGCGTCATGAGCGCCCTTTCGTTGACGCTACGCGGCGTCCAGGCGCGCCGCATTCCGCTCGACAGCCTTGCTCCGCAGTTCAACTCTTTTTCATCCGCGATCGAGAATAGCCTCGCGGACCGGCCCGCGTGGTTTAGCTGGCGCGAACTTTTAAGCGGGCAGCCCGCGGCTCAGCAGGACACACGCCAATTCGTGGAAATTTACCCCGTCCTCGACTTCAACTCCCTGAAGCCGGGGGAGAATGCAACGGACGCGGTGCGGGAGACAGCTGCGAACCTCAAACTGGCCGATAGCGATGTAAAGGTACGACTCACCGGCACCGTAGCTATTGCCGATGACGAGTTCGGCACTTTGGAGCAAGGCGCGGCGCTCAACGGCGCCCTCACCGTCTTTGCCGTGCTCATCATACTCTGGCTTGCGCTTCACTCCACGCGAATCATCATTGCCGTGTTCGTGAGCCTGTTTACCGGGCTATTCATCACTGCAGCCCTTGGCCTTGCCATGGCAGGATCGTTCAATCCGATATCGGTGGCCTTTTTTGTGCTCTTCGTCGGGATCGGCGTCGATTTCGGCCTCCAGTTTAGCGTGAGCTACCGGGCCGAACGCTTCAAGCAGGACGACCTTCTTGGCGCGCTTTCCGCAACTGCGTCCAACACAGGGAGCCGTCTCGCGCTCGCCGCTGCTGCGACTGCGGCCGGATTCGCATCTTTCACGCCGACCGCCTATCAGGGCCTCTCCGAACTCGGCGAAATCGCAGGAGTGGGAATGATCGTTGCTTTTATCACAAGCATCACGGTCCTTCCGGCTATGCTCCGGCTCCTCAATCCGCCTGCGGAGCCTCATCCCCTCGGCTATGCTTTTCTGTCGCCATTGGATCGTTTTCTTGAGCGTCATCGCACGCGGGTGCTTGTCATAACGCTCTGCACCGTTCTCGCGGGCCTCCCTCTTCTCTATTGGCTTCGCTTCGATTTCAATCCGATGAACCTGCGTAGCCCGGACGTTGAATCCGTTGCGACCTATCTCGATCTGAAGAAGAATCCGGAGACGGCGGGCCGCACGATCGAGGTACTTACCCCGTCGCTGCCCGATGCGGATGCTCTCGCGCAGAAGCTTGGCAAACTGCCCGAAGTCTCAAGGGCGATGACCTTAAGCAGTTTGGTGCCGGACGGCCAGGACGCGAAACTCGCGCTAATCCGGCAGGCGGCAAGCTCACTCGGCGGCGTACTTAATCCGCCGCAAGTTCAACCTGCGCCAACCGGCGCGGAAACCGCGCGCAGCCTTGAAGGTACATCGAATTTTATCAGCGTTGTTGTCAGACGGTCCCAAGCAACGCCTGGCAGGGAAGCGGCAACCCGGCTATCGAACGCGCTTTCAAATCTCTCGAAAGCTGATCCCGCCGCCCGGGCAAGGGCTGAGGCCGCGCTTGTCACGCCTCTAAAAATCACGCTTAACGGCATTCGCCAAAGCCTGAATCCCGAAAAAATTACGTTTGGCACACTCCCCGCGGACCTCGTCTCGGATTGGAAAGCACCGGGCGGGATGGCGCGGGTCTCTGTCGCTCCAAGGGGCGACACGAACAGCAACACCGTGATGCGTCACTTCGTGGAAGCCGTCACAAAGGTTGCCCCCGAAGCATCCGGTGAAGCAGTTGGCATTATAAGGGCAGGTGAAACGATCGTGCGCGCCTTCATAGAGGCCGCGATCTGGGCGCTGCTGTCGATAACAATCCTGTTGTGGCTCACTCTGAGGCGCCTTTCGGACGTGGCGCTGACGCTCTTTCCCTTGATCCTTGCCGGCTTTGTCACGCTTGGGGTCACGGTGATCATCGGCATGCCATTGAATTTCGCGAATATCATTGCGCTGCCCGTGCTGTTGGGCGTCGGCGTCGCATTCAAGATTTACTACATCATGGCTTGGCGGGAGGGCCAGTGCGGGCTTCTGGCCTCGCCTCTGACGCGCGCAGTCTTCTTTAGCGGCATGGCAACCGCAGTGGCCTTCGGCAGCCTTATGCTCTCGAACCACCCTGGAACATCCAGCATGGGCACGCTGCTCGCACTTTCGCTGGTCAGCACCATGGCGGCGGCGGTGCTGTTTCAACCGCTGCTGATGGGATCGCCGCGCGGGAAGGCGAAGCCGCCAGAGGAAAAGCCGGCGAAACCTGCCTATTTAGAAACGCCCGAACACACGGCCTGATCGGAGGGACTGCCGGCCGGCAGCGGAATGCGCTTCCAGCTTTCGCCGCCGCAGATCAGCCCGCCGAGCACGCAGCCTTCTATTCTTAAAACATCCGGGCTTTGCAGGCTGATATGGGATGTATAAGTCTGGCCATTCTCCGCATTATAAACTTCGCCGTCCCAGCGGTTGCCGGACGGTTGCATGTTGATCAGGATCGGCATGCCCATGACAGGGCGACCGCGCTTTGCGGGATCGGGATTGTTTTCATCCCTGCCGGGAGGACCCTTCGTCCAAGCGATCACCCCCCAAAATGCATTTCCGCATTGAGCGATGCGGATATGAGCCGTGCCATCCTCGACGGCCCATTCCCCTGCCGGCGACTGCCCGAAAGCCGCGCTGGCCGAAAGCAGGCCAAGCACGCCCGCGGCTAAGAGTTTTTTCATGAGTTCGCACTCCGGCAGTGTTGCGTGCGTGTCATGTTGCTTCAATGTGGAATTTCTGCGTCAGCCGGCAGATTGCTGCCGGCCTTTGCCTGTGACATGACGTATTCAGCGCCTATTTCTAAAAGGGATTAGGCCACGCAGCGGTTCCATGGCCGCCCATGAGGAGATCAAGGCATGAGCATCGACATCCAATCCTTGTTCGAAGAGCGCGAGGCCGGGCGTTATGCGCTTCACGCGCGCCATTTGAACGAACAGATGGTGCGCGTGCTCAAAACGATCGGGTTCGATGTTGGATTCGTTCGCGGCAGCGGGCAATATCTCTGGGACCGCGACGGCGCGAAGTACCTCGATCTCCTGAGCGGCTGGGGCGTTTTCGCGATAGGGCGCAATCACCCTCACATTCACTCCGCTTTGCGGCAGGTGCTCGATCTCGAACTGCCGAATCTCGTTCAAATGGATGTTTCGGCCCTGGCAGGTGTGCTCGCCGAGCGGCTCCTTGCGCGCGTGCCCCATCTGGAGAAAGCGTTCTTCGCCAATTCGGGCACCGAATGCGTCGAGGCTGCGATCAAATTCGCTCGCGCCGCGACGGGACGCGCCGGCATCGCCTATTGCAGCCACGCCTTCCACGGCTTGTCCTATGGCTCACTTTCGCTGAATGGCGACGCGATTTTCCGCAAAGGCTTCGAAGGCTTTCTGACGGACTGCGTTGAAGTTCCGTTCAACGATTTGACGGCGCTGGAAGACGCGCTGAAATCGAGAAAGATCGCCGGCTTCTTCGTCGAACCCATTCAGGGCAAGGGCGTGAATATGCCGGATGACGGCTATCTGAAAGGTGTGCAGGAGCTTTGCCGGAAATACGGTACGCTCTTCGTCGCCGACGAGATCCAGACCGGCCTCGGCCGCACCGGCAAATTCCTGGCCGCCGAGCATTGGGGCGCTGAGCCGGATGTGGTTCTGCTTGCCAAAGCGCTTTCCGGCGGCCACGTGCCCACCGGCGTGGTGCTCACCCGAAAATGGATTTTCGACAAGCTTTTCAACCGGATGGACCGCGCCGTGGTGCACGGCTCGACATTCGCCAAGAACGATCTCGCCATGGCGGCGGGCCTTGCAACGCTCGATGTGCTTGAGCAAGAGCAAGTGATCCAGAACGCCGCGCGGCAGGGCGAGCGCCTGATGCAGTCGTTCCGCGCCATGATGCAGCGCTACGAGCTTATGAAAGACGTGCGCGGGAAGGGCGTCATGATCGGGGTGGAGTTCGGCGCGCCAAAATCCCTCGCGCTGAAGATGTCATGGCACGCTCTCGAAGCTGCAAACGCCGGGCTGTTCTGCCAAATGATCACTATTCCCCTGTTCAAAGAGCACAAGATCCTCGTGCAAGTCGCAGGCCACGCAAGCCACACCGTAAAGCTTCTGCCAGCTCTGACAATCACGGATGAGGACTGCAAATGGATCGAGGACGCCTTCGAGGCGGCGATCGCCGCCGCGCATAAAGTGCCCGGTGCGGTTTGGTCGCTTGGCAAGACGCTCGCGGATCACGCGATCCGCGCCCGTGCCACTGCGTAAGGAGATTATTGCAGAAGGCCCGCCCCTCCTGGTTCGAGATGGCCTTCGGCCTCCTCACCATGAGGGGCGGGCCTCATCCTGAGGAGCCGCGCAGCGGCGTCTCGAAGGACGAGGTGGATCTTGAAGAGGTCACAGGAGCGGATCGATGAGAGGAGCTTATCACTTAAGGGTCGCAGCGGCTGCGCTCGCCGCTGTTCTTGCGCCACTCTTTGCGGCTCAGGCCGCGGATGCAGCCGAAAATACCATTGTGGTGGCATCCACCACCTCAACCCAAGACGCGGGGCTGTTCGGGCATATTTTACCGCTGTTCAAGGCGAAGACCGGCATCGCTGTGCGCGTCGTAGCGCAGGGAACAGGGCAGGCGCTCGATACCGCGCGGAGGGGCGATGCCGATGCCGTCTTCGTCCATGCGAAGGCCCAGGAGGAGAAATTCGTAGCCGAGGGCTACGGCGTGAAGCGCTTCGATGTCATGTATAACGATTTCGTCCTCATCGGCCCAAAACCGGACCCGGCGCAGGCAAAGGGGACGGATATCGTGAAAGGGCTGCGGGCCGTGGCGGCGAAGCAAAGCCAGTTCATCTCACGCGGCGACCGCTCCGGCACCCACGTCGCGGAACTTGCCCTTTGGAAGGACGCCAAGCTCGATCCCGCAGCTATGAAGCCGTCATGGTATCGCGAGATCGGCCAGGGCATGGGCGCCGCGCTGCACGCGGCGACCCCCACCAACGCACACGTACTGCCCGACCGCGGAACGTGGAG
>CAZCIF010000120.1:960-11020 GCA_964498645.1 uncultured Rhodomicrobium sp. | reverse complement strand
GGAGATGAGCGTGTGCGCCCCCGGCGACGAGAATGTAGGTTCGGACGGGCTTCATAGGCGGTCTCCTTTTTGTGGCGGCGCCGTGTTTAAGGTCCTTTATCAGAAGTGTTTCCTTCATCTATAATAATAAAGCGAGAGCTTAACATATATCCTTATATGATATTTACATAAGCCGTGTGTGCCCAAAGCAAAACTTTGACAATCATCAATGTTGCGCCACACCTCCAATATTTATGCTTGGCGGCCAACATTCAGGGAGTCTCCGCTATGAAAGTAAAGAGAGCCATGCATAAGGGCGCGGTATGGGTTTCCCCCAACACGTCGCTCTTTGAAGTCGCCAAAATGATGCAGCAGCATGATATCGGAGCCCTGCCCGTCGGAGAGAATGACCGTCTTGCCGGTATGGTTACGGACCGCGATATCGTTTGCCGCGGAATCGCCACTGGGGGCGATCTTTCCAAGCTGACGGCGCGGGATGTCATGACCAAGGGGATTACCTATTGCAAAGAAGAGCAAGAATTAGAGGAAGCTCTTGAACTTATGGAGAAAAATAAGATAAGGCGGCTTCCCGTTATCAACGACGCCAAGCGGATGACCGGCATCCTTAGCCTTGGCGACATCTCTCATGCAGCGACGCGCGAACTGACATTCGAAATGGTGAAAGCGGTATCCGCCCATCATTAGCCGGCGCGGGCACAGCCGTTTCCTCGCAGGCCGCTGAAAAAGGCTGCGGCCCATGGCTCGACAAGCCGTGAGGTTAACTCGTTGATATAACTTGGCCTCATCCTGAGCCTGTCGAAGGATGGAGCCGGAACGTCCAGCCTTTCAGCCGCCTGCTAGCCCCTGCCGCTCAAGCTCTTGAGGTAGGCAATCAACGCTCCAACATCCGTAGGTTTGAATTGGAATTGAGGCATATCCGGGTGGCCAACCACGATGCCCTCGCCAAGCGCCTCCTCCAGGTTTTCTACGTTGCCCTTTGCAACAATCGCCCGGAAAGGCGGGGCGCTTGCATGGGCGCTGGCCCCCTGCATCCCGATTGCATGGCAGCGGGCGCAGAATTTTTCAGCAAGCTGCCTCCCCGCTTCCACTTTTGCCGCCATTTGAGCCTGCGCCCCATTCGAAAGGCAAAGCGCAAGCGCGACCGCCAAACAAGAAACCCCCGTTCTCATTTCATCCCTCGCTAAATGCTTCTGAGAAGCCGGCCGGAGGCCGGTCTAAATTGAATAGAATTCTTCCTGCAACAGCGGCTTCAACTCGGCCGGCAGCACCTTACGAAGCTTTTCGATTTCATGCGCATCTATTTTTTCGGCGATAACCGCGAAAACCGCCTTGACCTTAATGCGGGTGTCCGATCCTAAGCTCCGGCCCGCATCATCCTCGATTGCGTTGAGAAAATCGTCAAGGTGGCGCGTTTTCGTTTGAGGTTTGGCCGGTTGCCAGCCCTCGTAATAGAAGCCTCGAATGAGCATCGGAAGCTGCGCGCCGAAATGGACGGCATTTTCAGGCCCGATCCGGTCACGGAAAGTATGCAAAGTTGCTCGAAGAAGCTGATAGGCATAATGCCGGTCTGTGGTCGGGATGCGCGCCATCAAATCTTTGAGCCAGAGATTTGTCTGCTGGACAGTTGCGTCGAAGACGTCAAGGCCCGTGGTCATAGTGTCCTCCCTTCTAAAGTGAGGCCGATCTTGCCTTCCAAGGTACAAGCTAGAGGACACCCGCGCCGTGCTGGGCGCCATGATTTATATCAATCTTTCAAGGCAGTCCGTCATCGCGAGGCGGCTCTTGCCGCCGTGGCGATCCACCGCAACATCAGAGACTTAGCCCTGGATTGCTTCGCTTCGCTCGCAATGACGGCACAATCTTCCCGGAAATGCACTAAACCCCGCCGCCAGCGGCTTCCGCTTCTCTGCCATAAATATAATCGCGGGTTACCGGCACCGCGCCGATTTGCTTGGCAAGCTGGATCTGGAAGACTGCAAGGTTGTGATAGCGGAAGCCCGCTTCACAGCAGGCCAGATAGAACTGCCACATCCGGCAGAAGCGCTCCGGCAGAATGCTGGCGGCCTTGTCCCAGGCGCTTTCGAAATTGCGGCGCCATACCGCGAGCGTCTCGGCATAGTGCAGCCGCAAAACCTCGATGTCGGTGATGAGAAGCCCTGAGGCTTCGATGGCGGGAACGATTTCGCTGAGCGCGGGAGCATAGCCGCCCGGGAAGATGTATTTCGCCATGAAGGGATTTGTAGACCCAGGCCCGGAAAGGCGCCCGATGGTGTGGAGAAGGGCTACGCCGCTCTCTTTCAGGCAGTCGTTGATCTTGCGGAAGAATACCCGGTAGTTCGGCACGCCTACATGCTCGAACATGCCGACGGAAACAATCCGGTCGAATGTCTCGGTGACATTGCGATAGTCGCAGAGACGGAACGATACATTCGCCGCTCCCTCCCGCTCCGCGCGAGCCTTCGCGTAGCGCTCCTGCTCCTCGCTCAAGGTGATGCCAGTTACCTTCGCGCGGGCCTCCCGCGCGAGATGAAGAGAAAGGCCGCCCCATCCGCTGCCGATATCGAGCACGCTCTGTCCCGGCGCGAGGCAAAGCTTCGCAGCGATGTGACGCTTCTTGGCGAGCTGCGCCTCCTCCAAGGTTTCGGAACCCTTCTCGAAATAGGCGCAGGAATATTGCTTGTCCTTGTCAAGGAACAGATCGTAAAGCGAGCCGGGCAAGTCATAATGATGGCTCACATTCCGCTTCGCCTGGCGGAGGTTGTTCATCTGCCTGGCAAGCCGGGTAAGAAGCCTGAACTTGTCAGCGAGTTGCATGAACGGGGGAAGGCTGCCTTGACCTTGATTTTTCGCGATTAAAGCAAGGAAGTCGTAAATGGTGCCGGCCTCTATCTCGATATCGCCGTCCATATACCCCTCTGCGATGGCGAGCTGCGGATCCAGGAGCAGCGCCCGCTGGATCTTCTCATCGCGGAAGTGAATAGAAACGGTCTTTCCAGTCCTATCTCCGAACTCGCGGATTTCGCCCTTGCAATCCCGGACTTTTAAATGCCCGGAACGGATGAGCGACCTCAAAACGCGCCACAATGGCCACGACAGGGAGAGCTTTTGGAAGTCTAGCTGATGGGTAATGCCATAGGCCATCGCACTTGATCCGCTTTTTGGCGTACACGATCAATATATAACAAATCGAGTTAAGCGACGGAACTATGATGGTCCTCAAAGATTTCCGGGAATACAATGTTCCCAGCGAACCGGCCGGCCGCTTTGTGATTCGTCAAAGTCCCCTGCAGCGGAACAGCCTAAATATTGAATGGCAAGCTTCAGCGGAAAGGTCTCCGATATGCAAAACCTTCACCTAGAACAGCGGGACTGGCAAAACATCCTCGACCACATCTCCCGCTCAGAGAATTCGCACAAGGTCACGATAGAGGTCGACCGCGAGGACATCGGCGCGCAGAAGGAAGTGGAGAACGCCGTGCTTCACGGCTTAAGCTACGATCCCAAGGGCGGCACTATCGCCATCCGCGCAGGTGCGGTGGAGCACATGATCAACCATCCTGCGGGGATCGAGATCGCTCACGCCGGCACGGATCTCATTTGCCTGGAAGTCATCGGATCGGACGAAACGCGGCATCTCATCACCTTCGTGCCGCCGCTTCATCTGCCCGACCTTCTGCTGCCGGCCTACCGCTAGCCGGCGGCGCCGCTAATTGAGCGCAGTCCTCATGAGGAAGAACCGGATCGCATCGGCAAGGATGATCTTGCAGTTCCGCTGACGGCCCTGCTCATCTTCTATTCTGGCCTTCACGATCAAGGCGTCGATGTTGGACCGCTCGAACTCCGAGAGATCGAGAGCTTTCGACATCTTATCGAGGGCCTGCAGGCCCTCAGTGCAGGTAACCGCGCCCGCGGGGCTGGCCAAAGCCGCAAAGATGATCAAACCGCAAACTAGCTGTTTCATATTGAGCCTAAAAGAGACCCCGATCCGGTATCGTTGGGAAGGAGGCATGACGCCATTTTTTCATTGCGTCATAGCGCCTTGACGCAAACGGGACAAGACAATCAGCTCATCTTTTCCACGCCTGCGTGTAACAAGGCAACTCTTCGCCTTCTTCATCGGAATCTGTAATCTTCTCCACTCATGCGAGTCCGCAAGCGTGACACCGGCAGTCGCTCAGCCATCTTGTGCAAGCCGCAAAAATATGCTGTAAGCATCCCAGCAAACGGAACACCCATGGCAATCGCGCACAGCTCCATTTTCGCCCCCATTCACGTCGGCATCCCGGCGGCGGCGAACACGTTGCGCGGCTTTCTTCTCCTTATTCGCCCCTGAGCGCTGGCAGCCCGGCGAACGGGCGGGCGCTTGGGGGTTAAAGCCCGGGCGCTCCATAGAGGCCCTGCCCGGTTTGTGATATCTTCTACCGATCAGGCAAGGAATCTTTTAGCATGACCGAATTTTCCGCTTCCGAAGCTGCAAACGCGCCTGTAAAGGCCCCGCGATCCGAAAAGGACCGCGTCTTGATCTTCGACACGACGCTCCGCGACGGCGAGCAGTCGCCCGGCGCCACCATGACCCATGAGGAGAAGCTCGATGTCGCGCAATTGCTCGACGAGATGGGGGTGGACATCATCGAGGCGGGCTTCCCCGCCGCGTCGAACGGGGATTTCGAGGCGGTTTCGGAAATCTCGAAGCTTGTAAAGAACGCAACCGTATGCGGTCTCGCGCGCGCCAATCCGAAGGACATCGACCGTGCCGGCGACGCGGTGCGCCATGCGAAGCGGGGCCGCATCCATACTTTCATCGGCACTTCGCCGCTGCACCGGCAGTTCCAGTTGCAGATGAGCGCGGAGCAGGTTTACGAGGCCGTGATCTCATCCGTCACCCGCGCCCGCTCCCACACGGACGATGTGGAATGGTCGGCCATGGATGCGACGCGCACCGAGCATGATTTCCTGTGCCGCTGCGTCGAGGCCGCGATCAAGGCCGGCGCCACCACGATCAACATCCCAGACACCGTCGGCTACACCGTGCCGGACGAATTCTACGAGTTGATTAAGATGCTGCGCGAGCGCGTGCCGGGCGGGGATCGCGTTGTGTTCTCGACCCATTGCCATAATGATTTGGGCCTCGCGGTCGCCAACAGCCTGGCCGGCCTCAGAGCCGGCGCGCGCCAGATCGAGTGCACCATCAACGGCCTCGGCGAGCGGGCGGGCAACGCGGCGCTGGAAGAGGTCGTGATGGCGATCAAGACCCGCGGCGACGTCATGCCTTATTGGACGGGCGTCGACACCACCATGATCATGCGCGCATCGAAGCTCGTGTCCGCCGTTAGCGCCTTCCCGGTCCAATATAACAAGGCGATCGTCGGCCAGAACGCCTTCGCACATGAGTCCGGCATCCACCAGGACGGTGTGCTCAAAAACGCACAGACCTATGAGATCATGACGCCGGAAAGCGTCGGCGTGCGTGCCAGCTCGCTCGTCATGGGCAAGCACTCCGGCCGGCATGCCTTCCGCGAGAAACTGAAGGAATTGGGCTACGATCTCGGCGACAACGCCTTCGAGGATGCGTTCCAGCGCTTCAAGGATCTGGCCGACCGCAAGAAGCATGTGTTCGACGAGGATATCGAGACGCTCGTCGATCAGGAGATCGCCTCCGCCCATGACCGCATCAAGGTGCTGTCGCTCACGGTGATCGCGGGCACAGGCGGCCCTCAAAAGGCAACCGTGACTCTAGAGATCGACGGGCGGCATCAAACCGCCGAAGCGACAGGCGATGGGCCGGTCGATGCGACCTTCAACGCGATCAAAACGATTGTACCGCATGAGGCGCGGCTGCCGCTTTATCAAGTGCATGCGGTCACGGAGGGCACCGATGCGCAAGCCGAGGTCAGCGTGCGCCTGGAGGAGAATGGCAAGGCCGTCACCGGACGCGGCGCTGACACCGATACGATGGTTGCCTCGGCGCGGGCCTATGTCTCCGCGCTGAACAAGCTCGCGATCAAGCGCGGCCGGCTGCACGCCCAGGCGGAGGCTTCGGCGGGCGCTTAAATTCCAAGCCAGAGCGGGGCCCTGGACCCCGTTCCGCACCGTTATCAGATCGGATTTTCATATCCGCTTTGCTGGCAGCTTTATCCCTGTACTTATATGGCATGCAACATAGCGCCGGCGCTCGCGGCCCGACGCTATCCCTATCCATTTCTGAATGTTGCAAAAGGCGGTTACAAGGGCGCGTTATGGAACGGGTTACCGCTTCTCGCATTGTTGCTGGCAATGGCAATTCTTCTTGTCATATTGGATAGATGGTTGAGCGGCAGGCTGAGCGATTGAGTGCGAACAGGCAGCCGGCAGCAAACCAAATTGTAATGTCGCATGGCTACTTGTTGCCCATGACTGCGGTTGAACTGTGAGGCCGGCATTCGTTGCAACTCGACCACAGATTTCCGGGTTCAGCTCCGTTTAGCCGCTAAACTATGGCGTAGTGGGAGAAGGCTGGTATGTTGCGTCAGGTACTGGTGGGGGATTTTGATCGTGCGGAATAAATTTTTGCGCTTAGGCGATTCTACGCCGGCTGCATGGCTTAAGTTCACATTTGCCGCGTGCTTAATCTTGACGGATATTTCAGGCGCGTCCACGGCTTTCGCGCGCTCCCGTCACCACCACAAGAGCGAGGCCGGGAAAAAGCAGAAGGCCGAGGAGCCTGCGCCGCCAGCGCGTCCTATGTTCTTCGTGATTTCCACCAATAAGCAGCATGTTACAGTTTACGGAAATAACGGGCTCTATGCCCGTGCGCCGGTTTCCACCGGCACTCCGAGTCACCCGACGCCCAGGGGCATCTTCACGATCATCGAGAAAGAACGCTTTCACCGTTCGAATCTTTATAGCGGTGCCCCGATGCCGTTCATGCAGCGCATTACGTGGTCGGGCGTTGCCATGCACGAAGGCGTGCTGCCGGGATATGCGGCATCCCACGGGTGCATCAGGATGCCTCGTGACTTCGCCAAGCGCATGTTCGGGCTTACGCAGGGAAACGAGCGCGTAATTATCTCGCGCCAGGACATCGTCCCAGAGCAATTCTCACACGCCAATTTGCCTGTGCCGAAGCTGATGACGGTTCCCCGGCAGGATAGCGTTGCTTCCGGCCCGGCCCACCTCCTGCAAAATGCAATGGCGGCAGCCGGGCTTGCTGAACGCGCAAGCGCGACTGAAAGGGTTGACATCGCCCTCAAAGCAGAGGCGAACGGGCCAGAGTCCGATAGCGCCGGTCAAAAGCCGCTCAATCCTCTGGAATTTGCAAAGGCCATGAAGGAGCGCGCGGTCAAGCGGGCCGGCGACGCCGCAGCTGCCATAGCCCCCGCGCGCGACGCCGTTCAAGCCAAAGTGAAAGAGGTCCGGGAAGCCGCAATCGGCATCCGCAAGGCGGAGATTGCTTTAGAGAATGCGGAGGACCGCGCCGAAGCGGCCGCGCGGCGCTTCCAAAAGTCATCGGAGTTTGAAGATGTGCTGGCCGCGCTGGACGCGAAGGCAGAAGCCGAAGCCAAGGTTGGGGAAGCCCGTGAAGCCCTCGCCGCAGCCCAGCGTGCAAAGGCAGAAAAGGAGCAGGATGAAGCCGCCGCGGTGAAGGCTTACAAACACGCCGAAAGCGTGAAAGAAGCGGCTGCCGGCGCGGTTAAGGCCTGGAACCGGCGGCTTGCACCGCTGTCGGTCTTCGTAAGCCGGAAGGCGCAACGTCTTTACGTGCGCCAAGGCTTTATCAAGGTTTTCGACGTTCCGGTCGCGATCCGCGACCCCGAAAAGCCGCTTGGCACTCACCTTTACATGGCCATGCAGCCGGATCAAAACACCGGACTTGGCGCGCCTGCCTTGCGCTGGCTGGCTCTGACAATTCCCGAGGCGAGCACCGATGGCGAGCCGCTGCGCAGAAGGCACCGGCGCCGGCATAGCTACGATTCCCACGAAGAGGATGCACCTCGCGCAGCCCCTCCGGTTTCGGCTTCGGAAGCGCTGGACCGGATCGAGTTGCCTGCCGAAGTTCAAGGCAAGATTTCCGAGATGCTTTGGGCAGGAGGCTCTTTGATCGTCTCCGACAGCGGCTTGAGCAGGGAGACGGGCGACGGCACCGACTTCATAATTCTCACCCGTTAAGGGATCATATCGGCCTGCCCAGCGGCGTCGTCCCGTGCGCGCCGCGGCATAAAATGACGCAGCGCAGGCACGGGACCGTATCAAATTCATACGCTTGCGTTTCTTCCGATCCCGGATACGGCCCTAAGGGCCGTTCCGGGATGACGAAGCCTCAAGAGATACCGCTGCACGAGGGCCGGCCAGGATGAAACCTTACAGCGTACCGTCTCAGGAAGGCCGCATCGCGATCATAACCGGCCCAAATAGGGGCATCGGCCTTTGGACAGTGGCTGGGCTTGCCAAGGCGGGCGCTCATATCATCTTGATCTGCCGGAACGCCCGGCGAGGCGAAGATACGAAAGCCCTTATCACGCGAACAGCCGGGCGAACGCCGGACCTCTTCCTTGCAGACTTCGCGGACCTTCATGCAGTCCACGCAGCAGGAACAGAAATCCTTAAACGCTATCCGCAAATCCACATCCTCGTAAACAATGCCGGGCTTTTCAGCCGCAAGCGCACTCTGACCAAGGACGGTTATGAGATGACCTTCGCGGTCAACCACTTAGCCCCGTTCCTCTTGACAAACACCTTGCTGCCTACCCTCGAACGCGGCAGCGAAGAGGGCCGGTACGCGCGGATCGTAACGGTCGCTTCGGCAGCCGCAAACCGCGCAACCATGGATGTGTCTGGCCTCGCCTCCCCAAGGAACTACAGCATGTACGGAGCCTACAGCCAGTCGAAGCTTGCCAATATCCTTTTCACCAAGGAGCTGGCCCGCCGCCTGCCGCCGCGGCACATCACCGCGAACTGCCTGCATCCCGGCATGGTCGCTACCAGGATCGCAAACAAGGGCGGCATCGCGGGACTGGTGTGGTCCGCGATGAAGCCCTTCCTGATCGGGCCGGAGCAAGGCGCCGTAAACTCGCTCTATGTGGCGGCATCGCCCGAAATCGAAGGAGTCAGCGGCGCTTATTTCGTGAAGCAGAGGGAAGCTCAGCCAAACCCAATTGCCAACGATCCTGAGATCGCAGCCCGGCTCTGGTCTGAGAGTGAGAAGCTCGTAGAGGCGGCGCTCAGCCGCACGCGCGCCGCTGCCTGATCTAGGGCACCCGGCCTCTGACCAGCCGCCACGCAGTTTCAATTCGAGATCTGGGCTTCCAAGAAAGAGCGGATCAGCTGACGCGGCACCTTCGGGGCAACGAACGCCTCGCCGATGCCGCGCATAAGGATCAGCGTCATCTCGCCGTCCTTCACTTTCTTGTCCTGCTCCATGTAGGCGAGCAGGCTTTCGAGGCCGGGTATCCGGCCAACTTGCCGGTGTAGCGCTTCGAAATCCGTTGCGAAGCCGCATTCACCCAAATGGCGCTTCAGCCGGGTGGCGACGGAGGCATCGCAAAGCCCCTGGCTTTCAGAGAATTGCGCGGCGAGCACCATGCCGAGCGCGACCGCCTCTCCGTGCAGCACATCCCCCGAATAGCCAGCCCATGCCTCGACCGCATGGCCGAAGGTATGGCCGAGGTTCAAAAGCGCCCGGTCGCCGGTTTCCAACTCGTCCCGCGCGACGATAGCGGCCTTCATCTGACAGCTTCTCTCGATGGCATAAGTCAGCGCGTCGCTGTCACGCGCAAAGACGCGGGCGCCGTTCGCTTCAAGCCATTCGAAGAAAGCCGCGTCGCCAAGCGCGCCATATTTCACGATCTCGGCGTAGCCCGCGCGGAATTCGCGGGCAGGCAAGGTGTCGAGGGTTGCCAGGTCCGCCAGCACCAGCGACGGCTGATGAAACGCGCCGATCAGGCTTTTGCCGTGGCGGGAATTAATGCCCGTTTTCCCGCCCACCGAGGAATCGACCTGGGATAGCAGCGTTGTCGGCACTTGCACGAGCCGCACGCCGCGCTTCACGATAGCGGCGGCAAAGCCCGCGAGATCGCCTGTGACG
>CAZCIF010000120.1:0-950 GCA_964498645.1 uncultured Rhodomicrobium sp. | reverse complement strand
TCAAGCCCGAGATCCAGAAGCGCGCCGCACGCGCGCTCAAGCTCTGAAAAGCACTTGGAGCCTTCGCCGGAAGGAACGAAGCAGATATCGCCCAAAAGCAAGCCCTGCTCCGAAAGATGCCGCGCGAGCTCGCGGGCATAGTCGCTGACCGCCTCGTCGGCAACGATCGCGAAGCGTGCTCCCGGCAAGACCTCCGGAAGATGGACGCCGGCAGAGGCGAGCAGGCCCCTGCCAATGAGAATGGGATAGCTCCGCGCACCCAGCGTGACATCCACCCGGACGAAATCGCGCTCCTTGCCCGCGCTAACCGTCATGACCGCCCCTCACCTTGAAAACCTGCCGCCATGACTTCTCCCTGACTCATCCCGCCGCGAACGGCAAGGTACGATGCAATGAGCGCCAGCAATTCGTCGACGATCACGTCGTGAGGCGCGTCGCGGCTGTCGAAGGCAAGATTGGCCTCGGCATAATAGGGCGTACGTTCCGCCAGGAGCCGCTCGATAACGGCTCTCGGATCGGCCGTCTTGAGCAGCGGGCGGTTGTCGCGCCGGCAAACCCGTTGCGTCAAAAGTTCGGCCGGCGCCTTGAGCCAGATTGAGACACCGCTTCTGGCGATTTCGGCACGGGTTTTGGCGGAAAGCACCGCTCCGCCACCGGTTGCGAGCACTTGCGCCCCTGCTTGCAAGAGCCTGCGGATGACGCGCTCTTCGCCCTCACGAAAATAGGATTCGCCGTGGATCTTGAAAATTTCCTCAACCGTCATGCCGGCAGCTTGCTCGATTGCGGTATCGGCATCGTTGAACGGCAGATCGAGCGCTGCTGCGAGGCGCCGTCCGATGGAGGACTTTCCCGACCCCATCATGCCGACAAGCACGACGCTGCGGTTCGCCAGCGCCGCGCGTACCCTCCGGCCAATAGGTTTCGCCGCCGCGTTCTCCTGTTCCACCGTC
>CAZCIF010000119.1:4297-11076 GCA_964498645.1 uncultured Rhodomicrobium sp. | reverse complement strand
AGTTCTACTGTTGATGCGCTTGACGATAGTTCATTGCCATTGCAAGTTCCGGACGGTCTGAATCGGCAGCTCTCCAAAGCACCAAGAATTCCTCATAGCGCTTTCCGGCTGTTTCGCTATCACCCAAAGCTTGCGCGGCACGCCCGAGCCCAAAGATGAGCTTAGGACGATTTATTCAGCCCCGAAGGAATCCGGTTCCGCGATAATTGCTTTTTCAGCAGCCTGCTAGATCATCCTTGCCCTTGAGGGCAGAAAGTTCGGGTTTTTTGGCTCTGTTGATGGCCTTATCGGGAATGATCAATCCAAAACGCTGCCGAGGTAACCTCGCTATTGCCGCACCGCATACCCATATCTCGTTAGTGACAAGTTCAAGAAAAATTCAGATCGAGTATCGGGTTGAATTTGCGGGACGTGGAGAGAATGAAGATCATTCGCTACGCTCCCAAGTTTTGCAGATACATACTACGGAGCCGACCAACGAAATCTACCTGCAATTGAGCGGGTCGTTGTGGGACAATGTCAGCGCGGTCCAGCCTTCAACCGCCAGCCGTATTGGAGCTGAAAATGGCGCTTAGTTTTCCAAATCGCAGCCGCAGTTACGATGAGACTCGCCGCGCCATCCGATTTTGGGGCCATGACAGCGTAATAGAGTACGCATTTCTTATAACGGAAGAGGCACTTAAGCGGGTTCGGCCAGCTGCGCGGCTGGATGAATCGGGTTTACTCAGTGTGTTCGATGCAAATCGAGATCTCATCTACGCCGCTGCAGCCAAAGTTTATGCAAAAGGACGAAAAGGGTCGTACGCTTTGAATGCTGCAGATTTCTGATTATCAACTGAAAGATTTTAAGAGCGAAATTCGAACCATCTCACCAACTAGGAAACGCTATGTCAAAAGGTCAAAAGCGAAGTAACCGCGAAGCCAAAAAGCCTAAAGCCGTGAAACCTAAAGAATCAGCAGTTGCGTCATTTCCAGCCAATCAGGCTAAGACAAAGTTCACCCCTAACATAACTGGCAAGAAAAAGACTTTTTAGTACTCTCCTAATGGATGCTGTGGCGTGCACTGAGAGTTTGTTTCTTAAGCACTGAGGTAAAGGCCATGAAATTTCGCCCTCTGCACGACCGGGTCGTCGTGCGCCGCCTTGAAGAGGACACACAGACCGCAGGCGGGATTATCATCCCCGACACCGCCAAAGAGAAGCCGATGCAAGGCGAAGTCATCGCCGCCGGCCCAGGTCTGCGCGGCGAGAACGGCGAGCTCGTGCCGCTTGACGTCAAAAAAAGGTGACCGCGTTCTGTTCGGCAAATGGTCGGGCTCCGAGGTCAAGATCGATGACGAAGAGCTCGTCATCATGAAAGAGAGCGATATCTTCGGGGTGATCGAGGGAAAATAACTCGTCCCGGCGGCCGCCGGATCGCCAAGCTCCCAAACAGGCAACATCCGCCGGCAAATCAGCCTGACTAAGGAAAAGCCCCTTCAGACGCTCTCCTAAATCTTCCGCGTGCTGAAGCACGCGTTAGCAACAATTAAAGTCCTCAAATTCTGGAGAAACGACCCATGGCAGCCAAAGATGTAAAATTTTCTCAGGACGCCCGCGACCGGATGATGCGCGGGGTCGACATTCTCGCCAATGCTGTCAAGGTAACGCTCGGCCCAAAGGGCCGGAATGTCGTCTTGGACAAGAGCTACGGCGCCCCGCGCATTACGAAGGACGGCGTCACGGTCGCCAAAGAGGTCGAGCTTGAGGACAAGTTCGAAAACATGGGCGCGCAGTTGTTGAGGGAGGTGGCAAGCAAGACCTCTGACGTCGCCGGTGACGGCACCACCACCGCGACCGTACTCGCGCAGGCCATCGTCAAAGAGGGTGTGAAATCAATCGCGGCCGGCGCGAACCCGATGGACCTGAAGCGCGGAATAGACCTCGCGGTACAGGCGGTTGTGGATGAGCTCAAATCAAAATCGAAGAAGGTTACTAATGACGAGGAGATCGCCCAGGTCGGCACTGTGTCAGCCAATGGCGATGCCGAGATCGGTAAGATGATCGCCGAAGCCATGCAGAAAGTTGGCAAGGAAGGTGTGATCACCGTCGAAGAAGCCAAGTCCATGACGACCGAGCTCGATGTGGTCGAAGGCATGCAGTTCGATCGCGGCTACATCTCGCCTTACTTCGTGACCAACGCAGAGAAGATGGTGGTCGAGCTGGAGGACACCTTAATCCTTATCAATGAGAAGAAACTTTCCTCACTGCAGCCCATGCTGCCTTTGCTGGAAGCGGTCGTGCAGTCTTCCAAGCCGCTGCTGATCATTGCCGAGGACATCGAGGGTGAGGCGCTGGCCACCCTGGTCGTCAACAAATTGCGCGGCGGCCTGAAGGTGGCGGCCGTCAAGGCTCCAGGTTTCGGCGACCGGCGAAAGGCAATGCTCGAGGACATCGCCATCGTGACAGGAGGCACCTTGATCGCCGAGGACCTTGGCATCAAGATCGAGAACGTTACGCTCAATATGCTTGGCCGCGCCAAGCGCGTCTTGATCGGCAAGGACAATACGACGATCATTGACGGCGCCGGCAAGAAGAAGGACATCGAGGCCCGCATCAACCAGATCAAGGCGCAGATCGAGGATACCACCTCCGACTACGACAAAGAGAAGCTACAGGAGAGGCTCGCAAAGCTTGCGGGCGGTGTCGCGGTCATCAAAGTCGGCGGTTCCACCGAGGTCGAGGTCAAGGAGCGCAAAGACCGGGTTGATGATGCCTTACACGCAACGCGGGCGGCCGTCGAAGAAGGTGTCGTGCCGGGTGGTGGTGTGGCGCTGTTGCGCGCCGCCAAGGCGCTCGACGCGCCCAAGCCTGAGAACGAGGACCAGAAGGCTGGCATCAACATCATCCGTAAGGCGCTGTCTTGGCCGGCCCGCCTGATCGCAGCCAATGCTGGCGAAGACGGCGGGGTGGTTATTGGCAAGATCCTCGAAAAGCCAGCCTATAGCTTCGGCTACAACGCTCAGACGGGCGAGTATGGGGATCTCATGAGCCAAGGCGTGATCGACCCGGTGAAGGTTGTGCGTAACGCCCTGCAGGGTGCGGCCTCGATTGCGGGTCTCCTCGTCACGACCGAGGCGATGGTCGCCGAGCTGCCGAAGAAGGAGGCAGCTCACGGGGCCATGCCGGGCGGTATGGGCGGAATGGATTACTAACTGCCGCTCACGCACGGCACCTTCGGATACTGCATGCCGTCCGACAAGCGGCATGTCCGTTCGTGGCCCGGGGCTGCCGAATCCGCTTCCTGCCAAAATTTCTGGCGTTTATATCAATAGTGTACGTCGTAGCGTCTCATCCTCGCAGGCTTGGAGAAGGCGCTCGTGAAATACCAGGGTTGAATCGTGTTATAAAGACAAAAGCGAGAAAGCGAGATCGAGATGCATCGCATGCTTTCCAGTGACGTCCTCCATGAATTGGTCGCAGTTGAAGGGCGCTATATCGAATGGGAGTGGGATCCACGGACCCTCAAAAACGATTACATTACCTTGCGAGAGGCTAGCGGCCACCATGTTGTAGGGCACGACAAAAACGGCAGAGAATTCAGCCTCTATGTAAGGCGTGACATCATGCAAGGGCTAATCGGCGATCGTTCCGTTTACGAAGACGAATCAAAACGCGCCTCAGGTTTCCGGCTTTACCGGCTAACCGGCCAGGGCCGGTCGCGCTGCGACCTGCGAAGGACGGCCTAAGCGACACAACAGCTTGTTTCAATTGCCAAACCAAATGGCCCAGTCACGCCCTCACGCGCGACGGCTTCCAAGACCGCTGCGCCTTCCACCGTGCAATTTACGAAAACACTCCGAAATCAGAGTGCTCATCAATCATGGCGGCGCAAAAGAGCTTGGACTTGACACTCGCGTGCTATCTTGGTGATCGAGCGGGTTAGCCTGCGTGATTCGAATGGGCAAATTCCGTCAGTGGAGATGCGAAATGCAAGCGTTTCATAGTATCGTATGGAGACAGGGCCGGTCGCCCGTTGAACGGGAAGTCAGCACTCTTAAAAGCCTTTCCGAAGTTATAGCCAGCGCCGAAAGTCGAGCCGGCCAAATTTGCAAGCGCTTTCCAGGCAAGGAGCCCGACGGTTTTGACGTCTATGATGCCATTGGAAGGCTGGTGGCCATTCGAAAGATCTAAAAGCCTCCGCAGGAACACGGCGCTCAAGCCACGCTGCGCCCGTGTTTCCCTTGCGGGCGCGGCCTATTGGATTCGCACCGGCGCTTGAGCGTTTCGCCTTAGTGTACGCCAGCATCTATGCGGCAAGAAGATCCGAAGCGATCTGATCGCAGGCCTGATCGTCAACTTCTTGGTGCAGTTTATTCGCCTGCATCAAGCGCAGCTGATATTTCAAATTGTCATGAGAGTACTTTTGGTGGACCAAGACTTGGATTCTACTAGCGTGATCGTGCAACTCACTTGATTTCAAATTGCTGGGTATATGCCAATGCTTGCGCAAGATCGCTTCTATTTTATCGATATCAAGGGGCATCGTTCACTCCAATAGTTAGCGCAGGGCATAGCAGGAAAGGCCTTCAGCTGGCTATAATGTCGATGAGGGGGCTTAAGGAGGCAGGCTTTCGTAGAAACACCTCGGGTTTGGAACATGAGCCGGCCGGCAGATGGATGGTGAACAAGCAAATGCTTGCGTGAACCCGCCAGGACATTTGCTTAGGAAGGAGGAGTTCTGGGAGCGTTTCGCCGCAGCAATGATTTGTAGAAGGTTCCCTCTTCAACACGGCGCCGATGCCCCGTAATCCAAGCTTCGGCTTTCTGTTCGGTAGCGAACCGCGTTACCAGCGTCGGCCTGCCGCCTGGAATCGCGACCTCCACACCAAACGACAAGTCATCTTGAGGAACAACGCGATAGGCAGCGTCTGCATATGGGTGTCTTTGTGCCATGGACTAATATGGTGCACTGCGAAGAAGATTGCTATGCCCGTTTCGGCGCCGCTGAAGTGCGGGACTGGTTATGTGCAGGTTTTCGAACGCCTGCATGGCTGCGCTAATCGAACGAGCGATGGCGATGTCTGCACCCACGGCCTCGCTGTATGTCATTGACTCTTAAGCGTGGCGAAGGGTACGCGTGATCGATATCGGAACAAGCGCCGGGCGATGAGTTAGCGAGCGCCTTCGGCGGATTACCGGTTATCTTAAGGCAAGTGGCCCCGCTCCACCACAATCGCTGGCCGCTGCCGCGATATTAATCGCCCTCGAAGGCCGGATGCCATATCCAATCAGCCATGGATGGAATGACTCTATCCGCTTTCCGGATTTCTGGTCGGCGCTGTCGTCGGCCTCACCGGCATGGGTGGCGGCTCTTTGATGACACCGCTGTTGATTCTCCTATTCTGGGTAGAACCTCTCACGGCAGTGGGGACTGATCTTCTCTACGCCGCGGTAACGAAAACGGCCGGCACGGCCATCCATTCCAGGAGAGGCAATGTCGACTGGAGCGTGGCAGCGCTCTTAGCCGCCGGCTCGATCCCCGCCACGGTGCTGACGATATGAGTCCTTTCCTTGATGTCCAGGGAAGACCCGGGCATAGCTGGTATTATCTCGATCTCGACGGGAGCAGCACTGATCGTCGCCGCTGCCGCGATCTCTTTCGCCGCCGCATACGGAACTATGCCCTCGCCCGCACCGATGATCCCGCCCGAACCCACCGATCAGGCCCACGATTGTCCTCGGTTTCGAGGCAGGGATTCTGATGGCCCCTTCCGCAGAAGAAAAAGTCGCGCGATGAGGGGCGACATCACTCGGCGAGCATGATCAGTGCGGCCTTACGTTCTCCCGGTCTCAATTTCAAAAACATCGAACGGGCTTTCTTGATGTCATCACCTTGTCCGGAAGATCGCCGCGGTACTCGATCTGTCGTGGGTGTACAGCGAATTCGCCGCGTATAATTCGCCGCTGGGGAGGCCTTCGATCGATCCGGTGCTGATGATCCGGATGCTCATCATTGGCTATGTGTTCGCCATCCGCTCCGAGCGGGCGCTGTGCCGGGAGGTGCAGGTCAACCTGGCCTACCGGTGGTTCTGCGGGCTGAGCATCGAAGACAAGCTGCCCGATCACTCGGCGTTCTCGCGCGCCCGCAACGAGCGCTTCAGCGGCAGCCCCGTTTTCCGGCAAGTGTTCGAGCGTGTTGTCGCCCGATGCATTGCTGCCGGCCTTGTGGGCGGCGAAGGCTTCGCTGTCGATGCCAGCCTGATCCATGCAGACGCCAATAAATCCCGCTCAATCCCTGGCGGAGAATGGACAAAGGACATCGATCCAGAGACGGCCAAGCGCGCCGCGAAGGACTATCTCGCCACCCTCGACAATCCGGCCTTTGGGGCGGCAAGTGAGGTAACGCCGAAATTCATCTCGCCTTCTGACCCAGCCGCGCAATGGACCGGTGCGCTTAAGAGCGCTGCCTTCTTCGCCTATGCCGACAATTACCTCATCGACGTGAAGTCCGGCGTGATCATGGATGTTGAGGCCTCGCGCGCCATCCGGCAAGCCGAGGTTGGCGCGTCGCAGACGATGATCGAACGCACCGAAGAGTGCTTCGGCATTAAGCCTGAATGGCTCGCTGCCGATACAGCCTACGGCGCCGGCGCAATCTCGACTGGCTGGTAAACGAGAAGGAGATCGCGCCGCACATCCCTGTCATTGACAGGTCGAAGCGGGAGGATGGCGCATTCGCGCGAGAAGACTTCACCTATGACGAGGCGGGCGATATCTACATTTGCCCGGCGGGAAAGA
>CAZCIF010000119.1:0-4287 GCA_964498645.1 uncultured Rhodomicrobium sp. | reverse complement strand
TGCATTATCTCGCCAGCGTCTATGATTGCCGCCACTGCCCGCTGAAACCGAAGTGCTGCCCAAAGTCGCCGCAACGGAGGGTGCAGCGCAGCCTTTACGAGCCTGCCCGCGATGTTGCCCGCGCCATTGCCGCGACTGAGGCGTATCAGCAAACCCGCCGCGATCGCAAAAAGCTTGAGATGCTGTTCGCGCATCTCAAGCGCATATTGCGGCTTGGCCGGCTCCGCTTGCGCGGGCCAAGCGGGGCGCAGTTCGAGTTCACCTTCGCCGCGATCGCTCAAAATTTGCGGCGCCTTGCAAAGCTGGCGATACCGCCGCCAGCCATGGCGGAAACGTGCGTGGCGTGAGCGTAAGCGGCGTTGCTGTGGTGTTGAGCGTTTGAGTTCAAGGGCGTTTGGCGCTTCCCGCCTCTGGGAGCGAACGCCAAGGCTTAGCACGGCCTCTAAAAAATCCAGCACAAGGCCAGGACCCTGCTCATAGCCGGCTTTTGCAACAAAATCGGCCCCGACCGCCATTTCTCGCACCTGCAAAAAATCTTTCGGTTATGAGGGGACAAGCGGCCTCTGAGGAATCGTACGCCATTCTCCCGAGGATGGCCTGTCGCCTCACGGGGTCGGCGGAATCTTTCAGATTATTCCGGTTGTCGGTCGCAAGAAGCAAAGCCCGGCCACCGATGGTATACAGAAGCAGACATTGGGGCCGGCTTGGCAAACAGCTTAAGACCTGCTTGGCGCACGTCCGCATTTGAGGGTGCTGCGGTCATGGCCGATCCGCCGCGCTCTGCCCCTTGCATCGCAGGTTCCGAGGAATTTGAGCTTGCTAAACATATTGGCGTTGGTCGATGAAGCCTCCGGCCGGCTAATAGCTGCGCTCGAGGCGCCAGGAGCGGGCTACCACATTACCGTTAAAATTGGATATTCTAGTCGAGGTGAATCAGGTCGCTGTCGAAGACCACAGAAACTCAACTCCCCGTGCCAAAACAACGCTCAAAATCTCCGCAGGTCGCGCCGCCGGCAGCGACCGGCAATGCCGGTCCTCAATTTGAGGCAAAGGTCGGCGCATTCTATTTGCTAGCGCTGCTCTCCGGTGGCGAGCCGCGTGGCCTACCGGGCGCCACGATAAACACGGTCAGATTCCAGCAGCGCGTAGCCAACCATCCCCTCGACGACGTAATTGTTCAAGCCACGAACGCCGACGGCTCCGATGCGATCCTCGAAATCCAAGCCAAGCGCTCGCTGACATTTACGGCATCCGACAAGGAATTCTCGGACGTGGTCGTCCAGATCTGTCAGGCCGCTCAAAAACCTGAGTTTAGGACGGAGCGGTATGACTCGCTGTCGCCATCGCACGAACGACCACGCGCGTGGAACACGCGTGCCAGGAGGTTCTTCACTGGGCACGGCAGCTTCCGGACGGAGCAATTTTTGCCGCTCACATTTCGCGCGTGAAATTCGCTTCGAACGAGATGCGGGAATTCGTCCAGGTATTCCGCGCCAATCTGGCCGCGGCCGGTGCCCCGACGGACGATGAAACGGTCTGGCGATTGCTGCGGCGCTTCCAAATCTTGGTGTTCGATTTCGAAAACCCCGGCTCCGACTTTGAGCACCGCGCCCGCGAGCGAGCGCACATAGCCCTCGCTGCCGATCAGGCAAAACGGGCGGCCGATCTCTGGCCTATTCTCATGAACCACGCCGGCGCTTGCGCTAGAGCTGGCGGTGCCCTTACCCGCGCTGCGGTCGTCACTGACCTGGAAAAGGAGCAGGGTTTTCGCTTCGAGCAGCGCGCGGATCTCCGGCCCGTCGACGCCTGGCTGTCCGAGGCAGCAGGCCTTGCGTTGGATGAGATCACAGATCAGGCGGCGGGCGTGAGGCTCGCTCGCGCCGAGCTCATCGATCAGGCCTATGCAGCGCTAGAAGGCTGTCGAACATTGCACATCGTCGGCTCGCCGGGCGTCGGCAAGTCCTCGGTTATGAAACACCTTGCCCAACGCCTTCAGCCAGAGGGCCGCATTATCGTGTTGCGCAACGGCCGCATTATTCCGGGCGGCTGGCCTCGGATGGCCCACGAAATTGGCTGTAAAGTGTCCAGGGATGAACTCTTTAACGAACTTGGCTGCGGTGGCGGCGCCACGCTCTTCATCGATAATATCGATCAAATCGATGATCCCGGTGACTCGGCTGCGATCTACGATCTGCTGGCCGGTGTTGTGAGGAATCCTGGCTGGCGTGCCGTTGTCACCGGCGCGGCCGGCATGAGAAATGGAAAACCAAGCTCCCAGCAGACGTCGTCAAGGCCGGCTTGGCAGCAATGAAGGTTGATGAAATTTCAGACGATGAAGCCGCGCTCCTGTCCGAGGAGAACGCGGCGCTCGCGATCATTCTCAACAACGGACATCCTGCCCGAGGGATTGCGCGCAATCTGTTCTATTTATCCCGCATGATCGAGCTTGGAGCAGACCAAGCCGAAGCCGCTTCGGGAATTAAAACGGAAATGGATTTGGCGCACCTTTGGTGGCGCTACGGAGGTGGCCGCAGCGAGGATAAACGCAAATTTGCTCGCCTTAAAGTTCTGCGGGCGATGGGCAAAGAGCTGATTACCCATCCAAACCGTGTATCCGTTAAAACCGACGATCTTGAGTCTGCGGTTCTGCCGGACCTTCTCCAGTTCGATAGTCTGCGCGAAGACACTAGAGGCGCAACGGTTGCATTCCGTCACGATGTTTTGCGCGATTGGGCGATCGGATTTCTCCTCCATGAGCAAGAAGAGCTGATCGAGCCTCTCCCAGTAAACAAGCCGCTCTCGCCGGCACTCGCACGCGGTCTCGAAATCGCGGCGCGGCTCGTACTCGAAGGCGACCCGAGCGGAGCGCGCTGGTTACGATTGCTTGCCACCGTAGAACGCGACGGTGCTCATGGAAGCTGGAAACGCCCGGTGCTACTCGCGCTGACCCGAGCAGAAAATGCACTTGCGCTGCTTGACGCCATCAAGCCCCTCCTTTTCGAGGCCGAAGGCCGCCGCCTCGGCGAGATAATCAAATTAATGATTGCGGTTGAATCTGAACCGCTTGGCGCTGTCCTCGCACGGGCAAACAGTTCTGTCCAGCTCCCTCCGGGCGCAGGCGATATTATCGTGCCCAAAGGCCTCGGCTGGATGTGGCTTGTGTTGTGGCTGACACAAAATGCAAGATTATTGCCGAGAGCACTTATCCCCGACGCGTCAAAGGCGTTTCAGGCGTGGCTGATCTCCACACGGGATCAATACGCTTTGAACGTCTCTATTGTCGAAATCCTCTTCGAATGGCTTGCGCTCATGGAGGATGCGATCAGGCCTCGTTTCCTGCGGGACTTAAGCGAAGCTCCGCCCCCTCTTCGCATTAGCCATCCAGAGGAAGTTCGTGAAGAAATACGGATGTGGGCCTTAGCGTTCGCACATTTAAATCCGGCCGCTACCGAACGTTAGCCAAAGGACGATGCCGATAGCGATCGCGATCAGGTTCAAGCTCGATACGGCGAGCCCTGCGCAGACGATCGCCGTCATCATGACAGGCTCACGTTCTCCGCCAAGGAAGAGATTGGGGCGGTGAAGGGCGCGATAGAGCGCGGTGTGCCTGAGCCCGCTCACCGGATGACGGCTCCGGCATTGAAGAGGGTGCTCAAGAGATCGGTCGCAAACACCATGAGCGAAACGACAAGCACGAGCATAATGATGCGCCGGACGAATTCGTTGATCTCGCCGCCGAAAACGAGAATAGCACCGGTCACGACGATGCCCATGAGCGAGACGGCATAGGCGACGGGGCCGGTAACGCTGTCGCGGATTTTTTGAATTGGCGTCTCCCATTGCAGCCCGCCGCCGCCCGTCGAGGCAGCCAGCGCTTGATCGGGAAGGAGGATCGCCAAGGCAAGCAGCGCGATCAGCGCGAGGCTTGCAAGCAGGGTCAAATCGGGTTGCGCCTTTCGCATCGGCTACTCCTGAGGTTCGGTGATGTAATCGGTGCCATCGTGATCGATGACGCGAAGAAGCTCCTGGATCTGCCTGCCGGATTTCGAAGTGCTGGTCTTGGCGATGAAGATGATGAAATCGATAGCGGCGGCGATTGTGTTTTGCATGGGAGCCGCCGTGATTTCGGCCACGAGGTTTTCAAGCCGGATGAGTCCGCCTTTGGTATCGTTGGCGTGGACGGTGGCGTCGGGTTATCGCGGGTGATGGTGGTCTTGTGGAGTGCTGCGATAGTGGCCATGGCCGCCTCGGCTTGATGCGGGGGCATCTCACCGAGGCGCGCCATAG
>CAZCIF010000118.1:0-11103 GCA_964498645.1 uncultured Rhodomicrobium sp. | reverse complement strand
AACTCCAGCGCATCCGGGAGTACGGCTGCCGCATTGTGACGCAAACGGACGAGGCCTATCCGGAGTTGCTCCGCCAAATTTACGATCCGCCCATTGTCTTGTACGTGAAGGGCGCGCTGACGGCCAAAGACAAAAACGCCGTCGCCATGGTGGGCTCCCGCATGACGACGCATTACGGCCTGGAGGCGGCGCGCAAGCTGATCCATTCGCGCAGCTATGCGGATGTCGGCATCCAGGAAATTTGCGAAGGCGCCAAGGTACAAAAGGGGAGTTTCTACCATTTCTTCCCTTCCAAGCGCGATCTGGCGCTCGCAGTCATCGACAACATGGCTGGCGACTGGGCCCATGGCTTCGTCGCCGAGGCTTTCGACCAGAACCTGGCCTCCATCGAACGCCTCGATTATATGATCGACGCCGCCTATGACTGGCAAAACGCCGCCAAGGATATCGCGGGCCGGATGCCCGGCTGCCTGTTCGGCAATCTGGCCTTGGAAATCAGCACCCGCGACGATGTCATGCGGGCCAAGTTGAATGCCGTATTCGACAAGGCGAAGGAGAGGTTCCGCGATACGCTGGAGGAGGCTGTCGAGACCCAAGCGATAGCCCCCCTGGATGCCGAGGCGACCGCAACGGCTATGCTGGCTTATCTGGAAGGCATCATCCTGCTGGCCAAGACCCGGAACGACCCGGAAGTGATCCTCCGGCTGGGACCGGCCATCAAGACGCTCAGGATCGAGTTGAAACAATAGAGGAGGGCCATCGCTGCAACAGCCCGATGGGCGATTTTTTCACTAAGCGCTTGACCGACCGGTCGAATAGTAACCTGCAACCACACCAAACCTGAAAGGAAACGTACCATGGAAGCCAATCAAACTCTCGACGCCCGCGGCCTCAATTGCCCGCTTCCCATTCTGCGCACCAAGAAAACCCTGAACGGCATGCAGACAGGAGAAATCCTAAAAGTCGTGGCCACCGATCCGGGCTCGCTTAAGGACATGGTCTCGTTCTGCACGCAGACCGGCAACACGCTAGTCACGTCGCAGCAGTCCGGTCAAAACTTTGAATTCGTCATTCGCAAGGGCTGAGGAGGGCCGGATCATGAGTGCCGTTACGCTTCATGCGATGGATGCCCCGGCTCAAAGCTTTCCCGCGGATCTGGCGAGCCTCGATGCCTGGCTCGACAAACGGCTGGAGGCGAAACTGGCCGAGCGCGAAGCCAAGAGGGTCCGCTCGATCGCCATCATCGCTACAAAGGGCACGATGGATATGGCCTATCCGCCCTTCATCCTGGCCACGACGGCCGCTGCGCTGGGCTGGAATGCTTCGGTCTTCTTCACGTTCTACGGCTTGGAACTGCTCAAGAAGGATTTGAACATCAAGGTCTCGCCTCTCGGCAATCCCGCCATGCCGATGAAAATGCCTTTCGGGCCGGGCTGGCTCCAGCAGATCAATGTGCCCGTACCGAACATCGTGGCCGCCAATCTGCCCGGTTTCGAAAGCTTCGCCACTTCGATGATGGAACGGACCGTCAAGAACAAGGGCGTCCCCACCATCAAAGAGCTACGCGATCTCAGCATCGAGTCTGGGGTGAGCCTGCTGGCTTGCCAGATGACGGTGGATTTGTTCAGCTACAGCCGGGACGATTTCATACCCGAAATCGCCGATTGGATCGGAGCCACGAGCTATCTGGCGGAAGCGCAAAAAGCTGACCTCTGCCTGTTCGTTTGAAGCCGTCACCCGCGCTACCGGCGTTGCCGGTAGCCATTTTGTCTATCTCCAATCCGCCATTTTTATTATAATTGAATCCGAGCCATGAGATAGGCCCCAAGGCGGATCTGTGGCGCGTCATCGAATTCATTGTCCTGATCAAGGGCGTAGGGTTGAGCGTTTAAGATGTCCCGGATATTTGCTGCAAGCTCTTTCCCATCTAGACTTTTGGGTTGCTTCTCCTGTCTCTTTGCCGTCATTGCGCCGGCGCATTCCGAAGCCTTGCCGGCGAAAGCCGGCAACTGCCGGATCGAAAAGAAGGCTACGGTTCAAATCGGATATACCAGGATGATGACGGTCCCTGTCTCGATCAATGGGACCTCCGTCACGATGGGCCTCGATACCGGGGCTCAAACGCTCGTCACGCCGGAAGCGGCCCGCCGCCTTCATTTGCCGCGCGATTACCGGCGCAAGACCCGCGCGATAGGAACGACAGCGGTGTTTCTCGCAAACAACGTCATCATCCGGGATCTGGAGTTCGCAGGCGCACATCACGGTTGGAAAAGCGTTGCCACGCTTGCACTTGCCGGCAAGGTCACGTCCGGTTCGCTGTCACATGGCGGGACAAACCTGGCAGGACTCCTCGGCGCCGATGTCTTCTCCCAATACGATCTTGACTTCGATTTTTCAAAATCCATCCTCACCGTCTATAGCGTCAGGGGATGCCTTAAGGTGATGCCGCCCTGGACAGGCAACTTCACAACAATACCCTTCCAGGTGACGCAACAGCGCAGGATCGCACTCTCAGTCGAAATAGACAGCGTCAAGTTGAAGGCAATCTTCGACACCGGTGCCTATCAAAGTATGCTCAGCCGGGCGGGTGCTTTCAAACTGGGATTGACCAGTAAAACACTCAAATCGGCGCAAACAGGGACGTTTGTGGGCGTCGGAAATGTTTCCGCGAACTTGCCGACACAGCAGTTCGAAAGACTTTCCGCTGCCGGCATAACCCTGACCAAAAGACGGCTTGGCATTCTTAGAACAGGCTCGCACGAAGGCGATATGCTGTTAGGCCGGGATTTCATGGCCTCAAACCGGTTCTGGGTATCCTATGCCACTAGGACACTTTTCGTTCAGCAGCAAAGGCCTGAGTTCGCCGCCCTTGGGGCGCTCTGGCGAAGCATGCCGGTCCCCGCGCTGTTGACGCCAGCGCCACAGGCGGCTGCAGTCGATCCCGCGCCTGCCGCCAAGCCGGCGCCGGTGGTGGATCCTTGCTCGTCCGCATCCGGTATGAAACCGCCCGGATTCTGCAACGCTAAGGATCAGCGGTCTTGGCTTACCCCGCTTCCGGATGACGAAGGTTATCTCGGCGCTGCCGGCAGAAATCTGACGGCTGAAAGCGTGAAAGCACTCGGCCTTTCCGTACCGCATGCGGTTCTCGTGACACAGGTGTTGGCCGGAGGGCCTGCCGATGAGGCTGGTATGAAACCGGGGGACATCGTACTCGCCCTGGATGATATAGCTGGCCCTCAGTTCAATATCTTCGTTCAGGCGATCCGCAAAAAGAAACCGTCCGGGATTGTCCGCTTGGAAATCATGCGCAGGGGCGAGCATCGAACTCTAACCGCCACATTAATAGGGGCTGTCGCAGCATCCAAGCTCGGCATGAAAGGCGCTAGCGCGGAGCACGCCTCCGCTGCCGAAGAAGCAATCGCCGAAATCTTTCCACGCGAGAAATTTCCGCTCGAATGGGCCATTGCCCGCTCGAATGCGGGCTACCACGCCTCGCTTTTGATCACCGGAACCGTGGCCGATAATCTGGAGAGGGCTATCGAAGCCTATGAGGCTGCGCTTTCCGTTCCAGAGTTTAGAACCCGCAAGCAAATGTGGGCGGGAGCGCAAGAGCGCCTCGGAGCCGCTTACCGCCAGCGTCAAAAAGGCGATACGTCCGCAAACATCGAGCAAGCCATAAAGGCCTTTCAGGAGGCGCTGACCGTTCGAACCCCAACCGCGGTGCCAAAATTATGGGCACGGGACATGGCGGAGTTAGGGGCGGCTTATGTCCTGCGCATTGAGGGCGAGCGCACGGACAATATCGAACTGGCGATCAAGGCTTATAAAGCGGCACTGACTTTCCTCAAGGTCGCGGTCGATGCAACGGATTGGCGTATCGCCCAGGCTGGCCTCGGCGCCGCCTATATCCAGCGCGTAAGGGGCGAAAAGTCAGACAATATCGAACTGGCGATCAAGGCCTATGAGGCTGCGTTGTCGGCCCCAAACGCTTCAATGTGGGCGGAGTTGCAACGCAATCTCGGGGCGGCTTACGAGCAGCGTATCCAAGGAGAGAGGAACGATAATCTAACCCAGGCGGCGAAGGCTTATGAGGCTGCGCTGTCGGTCCTAGCCAAGGAAGACTTTCCAGAGGATCACGAGAAGGTCCAGCAACTGAAAGATAAAGTGCTTGCGGCTCTCTCTGCTCGCACTCCTCCGTTAGCACCGCAGCAGCCTTGATGAGGCATAGCGGCTATTCCGGCGGCTGCTTATAGGTCAGAACAGGATCGCGGGCCGCGCGTGTTTCATCGAGGCGCTTGCGCGGCGCAAAGCAGGGAGCGGAAGCAAAACGCACCGCATCGCCGTTTTTCGCGACTTCCGCCAGGCTGCGGATCGCTTCGATAAACTGATCGAGGCTCTGCTTCGATTCCGACTCGGTGGGTTCCACGAGCATCGCTCCGGAAACCACCAGCGGGAAATACACCGTCATCGGGTGGAAGCCCTCATCGATGAGCGCCTTCGCGAAGTCGAGCGCTGAGACCCCGGTCCCTTTCAGAAAGCGGTCGTCGAACAGCACCTCATGCATGCAGGGCCTATCGCCGAAGGGCTGCGAAAGCGCGTCCCGTAGGCGCGCCCTCACATAATTCGCGTTCAACACGGCATCTTCCGAGGCTTGCCGGATGCCGTCCGCGCCATGGCTCATCATATAGGCGAGCGCGCGCACGAACATGCCCATCTGCCCATGGAATGCCGTCAGCCTGCCGAAGGGATTCCTGTTCTCTCCCGCCGCACCGGCATGTTCCACCAAGCGGCAGGCATCGCCCTCTTTTACGATGTAGGGCACGGGCGCAAAAGGCGCCAAGGCTTGGGATAGCACCACAGGCCCGGCACCCGGCCCGCCGCCGCCATGCGGCGTGGAGAAGGTTTTGTGCAAATTGATGTGCATGGCGTCGGCGCCAAGATCGCCGGGCCGTGCCTTGCCCGCGATCGCATTGAAGTTGGCGCCGTCGCAATAGAGATAAGCGCCAGCCTCGTGCAATGCCGCCGCAATCTCGACGACGCCGGGCTCGAACAGCCCGCAGGTGTTCGGATTCGTCAGCATCATGGCCGCGACGTCCGGCCCGAGCTTTTCGCGAACGGCGTCAGCGCTTACTGTACCGTCCGCGCGCGACTGCACGGGCCGCACGGTAAAGCCGAGAAGTGCGGCCGTTGCCGGATTCGTTCCATGGGCCGAATCGGGAACGAGAACGGTACGCCGGGTGCCGGCCTCGCCGCGCGCCTCAAGCGCAGCGCGGATGGCGATCATGCCGCAAAGCTCCCCATGGGCGCCTGCTTTGGGCGAAAGCGCGACAGCTTGCATCCCGGTCAGTTCAAGCAGCCAGCGGCTAAGCTCCTCCATGAGGGCGAGCGCACCCTGCACCGTCTTCTCTGGCTGCAAAGGATGGATGTCGCCGAAGCCTGGAAGCCGCGCCATCTTTTCGTTGAGGCGCGGATTGTGCTTCATCGTACAAGAACCGAGCGGAAAGATGCCGGTGTCGATGGAGTAGTTCTTCTGGCTCAAGCGGACGTAATGGCGGATCGCCTCCGGCTCCGAGAGTCCGGGCAGGCCAATCTCATCGCGGCGCTCCAGCCCGCCGAGGCGGCTTTCGATCGCCTGCGGCTCTTCAAAGTCCACCCCGCAAGTTTGGCGAGAGCCAATTTCGAAGATCAGCGGCTCCTCAATGGAAAGGCCGCGATTGCCGGTGAATGTCTCTCGCGCTGCCGCTGGCGCTCTGTCCGGCGCGAATTTTTTCGGCATCTCAACCATCAAGCACCTCGGTGAGTGCGGCCTTATAGGCGGCAATGTCGTCTTGAGCCGTCACTTCGGTCGCGGCCACGATGATCAGCTTTTCCAGCGCCTTTTCCTGCGGCCAGAGGCGGCTTGCGGGGACTCCGCCAATGATGCCCCGGTCCGCCAGCCTGTCGATGACTTCGGCGCCGGGCTTCGGCGTTTTGATCGTGAACTCATTGAAGAAATGCGGCGTAATCACCTCGGCTCCGGGAACCGCAGCCAGCGCGTCCGCAAGCGAAACGGCGTTCGCATGGTTTAGTGCCGCAAGCTTGCGCAGGCCCGCCTCGCCGAGAAGCGTTAAATGCGCGCTGAATGCCAGCGCGCAAAGGCCCGAATTCGTGCAGATATTGCTTGTCGCCTTTTCGCGGCGGATATGCTGCTCGCGCGCCGACAAGGTCAGCACAAAGCCGCGCCGGCCGTCCTGGTCCACGGTTTCTCCGCAGAGGCGGCCCGGCATCTGCCGGATGAACTTTTGACGCGTGGCGAACAGCCCCAGATATGGCCCGCCGAAATTAAGGCCGTTCCCGATGGATTGGCCTTCGGCAACAACGATGTCGGCGCCCATCGCGCCGGGCGGCTTCAGCGCTCCGAGCGAGACGGCCTCGGTGACCACAACGATCAGCAAGGCGCCCGCCGCGTGGACCTTCTCCGCGAGGTCTGAAAGATCCTGGACGCGCCCGAAAACATCCGGCATCTGCACCACAACGCAGGAGGCATCGCCGCCGCATCCGGCTTCGAAAGTCTTTGCCGGGTCTGCCGGCATCGCCTCAACCGCATGCCCGGAATAATGCGACACCGTCTCGATAACCGCGCGGTAATGCGGATGCAGCCCGCCCGCGAGCATGGCCTTGCCGCGCTTCGTCAGGCGATGGGCCATGAGCACCGCTTCGGCGGCGGCGGTCGAGCCGTCATACATAGAAGCGTTAGCCACCTCCATGCCAGTCAGCGCCGCCACCTGGCTTTGAAACTCGAAAAGATATTGCAACGTGCCCTGCGCGATCTCCGGCTGATAGGGCGTGTAAGCGGTCATGAACTCCGATCGCTGGATGACGTGATCGACAGTTGCGGGGACGTGATGCTTGTAGGCGCCGCAGCCTGCGAAGAACGGAACGGAAGAAGCCGGAACGTTGCGGGCGGCGAGCGCCGAGAGCGCGCGCTCGACGGCCATCTCGCTTTGCTTCAGCGGCAATGCCAGCGGCTTATCCAGCAATTTCGAAGGCGGCACATCGGCAAAGAGCGCATCGATGCCGGGCACGCCGATTGCCGTCAGCATGGCGCGCCTTTCGCTCTCCGTGTGCGGAAGGTAGCGCATTACGCTTGCTCCCGCGCGTAAGCCAGATAAGCGTCCTTATCCATGAGCGCGTCAAGTTCCGACGGGTCCGCGAGCTTGATCTTGAAAAACCAGGCCGCGCCCTCGGCGTCTTCATTGACGAGTTCCGGTTTATTGGAAAGCGCTTCGTTAACCTCAACGACTTCGCCGCTGACGGGCGTGTAAACGTCGCTCGCCGCCTTTACGGATTCGACGACCCCGATGGAATCCCCTTGGATCAATGCCTTGCCTACAGGCGGAAGCTCGACGAAGGTCACGTCGCCTAGCTTTTCCTGCGCATGATTCGTGATTCCAACGGCGCCGATTCCATCCTCAACAATAATGTATTCGTGGTCCTTGGTGTATTTGACTTGCGTCATGGGCTTCAAACCTTTGCTTAAACTTGGCGGACGTAATGGTGAGGGACGAAGGGCATGGGAACGATGCGCGCGGGCAGAAGCGCGCCGCGGATCTCGACAGCAAGTTGCGTGCCGGGCTTGCTCAAGGCTGGCGGCACGTAAGCCATGGCAATGGAAGCGGCGGCGGTAGGGGTGAAGGCTCCGCTTGTGACTTCGCCGATGGCGTTGCCGGCTTCATCGAACACCTTCATGCCGGTGCGCGCCGCAGCCCGGCCTTCGAGCTTCAGCCCAGCACGAATGCGCGATGGGCCTTCGCCAAGCTCGCGAAGCACGCGCTCCGCGCCTGAGAAGCCGCCTTGCGCCTGCCTGCGCTTCCCAATCGAGAAGGACAGGCCCGCCTCAACCGGGGAATGCGTCTCATTCATATCTTGACCATAGAGGCAGAGGCCGGCTTCGAGCCGGAGCGTGTCGCGCGCGCCAAGGCCAATGGGCAAGACTTCCGGCTCAGCGAGAATGCGCCGCGCGAGGCTTTCCGCGCTCGCTGCACCGGCGGAGATTTCGAAGCCGTCCTCGCCGGTATAGCCCGAGCGCGAGACAAATATTGGCTCCCCGTCAATCGGGAACGTCCCGCTCGCCATGAAGGCTAGCTTTTCGGCGCCGGGTATTAACCGCGAAAGCACTCCGGCCGATTTTGGCCCTTGCAGCGCGAGCAGCGCCCGCTCGGGAGCTGGCGTGAGCCTGACGCGGGCGGGCAGCCGCTCAGCAATATGCGCGAAGTCGATCTCCTTGCGCGAAGCGTTCACGACGAGCGACAGGCCGGTTCCGTCGCTGTCGCGCGTCACCATAAGGTCGTCGATCATGCCACCGCTCTCGTTCAAAAGCTGCGTATAGCGGAGGCGGCTTGGCTTTAGGTTCGCGATATCGCCCGGCACAAGCGCTTCGAGCGCGGCGGCAATTGTTTCGAAGTCCGGCCCATCCAGCCTCGCCTGCCCCATATGGGACACGTCGAATAGCCCGGCGGCGGCGCGCACATGATTGTGCTCCTTGACGATGCCGGCCGCATATTGCAACGGCATTTCATAGCCCGCGAAAGGTACGAGCTTCGCGCCAAGCTCGCGGTGCAGCGCATTCAGAGGCGTAAAACGCAACGAGGAAGGATTCAGGGTTTCAAGAGCGCTCATCGGTGCATCCGTGACAAAAAGGCGTTCCGCTTTCGCGGCCGTGCCCCCTCTGTCACGGGACCTGAGAGATTTCACCCGGACAGCCGGGCCTACCCCATCGGTGAGCCGCTATAGTGCGGCTGCTTTCCAGAGTGCTGTCTGCGCGCGGTCCTTTTGCCTGAGAGTTTCCGGGGCGGTTGCTCCTTCGGCGCCGGCAAATGCCGGACTCTCCCGCTTGCATCGATCAGCGCACTTTAAGTCGCGCGCCGGCGGGGCGGTGTCAACCTCTTTGCGGGGAAATAAACGCTTGTATTCACAGGTTGCACAGCCCAGGGATAGCGTCAATTGCTCAATGTGCTGGGTGCAATTTTGCAACAGTCCGGGCCGGCCCTGCATAGCTGGGCCGCGCTCTATTGCAACGGCCAAGGCAGTTTGGTTGAATGCTATCTGGATAGAGTGCTTAGTAGGGCTGATACGGGGTCATCTAGCAGCTTTCCATATTCTATAGGCGCCAAGCTGCCCTTCGCAGCGGGCGGGAGATTGGGCCGTGGGGAACAGCGCACCGCGCGCAATGCGGAGGCGCGCTGAGGCGTTGGCGGCGGGAAGAGGTAGAATGAGAATGCTCAGCCCTAGAAGTATCCTGAACCGGTCGCGCTGGAATGCAAATGTCCAGTTTCGCGTCGATGAAGGCGATGCCGCTCTCGTTGACCGGGCGGGAACGCTGCTGCTGCCAATGCGCCGCGAACGGCTGTTGCGCTATTTGCCAAGCCATGCCCGCATCGCCGAGATTGGTGTCGCGCGAGGGCACTTCTCGGCGAAGCTGAGAGCAACCTGTCAGCCTGCCTTCTTAGCGCTCATCGATCCATGGTGCCAGCAAGACCAGGGCGTGTACTATAATGACGGCAACAACACGGCTCAGGACAATCAGGATCAGCGATTCAGGAAGGTGACGCGGCGGTTTGCGTCCAGCACGCCCAGCCGCGAGTGCCGGGTGATCCGGAAGTTTTCAGCCGGCGCCGTTAAGGAATTCGCGGACAAGTCGCTCGACTGGGTATATATCGACGCCAATCATAGCCATGAGGCGTGCCTCGAAGACCTCCGGTTGTGGGCGCCCAAGGTCAAGGATGATGGCCTGTTGTGCGGCCATGATTTCGCTGCCCATGCGAATGCGCGTTCAATTTATGGGGTTGTGGAAGCTGTCCGGGATTTCGTCAAGGAGACCGGCTTCGAATTGGCGGCACTCACCGTCGAGCATTTTCCGACCTATGTGATTGCGAAGAATCCGAAGGGAAAGACGCTGGCGCACTTGCGCCGCTTGCTTTTCACGTACGAGCCGCATCCGATCCAAGTCGCGGGCGTCACCAGCGCCAACTTTGAGCACGCGCGCATCCTGGGCAACGGCATTCCGCGCAGTGGCTTCATATGCCTCAGTTTCTCGAATGCCGAGGGGGCGTGAGCCCGCTCAGAACGTGTTAGCGCACCGTGCGCGGCTGCTTGAAGATTTCGCAAGGCGGCTTTATCCATGATCGTACCTTGATGCACATCAAGGAATGGAACGGCCTTCTGCGCCCATATTGAGCTATAGCCAAGCTGGCGCACCAGCGGCCAGGTCATTCTCACTCCGGCAAGAGGTTCAGCATGCAAGTCCCGCTCCATATCTCCTTCGAAGGCGTCCAGCATTCAGATGCCGTTGAGGCTCGCATCCGCGAAGAGGCTGGCAAGCTTGAGCACTTCTTCGACAGGATCGTCAGCGCGCGCGTGGTAGTCGCGCGGCCGCAGCACCGCCATAACAAGGGCGACACCTTTCAGGTCAGAATTCATCTTGCGGTTCCCAATGCGCCGGATATCGTGGTGAGCCGGGAGCCCGGCCCGGCGGGAGCGCATGAGGACGTTTACGTGACGATCCGCGACGCGTTCGATGCTGCGCGGCGGCAGCTTCAAGATACGGTTGCGAAGAGGGAAGGGGCCTAACGAACCCAGCGCTGCTTGCGTTCCGAAGCACCGATCGCCTCAGTCTCAATGCGGGCGATCCCAAACGCGGCAAAGCTCTTAAGCGCCTCATCGAGCGATCCATTCAATTCGATGGCGCGGCTGGCATCCTCCAGCACAAGGGCGCGGAAGCCGCTCCGGTGCCTTTATGGCGCTGGTCTCCGGTTGCGGTGTATGGTATCTGACACCATATGAAAGCGGTGCGCATTTTTTATGACCGGATGGATTATCCCGACGGAAGCATATTGGAGATGACCATTTGGGCGGTTCCTGCGCCTGTGCAGGGGAGTACGCACCGGCTCAAATACAGCCTGTTTTATGGCCGGCCCGGCCTTCGGCTGGTTGGCTATGACAACGAACGCGGCAAAGGCGATCACCGCCATATTGAAGGGCGCGAGGAACCATACGGCTTTACGACGGCGGAGGCCCTTATCGGGGACTTCCTTGCCGAGGTAAAGAAGTTGCGAGGTGGGCTAT
>CAZCIF010000117.1:0-11127 GCA_964498645.1 uncultured Rhodomicrobium sp. | reverse complement strand
TCCTGCCTTTGCGCCTAAGCAATCGCTACTGTCCGCAATCGGATATGATGGCTGTGGCTGGGACTATCCATGCCCTCCGCGCCCCGTTTCCGGACGGCGTGTGCATCACCGGCACGAACGGGCTTACATTCATAACAATTACGGCACCGTGAACGTTTATGTGGATAGGAACCGGCGGAAGTTCGCAGCGCCTGAAGCCTCGCCGGAGTGTTGCACAGGAAGCGTTGGGCCAGAGAGGGGCTGGGAGGCGGAAGATTATCAAGACTGCGGTGGCGAGCCTTGCAAGAAACGCTGCGGCCCCTCTTGCTGGCTACACCGTTTCAGAGAGGGCTATTGCGGCCATGGCTGCGAGGTCTACCGCGAGAAGGCCGAGTTTGAGCGCGCACACCGGCTCGTGGAATATCCCAGGCCCGTGTTTTACAGGGAGGTTCCGCCTCCGCCATATTACGAGCGGGCGGAGCCCCGGCATGCCCCGGTGCGTAGTCAACCGGTCAAGCCGGACAGCCGCACTCCGCGCGGCCGCTTTGAGGGGCCGAAATATCCGCCTAGCTGCGAAGGCGGCCGCTGCTGAGGCGGCAGGGAGCAATCTTCGCTGCGCTCCTTTAAACTTAACCGCTAATCACTATGACATTCTTATGGCCGCGTGCTAACCCTCGCATCGCATTTTTATCCCAATCGGCCGAATTCCTTGGCAAGTTGTGGCCCGGGATGCGTCCAAAACGTGGCGCTTCGGGTTGGGGATTTTAACATGCGAGGCTCACTATGGCTGATGTCATGATGCTTGCGATAGGGCTGGGCTTTTTTGCGGTGGCCCTCGCCTATGTGTCCGCCTGCGACAGATTGTGAGGACACGATGTCTCTCGATTACATTCTTGCTGGCGCCGTTACCGCGCTTTTGCTGGCCTATCTCGTCTATGCACTCGTCCGCCCAGAGCGGTTTTAGGGAACCCCGCCATGACAGTCCTAGGCTGGGCGCAGATCGCGCTCTTTGCCGCCGTTATCGTACTCATCGCGAAGCCTCTCGGCGGCTACATGACGCGCGTGTTCAACGGCGAGCCCACGCCCCTCTCTCCTGTGTTGCGCCCTGTCGAGCGCGGCCTTTACTGGGTAAGCGGCATCGATGAAAAGCAGGAGCAGAGCTGGGTTACCTATACGGTTGCCATGCTTTTCTTCAGCATTGCCGGATTCGCGGCGCTTTATGCCTTGCAGCGCTTGCAAGCGGACCTTCCTTTTAATCCGCAAGGACTGGCTGCGATCACGCCGGACTCGGCCTTCAACACCTCGGTCAGCTTTATGACCAACACGAACTGGCAGTCCTATGTGCCGGAAACCACGATGGGCTATCTCGTGCAAATGGCGGGGCTGACGGTGCAAAATTTCGTCTCGGCGGCCACGGGCATCGCGCTTGCGATGGCGCTCATCCGGGGCTTCTCCCGGCACTCCTCCAACACGGTCGGCAATTTCTGGGTCGATCTCACCCGCTGCACACTCTATGTGCTTCTGCCGGTTTCGATTGTTGCGGGGCTTTTTTTCGTATGGCAGGGCGTGCCGCAGAACCTCAACGCCTATACCGAAGCCACCACGCTCGAAGGCGCGAGGCAGCTTATCGCACAGGGTCCCGTCGCCTCGCAGGAAGCGATCAAGGTACTAGGAACCAACGGCGGCGGGTTTTTTAACGCGAACTCCGCTCATCCCTTTGAGAACCCCAATGCTTTGACGAATTTCGTTCAGATCGTTTTGATCTTTTCTATTGGCGCGGCGCTGACGAACGTCTTCGGCCGCATGGTAGGCGATCAGCGTCAGGGCTGGGCGATCTTCTCGGTGATGGGCCTTCTTTTTCTCGGTGGTGTGGCGCTCTGCTATTGGGCCGAAGGGAAGGGCAATCCCGCCTTTGCCGCGCTCGGCATCGATATGAAGCCAAGCGATCTCCAGGCCGGCGGCAATATGGAGGGCAAAGAAACCCGCTTCGGTATCGCCAATTCCGCGCTTTTCACAACGGTTACGACCGATGCGTCGTCCGGCGCCGTCAACAACATGCACGATAGCCTGACACCGCTCGGCGGAATGGTCCCGCTCGTCAACATCATGCTGGGCGAGATCATTTTCGGCGGCGTGGGCTCCGGTCTCTACGGCATGCTCTTGTTCGCGATCCTCTCGGTGTTCATCGCCGGCCTCATGGTTGGGCGCACACCGGAATATCTCGGCAAGAAGATCGAGGCCAAGGAAGTGAAGATGGCGATGCTTGCAATCCTGATACTTCCGCTTTCGATCCTCGGATTTACGGCCTTTGCAGTTGCCGCAAATGACGGTCTCGCGGGGATAGCCAATCCCGGCCCGCACGGCTTCAGCGAAGTGCTGTACGCCTACTCCTCGGCGACCGGCAACAATGGCAGCGCGTTCGCGGGCCTCTCCGCCAACACGATGTTCTACAACTCGACGCTCGCGATCGCGATGCTGACCGGGCGGTTCCTGATGGTGATCCCTGCGCTTGCAATCGCCGGATCGCTGGCGCGCAAGAAGATCCTGCCGCCTTCCGCGGGCACTTTCCCAACCTATGGCACCGAGTTCGTTCTGCTTGTCACGGGCGTGATCCTGATAATTGGCGGCCTGACCTTTTTTCCAGCGCTCTCGCTTGGACCCGTCGTCGAGCAGCTCGCCATGAGGGCCGGGCAAACATTCTGAGCTTTGAGGACAAATCCATGCCCGTTTCACATAAAACCAAACGGATGGCGACGGCGACGATCACCGATCCGAAGATCCTGATCCCCGCCATCGGCGCATCCTTCAAGAAGCTCGATCCAAGGCGCCTTGCCAAAAACCCGGTCATGTTCGTGGTTGAGGCCGTGGCGGCTCTCACGACCGTCCTCTTCATCCACGATGTGGCCATAGGCGCCGGCCATTACGGCTTCTCGCTGCAAATCATTCTGTGGCTCTGGTTCACGGTGCTGTTCGCGAATTTCGCGGAAGCCGTGGCCGAAGGGCGCGGAAAGGCGCAAGCGGCGAGCCTGCGGGCGGCGAAAACCGATGTAGTCGCCAAAAAGCTCGCCGATCCGCGCAAGCATGACAAATTCACGCTCGCGCCTGCGGTTGAGCTAAAGCCGGGAGACATTGTCTTTGTCGAGGCTGGCGATCTCATCCCATCGGATGGCGAGGTGATCGAAGGCGTAGCCTCCGTGAACGAGGCGGCCATCACGGGAGAATCCGCGCCGGTTATCCGGGAATCGGGCGGCGACCGCTCGGCGGTTACAGGCGGCACGATAGTCATTTCCGACTGGATCGTCGTCCGCATCACGGCAGGCCAGGGATCGACCTTTCTCGACCGCATGATCGGCCTCGTGGAGGGCGCCGAGCGGCAGAAGACGCCCAATGAGATCGCGCTCAATATCCTCCTTGCCGGCATGACGATCATCTTCGTCTTTGCGGTCGCGAGCATCCCAAGCTTTGCACATTATGCGGGAGGGGAAATTCCAATCGTCGTGCTGGTCGCCCTCTTTGTGACGCTTATCCCGACGACTATCGGTGCGCTTCTCTCGGCTATCGGCATCGCGGGAATGGACCGGCTTGTACGCTTCAATGTGCTCGCCATGTCGGGCCGCGCAGTAGAGGCGGCCGGCGATGTCGATACGCTGCTTCTCGATAAAACCGGCACGATCACGCTAGGAAACCGCCAGGCTTCCGAGTTTGTACCCTTGCCGGGCGTCAGCGAGTTCGATCTCGCCGACGCCGCGCAGCTGGCGTCGCTTCCCGATGAGACCCCGGAAGGCCGGTCCATTGTGGTCTTGGCGAAAGAGCGCTATGGCATCCGGGGCCGCGACATGGCGCCGCTCGGCGCACATTTCATTCCCTTCACGGCCCAGACGCGCATCAGCGGCATCGACCTCGAAGGCGACCAGATCCGCAAAGGCGCGGTCGACGCTGTGATCAACTATGTCAGGCAGGTCAGCGGGAACCCGAATATGCCCGTGCCGCGCGAACTTGAACGTACAGCGGAGTCGATAGCGACAATGGGCGGCACCCCGCTCGCGGTCGCCCGCCACGGGCGCGTGCTCGGGCTCGTTCACCTGAAGGACATTGTGAAAGGCGGCATCCGCGAGCGTTTCGCCGAGTTGCGGCGCATGGGCATCCGCACCGTTATGATCACCGGAGACAATCCGCTGACCGCGGCCGCTATCGCGGCAGAGGCTGGGGTCGACGATTTTCTTGCTCAGGCCACGCCCGAGAACAAGCTCCAGCTCATCCGTGAGGAGCAGGCCAAAGGCAAGCTTGTGGCCATGTGCGGCGATGGCACTAACGACGCGCCGGCGCTGGCTCAAGCAGATGTCGGCGTTGCCATGAACACGGGGACGATGGCTGCGCGCGAAGCGGGAAACATGATCGACCTCGATAGCGATCCCACGAAGCTCATTGAGATCGTGGAGATCGGCAAACAGCTCCTCATCACCCGCGGCGCCTTGACCACCTTCTCGATCGCCAACGACGTCGCCAAGTATTTTGCGATCATTCCGGCGATGTTCGCGGTGTTCTATAAGACAGCGGACGGTAAAGGGCTGCTGGACGCCCTCAACATCATGGGGCTTGCCACGCCGCAAAGCGCGATCCTTTCTGCCATCATCTTCAACGCGCTGATTATTGTCGCGCTGATCCCGCTCGCCCTTCGCGGCGTCACATACCGGCCCGTGGGCGCTGCGAAAATTCTGACCCGCAATCTCCTGATTTATGGCATCGGCGGTCTCGCCGTCCCCTTCATCGGGATCAAGCTCATCGACATGGCTGTATCGGCCATCGGTCTTGCTTAGGAAAACGCCATGTTGAGACAAATACGCCCCGCCATCGCAATGATTATCGGTTTCACCCTGATCACTGGCTTCGCTTACCCGCTCGGAATCACGGGCATTGCCCAGCTCTTGTTCCCGCGCCAAGCCAATGGCAGCTTGATCGAGCACAATGGCAAGGTTATAGGCTCGGAGCTGATCGGTCAGAATTTCGCCGATGCGCGCTATTTCCATGGCCGTCCCTCGGCGACCAGCGGTGCCGATCCGAACGATCCCTCAAAAACGGTGCCATTGCCCTATAATGCGAGCGCTTCCAGCGGCTCAAACGCTGGGCCAACCTCCAAGAGCTTGATCGCCAGGGTAACAGAGGACGCAGGAAAACTGAAAGCGGAGAACCCCTCCGCCCTTGTCCCGGCCGATCTCGTGACCACATCCGCTAGCGGGCTCGATCCAGACATCTCGCCTGCCGCTGCGCTATTTCAGGTTCCGCGCGTCGCGAAGGCAAGGGGCCTATCCGAAGAACAGCTCCATGAGCTCGTGCGAGATAACATCGCTGGCCGCCCTCTGGGTTTCTTAGGCGAACCCCGCGTCAACGTCCTTAAGCTGAACTTGAGCCTTGATGCGATACATCCGGCGAATGCGAACCGTTAACTCTAAGCAGGCTTGCGCCGCCGTCTACAACTGCTTAGAAGCAAGCTTCTGGCATCATCTGGATAGTAATTTTCCCGGATGATCCTAACTTGGTGGAAGTATGCGTATCTCTGACATCATCACTCCCGCAACGATCGCGGTGCGTGTGCATCTCGAGGACAAGGCTCATGCGCTGAGATTCGCGGCCGCGTCGCTTGGGGCGAGGAGCGGCCTCGACCCTGAGCGCATCCGCGAAGCTCTGGCGAGCCGGGAAGCGCTTGGCTCGACCGGCATCGGTCAGGGCGTCGCCGTTCCCCATGTCTGCTTCTCCGATCTCGACCGGCCTTATGCCCTGTTCTGCACTTTGACTGAGCCGATCGATTTCGACTCGATAGACGGCAAGCCTGTGGACCTAATCTTTACCATCATCAGCCCAGCAAGCTCCGCAGGGGGAGAATCGCTGGCCTATCTGGCTGCGGTCTCGCGTATTCTGAGAGACAAAGACCGGGCAGCGGCTTTACGAAACGCCAATAACCCGTGGAGCGTTTATGATATCATTGTCAAATCAGCGGCGGCGGCGGCTCAACTTGTAAGCTGAGAGGAATGGCGGAAACCGAGACGATAAGACGGCCTTCACCGGACGCGCTGCTTGTCGAGGCTCAGCGCGAGGAGAAGAGCCGCGGCCGGCTCAAGGTGTTCCTGGGCGCCGCGCCGGGCGTTGGCAAGACCTATGAGATGCTGCTGTCCGCCAGGGCGAAGCTGCTCGAAGGTGCCGATATCGTTGTCGGCGTTGTCGAGACCCATGGGCGGGCGGAGACGCAGTCGCTCCTCTACGGGTTCGAAGTCATCCCCCGCGCGAAGGTCGACTATCATGGCCATGTGCTGGAGGAGATGGATCTGGACGCCCTCCTCAAGCGCCACCCCCAAATCGCCCTTGTCGATGAACTGGCCCACACCAATGCGCCGGGAAGCCGCCACCCGAAGCGCTATCTCGATGTCGAAGAACTGCTCGCCGCCGGGATCGATGTCTACACGACGCTCAACATCCAGCATGTCGAGAGTTTGAACGATGTCGTGGCGCAGATCACGCGCATCCGCGTTCGCGAAACCGTACCGGACTCCGTTCTCGACAAGGCGGACGACATTGAGGTTATCGACCTTTCGCCCGATGAGCTAATTCAGAGGCTCAAAGAGGGCAAGGTCTATATCCCGAAACAGGCGGAGCGCGCGCTCAACCACTACTTCTCGCCGGGCAATCTGACAGCGCTGCGCGAGCTTGCGCTGCGCCGGACGGCTCAACGGGTCGATGAACAGCTTCTGACCCATATGAGGGCGCATGCCATCGCGGGCCCTTGGCCCGCAGGAGAGCGCCTCCTCGTTTGCATCAGTGAAGACCCCCGCTCCGCTGGCCTCGTCCGCTATACGAAGCGCCTCTCCGACAGGCTTCACGCTCCCTGGACCGCGATCTACATTGAAACCCGGCGGAGCCAGCACCTCACGGAAGTCCAGCGCGACCGCATCGCCGATACGTTGCGCCTCGTTGAAAAGCTCCAAGGCGAAGCGATCACAATTCCGGGCGGCAATAATATCGCAGAGGATGTGCTGGCTTATTCCCGTGCCAATAACGTGACGCAGATTGTGGCCGGCAAGTCGGAGCGTTCGCGCTGGTTCGAGCTTATCAATGGCTCGGTCGTCCGCGATCTCGTGCGCCATTCGGGGAATATCAGCGTGCATTTGATCGCAGGCGAGCATTTGATCGGCGAACCGATCCCGAAAAAGACGGTGAAGACGCGCGCGCCGTCCGATCAGCATGCTTGGGACCCGCTGCCCTATGTGGCGACGTTAATAGCGGTCGCTCTGGCTCTCGGCTTTGCCTATGTGCTAGAGCCATTGATCGCAGTTGAAAGCGCCGATCTGGTCTTTGTCGTCGCAGTCATTGGCATCGCTTATAAGTATGGCTTATGGCCGTCGCTGCTCGCAGCAGCTTCGAGCATGCTGGTTTATCAGTTCTTCTTCTTGGACCCGATTTATAAATTCGCCTTTGCCGACTTAAAGAACTTTGCCGCACTCGGTTTCTTCTTTTTTACCGCCTTTGTGGTTAGCAACCTGACCGCTAACGTCCGGGCGCAGGCTTATACGGCACGCAACCGGGCGGCCACAACGGAGGCGCTTTATATCTTTTCGAAGAAACTCGCCGGCATTGTCTCGCTGGACGATTTGCTCTGGGCCACGGCCTATCAAATTGCGCATTCGCTGAAAACGGATGTCGTGATCGTGCTTCCTGATACAGACGGAGTGCTGCGGGTTAAGGCGGGCTTTCCGCCCGAGGACGATCTCGATCAGGCAGAGCTCGGCGCGGCCAAATGGTCGTTCGAGAACAACCGGGCGGCGGGACGCGGATCCGAGACCCTGCCAGGTTCGAAGCGCCTGTTTTTGCCCCTGCGCACCGGCTCCGGCGCCGTCGGCGTCGTGGGATTGGCGCGCGGACAGCGGCCGGAAATGCTCCTCACGCCCGATGAGCGGCGCCTCTTGGACGCGCTTATGGATCAGTCGGCGGTCGCAATCGAGCGCGTGCGCCTTGCCGGCCAAATCAACGAAGCCCGACTGGCTGCCGAGACGGAGCGCCTGCGCGCCGCGCTTCTGACATCCTTATCGCACGACTTAAAGACGCCCCTTGCATCGATCCTGGGCGCAGTGACGTCGCTTCGGCAGTATCGCGACATGCTCGAAGCGCCTCAGCGCGAGGATTTAATTGCAACGATCCAGGAGGAGGCGGAGCGGCTTTCACGGTTCGTCGCCAATCTGCTCGATATGACCAAGATCGAATCGGGCGCCATCGAACTCGACAAACAGCCCGTCGACATCGATGAGGTGGTGGGCGCCGCTCTTCAGCGCGTGGCGGGGATGGTGGCCAATCACCGCGTCGAGGTGGATCTCGAGGCCAACCTGCCAATGCTGAACCTCGACGTGATGCTGTTCGAGCAAGTGCTCGTAAACCTGCTCGATAACGCCGCGAAATATTCGCCGCCAGCGTCGCTGATCACGATCAGGGCGCGGCGGACCTTCGGAGCGATTGCAATCGAAGTGCTGGATGAGGGGCCGGGTATCCCCGAGGACCGGCTTGAGCGCGTGTTCGAGAAATTCCATCGCGTGAAACAGGGGGACAGGCAGCGCGCGGGCACGGGGCTTGGGCTTGCGATTTGCCGCGGCTTCGTCGAGGCGCTGGGCGGCCGGATCGTCGCCGCGAACAGGGCCGACCGCTCGGGCGCGATTTTTACGATTACGTTTCCGAACCCGGAGAAGGGCGCAGCGCCGGCGGCTGCCGTTAAGGCATGAGCGCAGCCAGCGATAAGACACCGGTTCTCGTTGTGGATGACGAACCGCCCATCCGGCGCCTCCTGCGCACGAGCCTCTCAGCCGAAGGCTTCGAAGTGCTCCAAGCCGAAGATGCCGCGGAGGCGCTCGCCATAATAGAGAGCGAAAAGCCCGAAATCGTCATCCTCGATCTGGGCCTGCCCGATCTTGACGGCCTCGACGTGATCCGCCAGGTGCGGATGAACGGGTCGAAATTGCCCATCATCGTCCTGTCGAGCCGTGGAGACGAGCGCGGTAAGGTTCAGGCTCTGGACCTCGGCGCGGACGATTACGTCACCAAGCCTTTCGGCATTGCCGAGCTTGTCGCGCGTATCCGCACCGCCCTGCGCCACCGCTTCCAGGAGCAAGGCGGCGAGCCCTTATTCAAAAGCGGGGGGCTGAGCGTCGATCTTGTGCGCCGCGTTGTGACGGTGAGGGGCGAGGAGGTGAAGCTCTCGCCCAAGGAATACGGCATCCTCCGTCTGCTCGTGCTGCACGCCGGCAAAGTCCTAACCCATCGCTTTCTCATGCAAGAGGTCTGGGGCGCGGCCTGCGACGTGCAATATCTGCGGATCTATGTGCGGCAGCTCCGCCAGAAGATCGAGACCGCCCCCGAATGCCCGGTGCATATCATGACCGAGACCGGCGTCGGCTACCGGCTGCGCGTGCATGACGATCCTTCGAAAGCCGCTTAGGCTTACCTTTTGTCCGCGGGAAGAGCACTTAATAAGTAGATTGCCGAGTCCGATTCCCGGTATAACAATCGCGTCATAGATAACGTAGACGATTAGGCATGCGGTCAGAAGGCCTTGATAAGTGCGAAGGCCAAGAGGTCGATATACGGAAAATCTAATTCGGAAACCGAGTATGTGTTGCGGATTAAAGGAAATCTTGAAATCACCAAAAACAAACGTTCAAATAGGTAGCTGGTCTACGGGACATGTTCCGCGAAATAAGTTTCCTTTGTCGCGAGCAAGAAGCAAGCACTATCGCTTCGGCCCAGATTACCAATGGCGGATCGTTACCTTCGAAGCTGCTGGTAATTCGTGCCGAATTCTGATTCTCCTAAACGAGTACAAAGAGACTTATCGGGCTCGGCTTGCGGTGGAAAAAGATGGGGATATGCTGGTTTTATGCGAGCATGAATATCATGCGACCGAGGCAGGCTGGCATTGTCATGTCACATCGGAACCGATTTCTTCCGCTCCGGTTGGGGCTGCGCGATACGGTAAAACCAAATGGCCCAACAAGCCATCACGTTTAGAGTTCGGCGTCACCAAAGCCAATGCTTTGGCCGTCGCGGCAAAACGCTTTGGCTTTGAAGCTCAAGGTGAACTCTTATGAAGGTGGAGGAACTTTGCAAAGCATTTTGTTCTGGGCTAGCACTGCGCCCAGTTCCTATAGGCTTTGCCGTAAAAACACCCTTTGAAGCACCTGATGGTGATGCAATAGGCTTTTACCTGCGGCGTTCCGCCGACGCGCCGAGTCATTTGCGCTTTGAGGATGATGGCGGTACGATTGCCGCCCTTGAAGAAGACGGCGTTTCTCTTGAAGCGGAGTCTCGATTCGAGGCATTCAAGACACTGCTTAAACAATACCATGCGTATTACGACGAAAGCACATACTCAATATATACTGACTACATACCTGAAAAGAGAATACCCACGAACTTTGCAAAATTCACCGCTCTCTTGCTTCGCCTTCATGACCTTCGCCTTTACACAAGGGATCGTGTTGAGAAGGTATTCAAAGATGATGTCAGGTCTCTTGTAAATGAATATTTTGAACACAAGGTGGAAATATTTGAAGACGAAACTCCAAGCGAAGTATTAACTGATTACGTTGCCGATTTTGTTTTGAGGGCGCGAACCGGAGAAACCCTCGCCGTATACGCCGCTTCAACCGAGATAAAGGCTTTAGAGGCCCTGCTGCTATGGCAGGAGCTTGGTCGGCGAAATGTGAAATCGGTTAAAAGCATGGCGCTTTTCGACAGGGCCTCACCACCCTTCATTCGAAAGCGAACATTGTCTCGACTCATAAACAGCGAAGTTCTGCTTGGCACGATGGATGGAACCCGATGGGAAATAGCTCGAAAAATAGCAAACTCTCTGAAGGTGGAGCTGCCTCAACTTCATAATTAGATAAATCTAAGTCTGCTGCTCGCGAACCGCTTTACCAGCGTGCCTGTGCGTCCTCACCAATCGAAAATCTCTTCGGAGCTCTTCTCGCCAAGCACGCAATATGCCGCGTGGCGTTGCCGCGCCGCCCGTGCCCGCAGCTTGTTCGCCAGCGCGAAAACGCGGGGGCCGGGCCGGCCTGCATTGCGGCGCCTGGGGTTCGGCAGCGCGGCTGCGCGCTGGGCGGCTTCCTG
>CAZCIF010000116.1:0-11176 GCA_964498645.1 uncultured Rhodomicrobium sp. | reverse complement strand
CGACCTGGGTCAGTTCGGCGCGCTCCGGCAGCTTTTCATTGCGGCCGTCCCAGGCCAGCGCCATGCCGCCACCAATCACAAGCACCCCAACCGCGATGAAACCCAGCGGCGTAAACATGAGCCTTAGCAAGGTACCTATCATCTTCCCCCCCCCATATTCAGTAGGTTAAATGCCCCTGTGCCACCTAGCACCGCAATTTTGACTGGCCCGTGGCGGGCTCCGAGCGAGAAGGCTTCTCATGCGCCGCGAAGCAGCATCTGGGAGAAGGACAGGATGAGCATCGTGCTAAGTTCTTTCCCGTATGACGGCACAACGCGGGTAATGAAGCATTCATCCGAAAACCGGTATTAACCGGTACGGTCGCCTTATTGCGCGGCCTAAGCATGCGTCTTAGTTTCGCGCCCCGCTTGACTTCGCTTCGCGCGCCGGCCTAGAAACGACCCGGAAGTTCAAACGCGCTCATCATTTCCTACGCGATCGGTTTCCTATGGCCTCCTCCGGCGACGGCGATCAAGAGGGACGCAAGACTTCGCAAGAGTCGCGCGACCGTCTGAAGGAGCGGCTCCGTGAGCTTGAGCAGAAGCTCAAACCGGGGAATGGCGAGCGCGAAAGCATGTCCGAAGCGGAGCGCATCCGCCGCAGCTCCGCGCTCGGCAGGGCGTTCCGGCTTTCCACGGAACTCGTGGCGGGCGTATTCGTAGGAGGCTTTTTGGGCTGGCTGCTCGACCGCTGGCTAGGGACGCTTCCTTTATTCCTGGTGGTGTTTCTTCTGCTCGGCATTGCAGCCGGGCTTATGAACGCCGTTCGTGAAGCCCGGAGAATGGGCGGGAAATAGAAACGCTGGGCTGCGGTCCGGCCGAGGTGACGATGATCGATTGGCTCTTCATAAGCGCGGCGCAGGCTGCGGAACATGCCAGCGGCGGGCACAGCAGCAATACTGTAGACCCGATGCACCAGTTCCATATCGTCCGTTATGTGCCGCTGAAAATTTTCGGCATCGACGCCTCGTTCACAAATGCGTCGCTCTGGATGGTGATGACGATTTTAATCATCACCGGCTTCCTGATTTACAGCATGCGGAACGCGGCGCTTGTGCCCAACCGCATTCAATCCGTAGGTGAGCTGACCTATGAATTCGTGGCGAACATGGTGCGCGACAGCGCAGGCCATGAAGGGATGAAATATTTCCCCGTAATCTTCTCGATCTTTGTGTTCGTGCTGGTTCTGAACCTGCTCGGCATGGTCCCATTGCCCGGGCTCGGCGCCTTTACCGTGACGAGCCATATCATCGTGACTTTCGCAATGGCCGCTTTCGTCTTCATTGGAGTGACGCTGATCGGCATTGCGAACCACGGCCTGCACTTTTTCAAGCTCTTCGTACCGTCAGGCGTGCCTGTGTTGCTCTTGCCGCTTATCACCGTGATCGAGATCATCTCCTACCTCACGCGCCCGATCAGCCTCTCCGTCCGTTTGTTCGCGAACATGATGGCCGGGCATACGATGCTTGCCGTTTTCGGAAGTTTTGTCGTCGCAATGGGCCTCATCGGCGGGTGGGTGCCTCTTCTGTTCATGGTCTTCATCATGGGCCTCGAAATCCTTGTGGCTTTCTTGCAGGCTTATGTCTTCGCGGTCTTGTCATCCATCTACCTGAACGATGCGCTTCATGCAGCGGATCACTAACCCCTCAACTGCAACCCTTTCAGACTAACTGGAGAACATCATGGATATCGCAGCAGCAAAAATGATCGGTGCAGGTCTTGCTTGCTTCGCCCTTATCGGCGCGGGCCTTGGCATCGGAAACATCTTCGGAAACTTCCTCTCCGGCGCGCTCCGCAATCCTTCCGCCGCCCCCGGCCAATTCCCGAACCTGCTCCTCGGCTTCGCGCTCGCCGAAGCAACGGGCCTGTTCGGCCTCGTGGTGGCGCTCATCATCCTCTTCGTATTCTAGTCACGATAAGCGCAGCCTTGCGCTGCGCCAATTATAGCTACGACGGAGGGGGGGCATGCCCCAGTTGCAACCGGTTGATTTCGCGCCGCAGCTCGTTTGGCTCGCGATCACCTTCGCCTTTCTCTATTTAGTCCTTTCGCGCGTTGCCCTGCCGCGTATCGAGAAGGTGCTCGGCGAGCGGAAATCCCGCATCGGCGGCGATCTTGAGAAAGCCCGTGACGCCCAGCAGCGATCCGAAAAGGAAATGGAGCGCTACGAGGCCGAAATCGCTGCCGCGAAAGCGAAGGGTCAAGGCAGTATCCGTGCCGCCCGCGAGAAGCTCGAGGCCGAGCTGAATCAAAAGCGCGAAGTGCTCGACCATCAGCTCGCCGCAAAAGCAGCCGAGACTGAAAAGAGAGTTCAGAACCTGCTTGAGCGGGCTTCCGGCGAAATGGAAGAGATGACCGCTGGGGTTGTGAGCGACATCGTCAGAGAATTCGCGGGCGCCGAGGTGAGCGAAGGCGAGGTTCGCGCTGCTCTCCGCCAAAGCCCGAAGGAGTAGTCACCATGTTCAAGGATCCGGAAACCTGGGTTGCTATTTCCTTCCTGCTTTTTGCCGCGCTCGTTCTTTATTTCGGGGTGCCCGGCAAGGTCGTGAAATCGCTCGATGCGCGCTCGTCCGCGATCGCACGCGAGTTGGAAGAGGCACGCAAGCTGCGCGCTGAAGCGGAGTCGGTTCTGGCAGAATATAAGCGCCGCGCCGGAAACGCGGAGGCCGAGGCTGCGGAGATTCTTGCCCAGGCAGAACGCGAAGCCGCCGCCTATGCGAAAGAGTCGCGGGCTGCGTTTGACGAGATGATTGCCCGGCGTCTCAGCGTCGCGGAGCAGAAGATCAAGCTTGAGGAAGAGAAGGCCCGCAAGCAGATCCGTGCACAGGCGGCTGAGCTTGCCGTTGCGGCCGCGGAGCAGCTGATCGAGCAAAAAGTGACGGGCAAAGCGGCCGAGAATATGATCACGGCGAGCCTCGACCGGATCAAAAAGCGGCTCCACTAAAGTAAAATCCGGCGCACGGCAGCATAGATCCGCCGTTCGCCCGGAGACTTGGCAAGGGGCTGCGATTCTTACGGAGGATAGCAATGAACGCTCTGTTAATAGCCGCCTCAGCGTTCTTCCTGCTTCACTTGCTGCCTGCGACGCCATTTAGAGGGCGGCTCGTCGCCGTTACCGGAGAAGGGCTATATATAGCCGCCTTCTCGCTCCTTTCCCTCATCACCCTCTGGTGGCTGGCCTGGCAATTTGAGGCCGTACCTTATGGCGAGAAATTCTGGAGCGTGCCTGCCTGGTGGCTATGGCTTAAGGCCGCCCTCATGCTGCTCGCTTTCATTTTCGCCGTGGGCGGCGTGCTGACACCCAATCCTTCCTCTCCAGGAGCGGGCAAGCTCCTCGCAACGCGCGATGCGGCCAGCGGCATCTTCGCCGTTACCCGCCATCCCGTTATGTGGGGGGCCGCGATCTGGGCCATCGCGCATATGATTAGCCTGGCAACGGTGCGCGGCTTCTTGTTTTTCGGTGCGTTTGCGGCGACGGCGTTGATCGGGAGCGGGCTTCAACAACGGCGAAAGGCACGTTCGATTCCGGATTGGGGCGCGTACGTAGCCAAGACCTCCTTCTTTCCGTTCGCGGCGATCTTTGAAGGCCGCGCGACGTTCAGCCTGAAGGCAATCGGCTGGTGGCGGATCGCTATTGCGGTCATTGTTTGGGCGGCGATCTTACATTTCCACTACCGTCTTTTCGGCGCGCAACCGTTGCCGCTCCACAGTTAGTTCGAATACGAAGGATTGAACCGTCCTTTGGCTCCTGCCGTAAAGGGAAGAGGCAGCACAGCCCGATCACTTGGCCGGGAGCGCGTAGCGGCGCATTTGGATCTCATCTTCAGCGACAAGCGTAATTTCGAGCACTTGGTTGATTAGGTCATCCTCGCCGATTTCGTCCAACGCATGCTCAAACAGTTCAATCTGAAGATTGAGGTCCATGCCTTCAGGTCCATTCAAACAAACAAGCCCGGCGTGAATTGCTACGTCTGCATATTGCCCTTTTGACCCCGGCCTGGATGCTGGCCCTCTAAAATCGATCGAATTCCTGGTGACGAAAGTCCAATCACCATCGAGAATCACCGGCTTGAGGTTCCAATCCTTCCAGCCGCCCTTTTTCAATTACACGACATGCGAGGACTCGCCGTGCCCGCGAGCTAGCGCGTGCTTTGCCAATTCCTGACTCAGACATTCGTCAATCAGGAACTTCATTCTGCATTCCGCCGGCGGGAAACGCGGCGATCAGTAATAATGGTTGCGCCTTTGGGCAGCGCAGCACTCCGGCGAGGGCGCCCCCGTGGAGGAACAGCCTCCGCATAAAGCGGCGCAAGTTCAACCTGATCCGCGGTAAGATTTGGATAAGCCTCAAGGATACGGTCTCTGGGGATGCCACTTGTGACGGAGGCAGCTACGTCATAAACAGGTATGCGGGTTCCGGCAATTACTGGGGTACCGCTCAAAATATCTGGCGACGTAACAACCATGCCGCGCGCTTCAAAAAGGCGGCGTAGCCGGTTCCAAGTGTTTTGGACGAATGGCTTCAGATCGATCGTTAGAAACTCGTGCTTAAAGGTCCAATCCTCATTCAGGATGTTGTCTAAGAACAGTTCCCGCTTGGCCGCCCCAAAAGATCCCGCCCAGCCACGTAGCCGTGGCCCTGCATGCTCAATGGTCCAAAGACGTTCGCCTGCTGTAAGCTTGTTCGCACTCTCGAAGTAAAAGGCGATCAACGTACATCCGGCTGCCTCGACATGGCGGCCCTGGCCGTCGTGGATGGCCAACAGGTAATCCGGCAGGATGTTCTCTTCAAATACGCGGTTGACGTCGCGCACGTTCACGCACGATACGGCAGCAGCTTCTGTGGCGGTCAACCTTTCCGAAATTCCGGCCATGACACCTTACCATATATATTCCGATTCATCGGAATATATATCGGCACAGCTTACAGCTCAATCAATGCCCCAAGAGCTCGGGCATTTGCGTTACATCATAAAACGCCGAGCTTCTTCTGCAGGCTTGAGGACGATGTTGTGTACTGAAAGACGATCCGCTTGCCGGGATATACATATTTGTGCGCCTGCTGAGCCATGAGCGCCGCTTCGTGAAAACCTGACAAGATCAGTTTGAGCTTTCCGGGGTACCAGTTGATGTCACCGATCGCAAAAATGCCAGGCTCCGAAGTCTCGAACTTTTCGGTGTCGACGGCGATCAGGTTCTCATAGAGGTTCAATCCCCAGTTTGCCACGGGACCGAGCTTCATGGTCAGGCCGAAGAAAGGCAGAAGCCGCTCCGCCTCGATTTGAAATTCTTGCTCTGGGCCGCCAGCCACCGGCCCCCGCACCGTCAGGGATCGCAACTGGCCCTGCTCGCCATGCAACTTCGTCACCTGACCGGGCAGAAACTTGAGACGTCCTTCAGCCGCTAGCGCCCGCATTTTGTTCACCGAGTCAGGGGCCGCCCGGAACTCATCGCGGCGGTGAATGAGGGTCACCGACTTTGCAACCGGCTGCAAATTCAGTGTCCAGTCAAGCGCCGAATCGCCGCCGCCAACGATGACAACCGCCTTATCGCGAAACTCATCCATCTTCCGCACGGCGTAGAAAACCGATTTGCCCTCGAAATCTTCAATGCCGGCCAGCGGCGGACGCTTCGGGGTAAACGATCCGCCCCCGGCGGCGATTACCACGATCTTGGCCTGGAAAGCCGTCCCTGCATCCGTCGTAACCTCGAATCCGCCTTCAACCCGGCTCAAGGTTTCGACACGCTCGCCAAAGTGAAAGACTGGATCGAAAGGCTTGATCTGTTCGAGAAGCCGGGCGGTCAGTTCCTGCCCTGTGACCACCGGAAGCCCCGGAATGTCGTAGATGGGCTTTTCCGGGTAAAGCTCGGCGCATTGCCCGCCGGGCCGGTCCAAAATGTCGGCCAAATGCGCCTTCACGTCCAGAAGGCCCAACTCGAAGACGGCAAAAAGGCCGACGGGGCCGGCTCCGATGATGAGAGCATCTGTTTGAATTGGGGATGTCATGGTTTCGCTGCTGTGCCGATGCGGACCGCCCGCGTTGCGCTGCTAACTTTGATGCTCGGGAATCCTGACAACAAGGCCCTCCAGTTCCGGCTTCAACCGGATTTGGCAGCTCAGGCGGCTGTTGGGCCGCACATCGAACGCAAAGTCCAGCATGTCCTCTTCCATCGGTGAGGGGCTGCCGGTCTTCTCCTTCCATGCCTCGTCCACATAGACGTGACAGGTCGCACAGGAGCACGCTCCGCCGCATTCCGCGATAATTCCGGGCACGGCATGCTTGATTGCCGTCTCCATCACAGTCTGGCCTTCCTCGCCCTCGACCGTGTGGACCATTCCATTATGCTCTATATAGGTCACTTTTACCATGGCACCGCCAAATCCACTCGGAAGTTCATCTCTAAGGGAGATCGCTGCAAAATTCAAAGCGCCAATTCAAAGCGCAGCATTTTCATCGCCTTTGAGCATCAACCAACAGTTAAGAATGCCTAAAAAAAGCTGTGGCTTTTGTTTGCAATCCGCTTAAAGAGTTTACATGAATGCACGCGAATCACAATATTTATACGTTGATAAACAGGCATTTAGGATTGTGTCTTGAGGTGGGTGCGTAATCCTGCCGTGTTTGGTAATCTTTTTTTAGCCTTAAAAATCCGTTAGCGAGGCGCGGGCTGGAACTGTTTTCGGAGTGCTGTCCAAGCATGCAATAGAGGGGCTATGAAGACCTGCCTAGAGTTGTTGCGTATCGTCTCGGTCCCGGCGAGGATTCCTGTTCAATCCGAATGTTGCCGCGTTGGCGATATCCCGGTCATATCACATAAGGTCAGGACGGCCTGATGAGTCAAAAACAAGCCATCTCCCAGACGCCCATCGATCTTAAGCCCGAGGACGAGGCAAAGGCACAGGCCCCCGGCAATGCTGCTCCGGAAGCGGGTGCTGGCGCGCGCGCTGAGAATGCTCAGCAGAGGTCCGTCCGCGAACCTCAGGCTAGCCCTCCATCTCCCCGGCGCATTCAGGAAGGCCGCGAGGCCACCGTTCAGGTTACTCCCGGCACGCCGGCTGCGCGGCCTTCGGCCCCGAAGCGCCCGGCGGGCGCTGCCCGGCCGCACATTCCCGCCAATGACGATATGCCTTCCATCGGCGGCCTGATCTATGCGCTTCAGCAGCGCCCGTCCCGGTCTCCGTTCCTGTTTGCGCTGGTTGCTTCAGCCATTTGGTTCGTGCTTGGGCTTGCCGTATCCTGGGCCGTTTTCCAGAAGACACTGGATGTTTCCGGCAGCACGGCCGATTTGATCGCCAATCCCGCCATGGTGGCGGTCGTTGCGACAATCGTGGTGCCGATCGCTCTGTTTTGGTTTCTCGCGATCCTCGTTTGGCGCGCGCAAGAGCTGCGCTTGATGTCGTCCGCAATGACTGAGGTTGCGGTCCGGCTGGCCGAGCCCGATCGCATGGCGGAGCAGTCGGTCGCATCTCTTGGCCAGACGGTGCGGCGGCAGGTCGCCGCGATGAACGACGCCATTTCGCGCGCTCTCGGCCGCGCGGGCGAGCTCGAAGCGCTTGTCCATAATGAGGTTGCCGCGTTAGAGCGCTCCTATACCGAGAACGAAAACCGGATCAGGAACCTCATCAACGAGCTTGCAAGCGAGCGCGAAGCGCTTGCCAATAATAGCGAGCGGGTAAGCGAGGCTTTGCGCGGCATCGGCAGCCAAGTCACGCGCGAGATCACCGCCGCAAGCGAGAAGGCTTCGCAATCGCTTGGCCACGCCAGTGTCACGATGACGGAGGCCTTCGCGAACCGGGGCCAGAAAATCACCGCAGCCGTGACCGCGGCAGGGACAGCCATTGACGAGAAATTGGCGGAACGCGGCGCCCGAATCACCGAGCAGCTCGTGAAGCATGGCGCACAGGCAGCGGAATCCTTGCGCATGTCCAGCCTGGAAGTCACGCGCGCGATCCAGGAAACATCGGACAGAACGGCTGCAGCGATCTCCGCCAAGGGCAACAGCCTTGTGACTTCCGTTATCGGAATGAGCGAGCGCGTCGGCCGCGAAATCCCCGTACTTCTCGAAAAGCTCGGCTCCGAGCAAACGCGGCTCAGCTCAATCATTGAGGGGGCTGCGCGGAATTTGTCGGCGCTTGAAACGGCGCTTGCAGAGAAGACGCAATCTCTCGGCGCAACCCTCACCGATCGCACCTCGGTTCTGCAAACCGTCCTAAGCGAGCATTCGCGGCATATCGATACCTCGCTCGCGGAGCGCATTCAGGCGCTGGAAACCATCCTGAGCCGCCGCACTCAAAGTTTTGAAATCAATCTGAGCGAGCGCACGAAACAGCTCGATACCACGCTCACACAGCGCGCGCAGGCATTGGAGGCGTCTCTCTCCAAGCAAACGGGCGCGATCCGCGACACGCTCGACAAGCATTCCGGCTCTTTGGAGCACACGCTGGCACGGCAAGCCGCTTCGATCGAGCATGTCGTAGCGGCGAATTCCGCCAGTCTTCAAAAGACGGTCGAGGAACTGGCAAGTCGCTCTAACACCGGCTCTGACGCGCTGTCAGGGCAGGCGCGGGTTCTTAAGGAAGTGTCGGCGACGCTTGTGAACCAGCTCGGCGGCCTCACGAAGCGCTTCGAAGAGCAGGGTGCAGCCCTCATGAACGCCTCCCGGACCTTCGAGATATCGAATACGAAGGTCGACGCCGTGATGGAGCAGCGGCAGGCCGCCTTTGCCAAGCTCATGGAGAATGTCAGCATGCGCGCGGCGGAGCTCGATCGCATGATGAACTCCTACTCCAATATGCTGGAGCAATCTTTGAGCCAAGCCGAGCTTCGCGCGCGCAAGGTTACCGAGGTCCTGGCGAAGGACTCTGCGGAGAAGTCGCAGCTTGCAATCCGGGAGATCGAGCGGCTGCGCCAGGATGCGCAGACGCATACTCAGAAGGCGGTCTCGGAGCTGCAGGCGAATTTTACTTCGCTATCCGATCAGGTATCCAACCAGCTCTCAACGCTCTCGTCGAAATTCTCCGATACGACACGGACGGTTCGCGACTCGACACGGCGCGCGGCGGTCGATCTGGAATCGGCACAGAACGAGCTTCAGCGTCACGCCAAGGTACTGCCCGAAACGGCAAAGCAGAGCGCTGCAGCCATGCGGCGTGCCTTGCAGGATCAGCTCTCGGCGCTCGACACTTTGTCTGAAATCTCCAGCCGGCACACTTATTCAAGCTCCGTTTCGGCGCCCGAGCCGCGGGGGGAGCCTCAACGCCGTGACCGCGACCCGGCCCCGATGCAACCACCTCATGATGCCGCCTTTTCGCCTCAGCGGCCGCAACCTCAATACGACTATGGCCAGCCGCCAGCCGAAAAGCCGGCCTGGCCTTCAAGCGAGCCGCAGCAACCCCTAAGGCAATTCCAGGCCGAAGCGCCGCAGGCTCCATCTTCGTCCATGCCCTTTCCCGAAGGGCAGCAAGCGGAGCGGCGTAACCAGTGGTCGCTTGGAGACCTGCTCGCCCGCGCGTCGGAAGACGATGCTCACTTTATGGATAAGGAGGAATCCTACGGCCTACCGCCAATGGCGTCGCCATTCCCATCGAGGGGGAATGCGCCGGTGCAACAGCCCGGTAGCGCCGACTTCACCATGGCCGACATCGCCTCGTGCCTCGACGAGCGGCGTGTGATGGAAGTTTGGCAGAGACTGAAGCACGGCGAGACCGAGATCCTGCAACAGCGCGGGCTGTATTCGCGCCAGGGGCAAGCGATCGTCGATCGGGTCCAGCGCCGGTACGAGACCGATCAGACATTCAGGACTATCGTCGAGCGTTATTTGACCGACTTCGAGAAAGCCTTGCAGGAGCTAAGCCGTTCCGATCCGCGCGGCGCTGCCGTTCAAGCGAGGCTCGCATCGGATGATGGGCGGATCTATTTCGTGCTCGCTCATGTCAGCGGCCGGCTTGGCGGCTGACGGCAAACTACTTTCAGATCACCGGTCAAATTACCCGTCAATCACTTAATCGGCGTTCCTGTGGCGCCGGAACTTCTTTTCCCGCGCTTGCGTTATCACGGAAATCCTGGACATAATAATCTTGCCGCTTGGGGGAGCGCCGCCGCGCAGCAGGAAGCGCAAGCCACGGAGTTCCGCGCATGGCTCCCCGTCCCTATTGGAAAGGCTATCTCAAGCTTTCGCTCGTCTCTTGCGCCGTCGCCCTTTATCCGGCGGCATCGCGAAGAGAACGCATCTCGTTTCATTGGCTCAATCGCGAAACCGGCAACCGGCTGCGCCAATTCATGGCCGACTCCGGGACGGATGAACCCATAGAGCGTGAAGACAGGGTCCGCGGCTTTCAGCTTGCGAAGGATGAATATCTCGAAATCGAGGAGTCAGACCTCGACGCTATCGAAATCGAAAGCTCCCATACGATCGATATCGAGAGCTTCGTCCCGCGCGATGAGATCGATCCCGTTTATCTCGACAGCGCCCATTATCTCGTGCCCAACGATAAGGTCGCCGGCGAAGCTTTCGCGGTCATCCGCGACGCGATGGCATCCGAGCATGTCGCGGGCGTCGGGCGCGCAGTCATTTCACGGCGGGAGCGCATTCTCGTCATGGAACCGCGCGGCAAGGGCATTCTCGCAACCCTTCTCCACTACAATTACGAGATCCGCGACGAGCGGGCCTATTTCGATAGCGTTCCCGATATCCGCATCCCGGCGGAGATGCAGGAACTGGCCAAACACATCATTCGCACGAAAATGGGTCACTTCGATATCAGCAAATTCGAAGATCGTTATGAAAACGCACTTGTCGATATGATCCGCGCCAAGCAAGCAGGCCGCCCGCCGGCCGAAGCCGCAAAACCGCGAGAGCCCGCGAAAGTCATCAATCTCATGGATGCGCTCCGGCGGTCGATCGCTGCCGAGAAGGGCGGGCCCAAAAAGCCGGAAGCCGTTGCCGGAGAAGAGGCGCCACACGGCCGGCGCACAAAAAGCCCGGCAGGCAAGAGCAGATCAACGCGGAGCGCAGCGCAGTCCCGGCCCGAGCCAAAGCGCGTCGAACGAAGCAAGGAAGGCGAAGAAAAGCGCTCCTCCGCCCGCGCAGGCGCGAAACCCGCCCGCAAAGCGGCTGGGCGCAAATAATGGCGCGCCG
>CAZCIF010000115.1:10077-11215 GCA_964498645.1 uncultured Rhodomicrobium sp. | reverse complement strand
AAAATACGGGTCCGACAAGCCTGACCTGCGCAACCCCATCGTCCTGCAGGATGTGAGCGCGCATTTCAGGGGGAGCGGCTTCAAGGTTTTCGCCGGCATGCTGGAGAAAGACGCGAAAGCGCGCATTTGGGCGATACCGGCGCCGGGCGGCGGCAGCCGCGCATTTTGTGACCGCATGAATAGCTGGGCTCAGAGCCAAGACCAGCCCGGCCTTGGCTATATTTTCTTCCGCGAGGGCGAGGCTGCAGGCCCCATCGCGAAGAACATCGGCGAAGAGCGTGCATCTGCGATCAAGGCGCAAACCGGCCTCAAGGAAGGCGATGCCGTTTTCTTCGTGGGCGGCGATCCGGCGAAGTTTTATAAATTCGCGGGCGAGGCGCGCAACAAAATCGGCACCGAGCTGAATCTCACTGAGAAGGACCGCTTCGAGTTCTGCTGGATCACCGATTTCCCTTACTACGAGTGGAACGAGGACGAGAAGAAAATCGACTTTTCGCACAACCCCTTCTCTATGCCGCAAGGCGAACTTGCCGCGCTCGAAGCTGCGGAAAAGAAGGGAGACGAAGCGCTTTTGGCGTTGAGGGCGTTCCAATACGATATCGTCTGCAATGGCGTGGAGCTGTCTTCAGGTGCGATCCGGAACCACAAGCCCGAGATCATGTACAAAGCTTTCGGGATCGCGGGCTACGGCCCCGAAGTGGTTGACGCGAAATTCGGAGGCATGATCCGTGCTTTGAAATTCGGCGCGCCGCCGCACGGAGGCGTCGCCCCCGGCATTGACCGGATCGTCATGCTGCTTTGCGGCGCCGATAATTTGCGCGACGTGATCATGTTCCCGCTGAATCAGCAAGCTGAGGATCTGCTCATGGGCGCGCCGTCGGAGGTTTCCGCGAAGCAGCTCCGCGAGCTGCACATCCGGTTAAACCTGCCGAAGAAGGAGTAGCCGGCGAAGCAATCTTGACCTATAGATACCATTCGTGATAGCTATATGCCATGATTACGCCGGAACAAATTAAAGCAGCGCGGGCGCTTCTGCGTATGGAGCAGGATGAGCTTGCGCGCCGGGCGGGGGTTTCGGTAACGACGATCCGCAGGCTCGAAGCGGCCGGTGGCGATTACGCGGTTGCGGAAGCGACGG
>CAZCIF010000115.1:0-10067 GCA_964498645.1 uncultured Rhodomicrobium sp. | reverse complement strand
GAGGCGGGCGTGGACTTCATTCTCGATGGTGTGTGCCTGAAGCGCAAGGCGCCCGAGGCCGATGCGCTGTTTGAGAAGCTCCTGGCCATCGCCGGAGAAAGTGCGCGCCAGCTTGAGGGCCGGCCATCCTTCAGCGAAGCCGACCTTTACGGCGATGACGGCCTGCCCGCGTGATTGCGCTCGATAGCTCGGCGCTCGTCGCGATTTTGCGCATGGAGCCCGATGCGAGGGAGCTTTTACGTGCGCTTGCCAATGCGCGAGGCAGGCTTATCTCCGCGTTGAACTTGCTGGAAACATCGCTGGTGCTGGCTGGGCCGAAGGGCGGCGCTGGCATCTGGGGTCCGCTCGATGCGTTCTTGGCCGAGGCGGCGGTGGACATCGTGGCCTTCGGCAGTGGTGAAGCCCAATTCGCGCGGGATGCATTCATCCGTTACGGCAAGGGACGCCACCCCGCCGCTCTCAATTTCGGCGATTGTGCGGCCTATGCTCTTGCCAAATCGAGGAACGTGCCACTTCTCTTCAAGGGCGGCGATTTTCGTAAGACGGACATCGTCCCGGCTCTTTAGGAGCTTGCTCTAAAGATGCGTGTCCTATGCGCAAAGGGGTTTGGGCAGGGCTACGATGGTTATTGAATTCCTTGCTACGGCAGCCGCGCTAACGGTCATCATTGCCGCGCGCTATCTCGTGGTTTCGGGGCTGTTCTATTGGCTGCTTTGGCAGTGGGGCGGGGAGAAGCTCGGCGCCAGGCGGCTGAACCGCGAGCGCCCGGTGCGGGCGCTCGTCCTTCAGGAAATCCGCTTGTCGCTTCTGTCCTCCGGCATATATGCCGCCCCTGCCGCCATCGCGCTCGTCGCCTTCATGCATGGCGGCACGATGATTTATACGGACTGGGACGCCTATGGCGGAGTGCCCTACCTGCTTCTGAGCGCCTTTATCTATCTCTTCCTCCAAGACACCTATTTTTATTGGGGCCACCGGCTGATGCATCACGGGCACCTCTTCGGCTGGAGCCATGCGGGCCATCACCGCTCGCGCCAGCCGACGCCGTTTGCGTCCTTCGCTTTCGATCCGGCCGAGGCGGCCTTAACGGGCTGGCTTATGCCCGCCATGGTCTTTGCCGTGCCAATCCACGCCGCAGTGCTCTTGGCGCTTTTGCTGCTGATGACCATGATCGCGGTCTTCAACCATTCGGGCTGGGAGATCTTGCCGCGCTGGCTCGTATCCGGCCCCATCGGCAGCCAGCTCATATCAGCCACGCATCACGGCTATCACCATGTGCGTTTCGACCGTAACTATGGGCTCTATTTCAGGTTCTGGGACAGGCTGATGGGCACCGACGCGATGCCCGCCGAGATCTTATCCCGAACTGGCCCGGGATCGCGCCACGAACGGGCCTCGAACAGGTAGCCGCCGCGGCGGCCTTAATCGATGTAAAAGTCCCAGCGGAAATAGCCCGGCGAAACTTGATCGTTGGGGCCTGCGCCCTGGCCTTGCCAGAAATCGAGGCTCTGCCTGCGAAGGGTATATTCACAGGAGAACTCGCAATAGACCCAGGTGCCGCCTGGAAGACGGACTTGATCGCCATGCTCGGCGTGGCGCACTGGAGCGACAACCTTCTTAAATCCATACCAGCTTTCGGCATAGACGAAGCGGTAGGCCCCGCAGCAATTCCGGTAGGGCGGACGGCGGCGCGCCAGGCGATGCCTATGCTTGAGCGGTGCGCTGGCGGCGGGTCCGTTATCGTGATCCGGCTTGTAGCCGGCGTGAGCGGAATTCGCTGCGGCGGCGAAGCCCAGCACGATGGCGCCGGTCACGGCTGTGCGAAGAATCATCGTCATTCCCCCGAATGAATATCCCCGTTTGGGGCTACTCTAGGCCGGTTAAGCTTATTCGCCAAGCTTGTCCTGCAACGCGGGTGGAAAATTCATCCAAGCCCGTCAAAAAGCGTCGTTCTGCGCTTGGGGGCCGGCTATGGTGGCGCCCACCGGACAACAGAATCAGGCCCTTCCCGATGCAGCTTCAAGCTCGTGCGACCATTTTCGACTATTGCGAGCGCGGCAGCGACCCGTCATTTTGGGCCGAGCCTTTGAATGCCGTGACAAATGGCGGCTTCGTCCTGGCCGCTTTGGCCGGCATGATCATGATCGCGCGGCGTCCCGCCCATGAGCGTTCATTTTGGCATGTGTTCTTCGTGCTGAACTTCATCGCGATCGGCGTGGGAAGCTTCCTGTTTCACACCGTGCCCAATATCGATACGGCTGTAGCGGATACCGGCCCCATCGGCGTGTTCATGCTCTCCTATCTGATCTTCGGCATGCGGCGTTTTGCCGGTGCATCCTGGTTTCTGACTGTTGCCGCCGTCGCCGCCTTTATCGGCGCGATGGTGATGGCGTTCAATGTCCAGTGCTGGGACGGGCGTATGGGCTTTGCGCTTGAGAACGTGCCCGCGGGAGCGCGCGCGCGATGCTTAAACGGCAGCCTTGGCTATGCGCCGGCTTTGGCCGCCATGGTGCTTATGGCGGGAGCACTCGCATTGAGACGCCACCGGGGCGCGCCGCTTCTCTTTGTGGCGGCGCTCACCTTCGTCGTATCGCTTACCTTCCGCTCGCTCGATCAACGGCTCTGTGCCGATTGGGTGCTTATGGGGCACCGTTTTGGCACGCATTTCATTTGGCATCTGCTCAATTCTCTGACCCTGTTCCTGCTTCTTGCCGCGGCGATCAAATATGGAGGCGCCGGTCAGCAGGTCCTTCCGCCGCGCCCGGAGGCACGGCGCCCGGCTTACGCTGTCCCGTAGGCGAGGGATGACACAGGCCATATTGCGCGGGAGGCGCCATTGGCTTACTGCTATAGGTCTCGCAATTGCGGACGTGGCGAAATGGTAGACGCAAGGGACTTAAAATCCCTCGGCTGAAAGGCTGTGCGGGTTCAAGTCCCGCCGTCCGCACCATAGCTCCCGGCATCATCTCACGGGCAGGTTTTTCCCGGATCGAAATGAGGATGACCGTCCTCCGGAGTAAATAGCGTGCCCAGAAGGGGAACGGCTGGCAGCGTCAAGATGATGCGGATAGCGTGATGGGCGGCAACCATCGCCGGATCGATACCAAAAGACATAGCGACGAGCGCCATTTCGGCTACGCCGCCCGGCGCGAGAATAAGGAGCGAGACGGCGGGGGAGAAGCCGGTGGCCCAGGACATCGCCGCTGTTGCGGCGCCAAGGCTTAAGCAAAGCAGCGTAATGGCTGGAAGCGTCGTCAGGATGATTCTGAAAACAGAAGGCGCGGTCACTCCCGCAAAGCGGGCGCCGATTGAAATCCCGAGGCCGGTGAGGGCCATGTCGATAAGCCAAGGAGGAAAACCGCCTTGCGTCACTCCCGTGGCGCTCAGGGCGCCGAAAATGGCCATCGGTCCAAGCATTTGCGGGGCAGGAATTCTGGCAAGCCCCGCGAGATACACCCCGGCGGTGCAGCAAGGTGCGAGCAGCAGCAGGTTCCGCAAGTCCGGCCGGTCAAGAACACTCTGCAGGCTTTGCAGGTTCACGATATTCTGCAGGTTCTGCGGGTTAAAGACGTTCTGCAGGTACCGCATGCTAAGGAGGTTCTGCAGCCTCTGCAGGTCAAAGAGACTCTGCAGGTTTTGAAGGTCCAAGAGGCTCTGCAGGTTAAGGTTTGCTTCTGCGCTGACAGCTTCGCCGGAGACCGGAACTTTTCCTGTCAATGTGCCGACCGCAAGCGGGACAAGCGCTAGCAGCGAAATGATCCTTAATCCGTGCGAGACCGCCACCCTGGGGACATCGGCCTTTGCATCTGCGGCACATACCGTGGCCTGCGTGATCACCCCGCAAACCCCCGAGAAATAGGCTGTTGCGCGGCCGTAACGGCCCACATACCGGAAATACAGGATGGCTACCGCGCTCATGCAGGCCACCGCGATGATCATGGTTCCAAGGCTAGGCAGCCAATCGATTGCGGAGGTAATCGTCGAAGCAGTGAAAGTGCAGCCAAGCGCGGCCCCCAATACAGCAAGGGTCGGGACGCGCAGCCAGGCTGGAGCCGAGGTTTTCACACGGGCGACGGTTATTATCGTGCAAGCCAGCATCGACCCCAGCAGCCAACCGAGCGGCACGTGCAGGCGGGCCATCGCATAGCCGCCAGCCGCTGACAGGATCAGCGTCCGGATGGCGACGAAGTGGCGCCGCATCATTGACCGTGAAAGCAATCCGTCACCCGCCCATGTGACGAAGAACGGCAGACAGATCGTGCGGCGTGGCGTCCGGCGGGGTCACGGCCTCGATCAGCATGACGCTATTCGCCTTCGCGCCATCGGACAGAGCCGTGCGGAAACTTCCGGCATCCTCGCACCGTCTGTACTTGAGGCCGAAGGCGGCTGCGATGTGTTGAAAGTCTATCAAAGGCTGGTTGCGCAGGACGGAGCGGTATCCATCGATCCGGGCACAGGGCAGGGTGTCGAAAATCCCGGCCCCGGAATTATTGACCACGACGATCGCCCCCTTGGCCGATTGCCAGGCGGGATTCGCCAGCGCGGGAAGATCGTGGGCCGCCGATTGATCGCCAATCAGCAGGAGCCCCCTTCCACCCGTTCCCATAAGTTCACCGAGGAACATGCCGAAAGCACCATCCGTTCCAGCCATGCCTCGGGCGATGAACTCACGATGCGCAGGCTCAAAGCCTTCCGCCAGCAAATTGCTCAGCCTCGTCGCCAGGCTGTTGCCGATGTGAATGAAATCGTACCCCGGCGCGTTGCACGCGATCCCCGATGCGCGGACGTCGCCCCATGGCAGCTCTTCCACGGCCTTGCGCCGGCGCGACGACAGGCACTGTTCGATTTGCATCCATTCCATCAGCCATTCAGGGTCGCCGGAACCGAGGAGTTTCGCAAGACGGGCCGCGCCTACCGTGTCCAAAGGCCGCAGACCGATGGCGTCATTCGTCCAGAAATCTGGACCAGGGGCGGCTTGGGAAACGCGCAAAGTGGGGCACCGTATGGATCTCGCGAGCTTGGTCATGGCCGGACTCGCCGGCGGACCGCCAAACCGCAGCAGCAGCCCGGTCCTGGCAAGCAATGAATCGATATCCTCTACCTGCTGAAGCGCGTCGGACACGGTGATCAGATTGGCCATGTCTTTTTTTCGGACGCCGCTGGCGGCGTCCGCAATGACGGGAAAACCTGTCCGCGTTGCCAGCAGATTAATAATTTGCGGCGCCTCGTAGGTGTCAGGGCCGCAGAAGATGAGGCCGCGCTGCCGGTCCTGGCCGGCGAAGCGGCGGGCGGCGCGCTCGATTTCGGTCAGGGTGGCGACGGCGGGCTGCAGGCGGACGGCGGGAACGGCGTCGCGGACCTCGTCTGGATCGGCCGGTGCATCCCAGCCTTCGTCCGGCTCGGTGCTGCAGGACGCTCCCCATAGAGGAACGTTGATCTGAACCGGTCCGGGGCGTAATCCGCTGACGGACTGATTGACGGCATCGATGATAGTACGGCGCAATGCGATCAGATCGGACTCGGAATCGAGTGGATCGGGCAAATCGTACTGCGTCCGCATGAGCGAGGCGCAGATGCCGGTCTGGTCCGAGGATTGCGAGTAGTTAAGATGCCGGGCGCCCCGATTTCTATCGCCGGAAATGAGGATGACAGGCAAGTTCCGCTTATTGGCTTCGGTCAGCGCCGGCAGGCAATTGGCGATTGCCGAGCCGCTAGTGACCGAAAGAACCGCCGGAGCTTCGGTAGACTGGGCGAGGCTCAGCGCCATGAACGCACCGCTGCGTTCATCGACGTGGGTATGTATACGGAATTCCGGCATCTTGGACATCGCCAGCGCCAGGGAGGCATTGCGCCCCCCGGGATGCATGACCATTTCGACGGCGCCCATGTCGGAGAGAGCGTTGGCGATGACCTGGCACCACAAGTGATTGCGGTTGATGAACCGCGCTCTCGGAATTTTCTGCAAATTTGGTGTGGGCATGCAAAGCATGCGGCTCATGTGATGGCCTCAGGCGCACAGGTGGGCGGAGCGGATACAAGAAAAACCGCTAGCTATTATTAGCCGGAGTAGAGTTTTACCGCCAGGACCCTTCTAAATCAAGCAATATTTATATCAAACATCAGCATATCATCGCCAGATTAGGCAAATTGTATTATCCAAAACAGTGGAAATGAGGCGTGCATGCACTTATTGAATGTTAGGTATGCAAAAAATACTTCTATCATGCCTAATTATGGCGGAGAATATGACATCAATGTGAAGATTGTTCAAGCGCTCCAGCATAAGTGTTGGCATTCTGCCAAGCTATTGTGGTTATTGAGAGATTATTGTTGGAAGGGCGCTGGCGAGCGGGGTGATAAAGCTCGGCGCCAGATCGTATTATCAACGCAAAGTTGCAGAACGCTTTGCGTGCAACATAGTAATCGTGGCATATCAGCAACTGCTGATCTTTTATCTGGAAAAGAAGATGCTTCGCCGTCATTCTTATGACAAAACATTGCAGCTTCTGAACCTTCGGGCCGCCTGAGGCGTCCGCCAATCCCATTCTAAGAAGTTCGTGATATCAGGAGGCGTACTTGTTCAGAATCTGTCTGATTATCGCATTGACCATTGCCACCCACCTGCAATTGAGCGCCGGGGCTTCCGCCGAAAATAAGAAAGCCGTCGCTGTGCAGGCACTCCAGACTCTCAGTTTTCTGCCGTTCTACGTGGCAATCGACAAAGGGTTGTTCGCCAAACATGGGCTGGATGTAACGACGGAAACCGTCAGCTCCGTCAACGCCGCTCTTGGCGCCTTAACTTCGGGAAAGGCGCAATTCTCGCTGACCGCCTCGGTGTGGCCCGCCAAGGCCGCGGCTAAGGGTGAGCCCATTCAATTGATAGCCAATTGCGTCAATGGGCCGGCGGTTTGGATTGTCGGCCCGCAGGACTTCGATTTTAAAGATATAACCAGTTTGAAAGGGCAGACGATCATCACGGCCAAAATGCCGGCTAATACGACGGCGTTGCTTTTCAGGTACGCCCGCGAAAGCGGAATGAATCCCGACACGGACTTCAAACTGCTGCAGGTTAAGGTTGGCGCCGAAACCGCCGCGCTGCTGACTCTCGGCGACAAAGCCAAATTCGCCGTTACAGCGGAGCCGGCCACGGACTGGGCCGTAACTCTCGGCAACAAAGTGCTGGTTGCCTTCTCGAAGTCCTACGGGGATCTTGCCGCCTCCTCCGTGGCGGCTCACAAGGACATAGATCCCGATCTCGCGCAGCGCTTTGTCAACGCCCTGCAGGAGGCTTTAGTGCTGGTTGCAAAGGACCCGGCTATGGCAGTAGCCGTTGGGAAAAATCAATTTCCCAGACTACCACCTGAGGTCGTCGAGGCCGCTGTGCGGCGCATGATTGCCGACAATCTATACCCCAAAACCGTGGATATTACTCCTGACGGATTTAAGAGGGGCCTCGAACTCTACCTTGACAGCAAAGCCGAAAGACCCGCCTTCGAAAAGGTTGTCAGCCGCGCCTTCATTGAGAAAGCCCTGGCGTCTCGATGACCGGCGCGCGCTTGAGCGAACAGTCACCTTCCGGTTTGACCGGAGATAGGATCAATAAAGTTTTAAAGGTGTTTTCCAGACCTTGTGAGCCGGCTTTTCAACCGGCGGTGGAAAGCCCTGGAAATGGTGAAATATGCGGAGATATGTGATGCAGTTGCGAGTGCTCTCGGTCATTGCGCTACTATTCTGCCTGTTCAGCTCCGGCAATGCGCGGGCGGCGGAAATTGTGTTGCGTCTCAGTTTGGAGCAAGCTTCCTCGGAGCCGATCGGCCAAAATATCCTCAGCTTCAAGCGCGAGGTTGAGGCCGCGACCGGCGGTGCGGTAAAAATCACGGTGATCGACAAGGGCCGGCTCGTCTCCGGCCATGACACGCCGGAAGCTGTCAGCAAAGGCGCCGTCGACATGGGGGTCGCGCCCCTGGCTCAATATGCAGCCACCAACGTTGCCGCGAGCCTGTTCCTGCAACCATTTCTCTTCAATTTCGACGCCATTGTGCGTGTGGCCGCCGCTCCTGGCAGCGAGATACGCCGCGCCGTCGATTACGGCATTTTCAAGCGGTCGGGCGCGCGGGTGCTTTGGTGGCAGCCTTCCGGCTGGAATGCGATTTTTTCCAAAGGCCCGGCCGCCAATCCGGATGCGCTCAACAATCGCAAGGTCCGCGTATATGGCGACCTGGCCGCCGAATTTGTGAAGCTCTGCGGAGGGACGCCGCGCCTTATTCCTGACTCCAAACAAAGAGAGGCGCTGGATTCGGGGCAGGTGGATTCAAGCGTCGGCAGCATCTCAGCCGTCAAGGATTACGAGCTTTGGCGCACGGCGGACACGCTGACGAACGTGCGCTATTCCGAAAACATCCTGGTTGTGATCGTCAACGATCAGACCTGGAAGAAATTAACTCCCGATCAGCGGACGATCGTCGCCACCGCCGCGCGCAAGGCCGAGAAGGAGATCTGGGAAAAGCACCCCGCCATTCAGGCCGGCATTTACGCGTATGCCGCCTCCAAGGGTATGAAAATTCAGGATCTGACGCCGGATGACACTGTTGCGTGGCGCATTTGCAGCTCATCCATCCTGGAGTCGTTCATGGAACGTTCGGGGTCTGCCGGCGCGAAACTGCTGGCGGCTTACGGCAAGCTTCGGGCCAACCCGGCGGTTCTTGCTGCAAAACAGTGACCATCCCGTTCGCGGAGGTGAGCGCCCCGCCTCTTGGGTCCGGAGCGTGTGATGATATTACAAGGCTTGTAACGTCATGGCCGGGCTGACTTGACCCGGTCATCCAGCAAAACTCATTGAAATCATTGATTTCTGGCCGCCTAGACTAGCTCACAGGAGCTGCTTCATTCTGTGGAAAGCGCGAAGCGCAAGGTTCACGCCGGTTTGGCGCCCTATAGCGAGCCAGCGCCGCCGCTGACCGGTGGCTGTTTCTTGTTGAGTTTGGGAACAATGTGGCGTGCGCGTAGCGTTTCCGGGCTCACAACCACAAGGGTTAAACGATGCCAACCGAACGTGAGCTCCTTAAGCAATACAAAACCACCACCAGCGGCGGCCAAGCCGTTCTCGTCCGCTTTTTGGGCGAATGCTTCACAGAAACGCTCCTTATGCGCGATCATGTCGCCAGTAGCGCCCTCGCCACTCACTTCGCCGCCAAGCTTGCGAAGGACGAAAACGCCGCGGAACTGCAGGCGCTGATGGTGCTGGAATTCCTGAAATCCTGGGTGGAAGGCGAAGCGGATAAAATCGCCCGCGCCCGGAAGTCACGCTTTACCGAAAGGCGCGAAGGCAGTGAGATTTTCGACGGGACGCGCCTCGCCTTCCGGGACCAGGAAGCAGAGGAAACGCGCAAGAAAGTTGAAGCCTGGAAAGCAGCAGACCAGTCACGGCATAGGTGGGCTAGCCGTGCAAGGGAAAGCGAAAGCGGCTTTCCAAAGCTGGACGCGCCGCAGCACGTTGAGCCCGATTGCATTGAGGCCGTTCTCGCATCCGCCTGACATCGGGCAGAATCCGGTTGCCGGCCGCTCTTAGCCTCGCTCCGTTAATCGATGTCACGAACATCCGGGCCGATCATGGAGGTGACCAGCCCGGAGAGGCCAGTTCGAAGCCCTCGAACCGAAAGGCTGGCGCGACGATGCAGCTTACCAGCGTCCAAGCGCCAACGCTCGATGCCTCCTGCCAGACATAGGCCGGGACAATGCCCTGGAAGGTCTCGCCATTTCCAGCGTCTGGGCCGAGCCTAATCGTCTTCCGGCTGCCGTCAGTGTGGCAAAGCCCGAGAAGCAGAGGGGCGCCGGCCTGCCAAATCCATATTTCCGCAGCATCGATGCGGTGCCAGTGGGAACGCTCCCCGGCAGCGAGAAGAAATAGGATCGCGCTTGCAGCGCCCCTGCCGTCCGCTTGCGGCACGTCCCGCCACAGTTCGCGGTAATGGCCCCCTTCAGGGATGAGGCCGCAGACCCAAGGCCGCGCGCACCTGTGTTTCGTGGAGCAAAGGGCACGGAAATTGGGAAGCGGTTGTGTCATTGAA
>CAZCIF010000114.1:0-11218 GCA_964498645.1 uncultured Rhodomicrobium sp. | reverse complement strand
GCCGCGCGCACCTCGTGGTTGGCGAGAAGCTCGGCGCCCGTGCCGGACAGCGCGATCGCTCCGTTGACCATCACATAGCCGCGATGCGCGAGCTTGAGCGCGTGATAGGCGTTCTGCTCCACCAGGAATACGGTCAGGCCGGTCTTCTGATTGAGGTCACGGATGACCGAGAATATTTGGCGGACGATGAGCGGCGCGAGGCCAAGCGACGGCTCGTCGAGAAGCAGGAGCTTCGGCCGGCCCATCAAGGCGCGTGCGATGGCCAGCATTTGCTGCTCGCCGCCGGATAGCGTGCCTCCGCGCTGGCTCCGCCGTTTGGAAAGCACGGGGAAGAGATCGAAAACCATGGCGAGATCGCTTTCCAGCGCGTCCGCGTCCTTCGGTGCGAGCAGCGATCCCATGAGCAGGTTCTCGTAAACCGTCATGCGCGGGAAAATGCGCCGGCCCTCGGGCGATTGCGCAATGGAGAGCCGCACGATGTCATGGGTCGCCAGCTTCGTAATGTTCTGCCCGTCGAAAACGATCTGTCCGCTCCGGGCGCGCGGATCGCCGCAGATCGTCATCATGAGGGTGGTCTTGCCCGCGCCGTTCGAGCCGATCAGGGTAACGATCTCGCCCTCGTAAACATCGAGATCGACGCCCTTGAGTGCGCGGATATTCCCATAGAAGGTCTCAACGCCGCGAATGGAAAGGAGCGGGGTCATAGGCCGGCCTCCGCCTCGGCTTCTTCAACTTCATCGTCCTCGACGCCGAGATAAGCGGCGATCACTTTCGGGTTGGAGCGGATTTCGGCAGGCGCCCCTTCCGCGATTTTGCAGCCATAATCCAGCACATTGATACGGTCGGAGATCCCCATTACCACGCCCATGTCGTGCTCGATCAGAAGGATGGAGAGCGAATGCCGCTCGCGGATTTTGAGGAGAAGCTCGTTCAGTTCCGCGGATTCGCGCGGATTTAGTCCCGCGGCAGGCTCGTCAAGGCAGAGAAGCACAGGTGACGTGCACATGGCCCTTGCGATTTCGAGCCGCCTTTGCCCGCCATAGGGGAGGCTCCCGGCAGGGTCGTCCGCGCGGTCCAAAAGCCCGGTCTCGCGGAGCCAGAATGCTGCGCGTTCGATCGCGTCCGCCTCGGCACGCCTATAGCTTTTGAGGCCGAAAAGCGCGCCGAGAGTAAATCCCGAAGCGGCGTTCAACACATTGTGCTGCGCGACAAGCAGGTTTTCGAGGACGGTCATGCCGCCGAAAAGCCGTATATTCTGGAAGGTGCGGGCCACGCGCGCGGTGCGGGCGATCTCGAAGCCTTCCATGCGTTCGAGAAGGAAAAGCGCGCCGCCAGGCGCGGGCGACCATTGCTTGCCGCTCGCGGTAACTTGCGGGAGCGCTTCGAAGGCGGATGCGCCTCCGTGAGCCAGCGCAATCCGGCCCCCGGTAGGCTTGTAGAAGCCGGTAATGCAGTTGAAGACGGTTGTCTTGCCGGCTCCGTTCGGGCCGATGATTGCAGTGATCTCGCCGCGTTGCGCTGAGAAGGACAGCGCATCGACGGCGACGAGCCCGCCAAAGCGCATGGTCAGATGCTCGACCCGGAGAATTTCGCCGTCCTTGTGCGAAGTTTCACCGGTCATCAGCCGCGCCCCTCTTTGACGAAGCTGCCCGATATGCTGCGGGCCTCATGAAGCACCGCGGACGGAGTGCGGCCGGCCATGAGGCCGCGCGGCCGCCAGATCATGACCAGTACCATGGAAAGCCCGAAAATGAGCATGCGGTAGTCCTGAAGCTCACGGAAGCGCTCGGCGCTGCCAACGAGTACGACTGCGGCGATAACTACGCCAAGCTGACTGCCAAGCCCGCCAAGAACGACAATCGCGAGCACAAGCGCGGACTCATGGAATGTGAACGATTCCGGGCTGATGAAGCCCTGCCGCGCCGAGAAGAACGCGCCCGCGAAACCGCCGAACATCGCGCCAATAGCAAATGCGCTGAGCTTTGTGGTGACCGTGTTGATGCCAAGCGATCGGCAGGCGATTTCGTCCTCGCGCAGCGCCTCCCAGGCGCGGCCGATCGGAGCACGGCGAAGGCGCAAGGTCACGAAATTGGTCAGAAGCGCTAGCACGAGAATAACGTAATAGAGGAAGATGATCCTATAGACCGCATTATACTCCAGTCCGAAAAAGCTATGGAAACTGGAGTCGGCGGACCGCTCGAAGGGCAGGCCGAAGAAGCTCAGCCGCGGTATGCGGTTGATACCGCTCGGGCCGCCCGTAAGGCTTTGCCAGTTGATGAGCACGATGCGGATGATCTCGCCGAAGGCAAGCGTGACGATAGCAAGATAATCGCCGCGAAGGCGCAGGACCGGGAAGCCAAGCGTAATCCCCCAGAGCGCTGCGAAAAGGCCGGCCAGCGGCAGGCAAACCCAGAAGGCCCAGCCAAACTCCGTTGCGATAAGCGCGTAAGTGTAGGCGCCGACGGCATAAAAGGCGACATAGCCGAGATCGAGGAGGCCCGCGAGGCCGACCACGACGTTCAAGCCCCAGCCAAGCATCACATAGATGAGGATCTGCGTCGCCGTATCGACCGCATATCGCTGCGGCGGGCCGGCGATGAGAACGGGAAGGAGCACGGCAACAATCAGGAGTGCGGCGGGAAATTCGCGCCCGAAATTGGCCGTAGCCTTCTCTGGGAGGCTCGATACTGGCGCCTTGCTCAGAACGAGGCGCGTGCCGCGCACAGCGGCCATCGCGAACGCGAGGATAAATGCCGCCATACAAGCGAAGGTCACGAGGTCGGCCAATATGCCAGCGAGCCACGCCTGGTCCCCCGCCCACTCGACGATATCCGTGCGCAGTCCGCCAATGGCATAGAGCACAAGTCCCGCAGCAAGACCCGCTATCAGGGCGGGGCGCCAAGCTTTCACCGAAAGCCGGCTGAGAAGCGCAAGCGTGCGTCCCCCGTCGAGCGGCCGCCAGATCAAAGCATCCGAAAGGAAGCGGAAAGCCGCCACAACGCCCGCGAATGTAACCGCTTTGACGAAATGAGTGGTGATCACAAGTTCGCCGTTAACTGTGTCGGTGCGCAGGCCCACCAGCACTCCGAAAAGAGCGAGCGCGAGGAGAAAGGTGATGCCGGCTTCGCGGAGCGCGCGGGCCACGGAGCCGCGCAATACCACGCGGTTCGAAAGCGCTGCGCTTGGCCTCTCAGCCGTGTCCGCCATCCGCTACACCTTTTCCACTTCGGGGCGTCCGAGCAGCCCGGACGGCAGGAAGATCAAAACGATCGCGAGAATGGAAAATGCCGCCACATCCTTATATTGCGCGGTGAAATATCCCGCCCAGAATACTTCGATCAAGCCGATAATAAGCCCGCCGAGCATCGCGCCCGGCAGCGAGCCGATCCCGCCAAGCACTGCTGCGGTGAACGCCTTGATGCCTGCCACAAACCCGACGTGGAAATCGATCACGCCATAATAGGCGAGGAACATCAAGCCCGCGACCGCCGCCAAGGCCGCTCCGATCACAAAGGTGAGCGAGATCGTCCGGTCAACATTCACGCCGCACAAGGCCGCCATTTTGCCGTCCTGTTCGCAGGCGCGCTGCGCCCGGCCGAGCGCGGTGCGGCTGATGATCAGCGAGAACACCGCCATCAATGCCACGGTCGTGGCCATGATGATGATTTGCACATAGCTCAGGCTGACCACGAAACCGTTGCTCTCGGTCAGCTCGTAGCCGCCCCGGATGAGCGGCGGCAGCGGTTTTGAGCGTGCGCCCTGGCTGAGCTGCACGAAGTTCTGCAGCGTGATGGACATGCCGATGGCCGTGATCAGCGGCGCGAGCCGGAAGGAGGAGCGGAGCGGGCGGTAGGCGATGCGCTCGATGCTCCAGCCCCAGGCCGCGGTCAGCGCCATGGCCACGATCAGCGCAATGAGGAGCGCAAGCGGTATCCAGGTCACGGCTACCGCGAACAAAGATAGGATCGCGATCAGCGCGATGAAGGCACCGATCATGAACACCTCGCCATGCGCGAAGTTGATCATGCCGATGATCCCATACACCATCGTGTAGCCGATCGCGATCAGCCCGTAGATCGAGCCAAGCGTCAAGCCGTTGATAAGCTGCTGAGAAAAATATTCCATTCCGGGAACTCAGGCATGTGGAAAGCAGGCCAGCGTTTTCCCAGCATGTAGCGTAAACCTGCAGCGCGCGCCAATGCTTACTTCGGAGCAATGTGCCTTGTGATTCGGCAGGATGCGCAGCGGGCATGCGCCGTGATCGCCTTCTTCGCGGGTAGCAAGAAGAGCGCGCCGCGCTACGGTCCCGGCGGGCCAATGCTAGATGCATTTTCAACAAAAGGGGAGCCATCGTCATTGCGAGCGAAGCGAAGCAATCCAGGGCTAAGTCACTGATGCTGCTATGGATCGCCACGACGGCAAGAGCCGCCTCGCGATGACGGCTGAACGCACTTCGGTTGAATCCGCTCTAGCGCCTTGCCCCGCCCAATCGATTACCATACTCCCTTTATTTGGCGGCCTGCCGGGCACGGGCATTGGACACAACCTGCTTAAACCCCTGATAATCGAGCGTCGAGGTCACGAATGGGCCGATGAGATAGGCCGGAGTGCCCTGCAGACCGAGCGCATCGCCCTGCGCCATGTTGCGCTTGATCAGCGCCTCGATCTCAGTGGCGTGCGCGGCCAAGTCGGCGTCGAGCTGTTTCATGTCGATGCCAGAAACCTCCACCGTCTCGCGCATTTGCTCCTTGGAGATGCCAAAGCCGAGAATGCTCATAAGTGCGTGATGAGCGGTTTCGTACTTGCCCTGATACTTCGCCGCCAAGGCGAGACGCGCACCGTCCATCGAGCTGGGACGGAGGATCGGCCAGTCCTTGTAGACAAGGCGGATCTTTCCATCCTCCTTAACGATTCTTTCGAGATCGGGGGCCGACTTCTTACAGTAAGGGCAATTGTAGTCGAGAAAAGCGACAATCGTGACATCGCCCTTCGGATTCCCGCCCACCGGAGCGGCGGGGTCGTTCAGGATCATTTCCTTGCTGGCGGCGGCATACTGGCTGAATGCTGCAGGTGCCGCCAGCGGAACTGCGATCGCAGCTATAGCAAGAACGGCGAGTGCGGTGCGGCGGGACAGGGCAGGCATCGTAAAACTCCTTTGTGGCTTGCGGCAGGTCAGACACGAGCGCCTGCCAGGGCCGCGATCCTGCCCCTCTACCTTAAGGTTGCCTTAAGATCGAGGTTCGTACTCTCCCGCAGCACATGATGGAAGATACACCGATGAGGATACTGGCCGTAGAAGATGACGCCGTATTGATGAACGGATTGCAGGTTGGCCTCAGCCTCCGCGGCTTCACCGTGGACGCCGTCGCCACATGCGCCGACGCACAGGAGGCTCTTCTCGCCAGCGTATTCGACGCCGTCGTCCTCGACCTTATGCTCCCCGATGGCTCCGGCCTGGACGTGCTTTCGGCGCTGCGCAGAAGAGGCGTCCCCGTGCCGGTGCTGCTTCTCACCGCGCGCGATTCGGTGCCCGATCGCATCGCCGGACTCGACGCCGGCGGCGACGACTATCTCGGCAAGCCCTTCGATCTCGATGAGGTAGCCGCGCGGCTTCGTGCACTCATCCGCCGCGCCGCCGGGCACGCCTCGGCGGTCCTCGCGTGGCGGGATGTAACGCTGGAACCTTCGACAATGATCGTCACCAGGGCGGGCGAACCGGTGCGCCTGTCGCGCCGCGAGTTCTCGATCCTGCGCGCCCTCATGGACCGGCCAGGGCAGATTTTCTCGAAGAGTCAGCTCGAGGACAAGCTCTATGGCTGGCAGGAGGACGTCGAGAGCAACGCCGTCGAGGTTCACATCCATCACCTGCGCAGCAAACTTGGGAGCGCGATGATAGAAACCGTGCGCGGCTTCGGCTACCGCCTCGCGGAGGACGGCGCATGAGGTCCATCCGCGCCCGGCTCTTCATCATTCTGATAATCACCACCGGCATCGTCTGGATGTCCGCCATCGCATGGATCTATCTCAGCACCCGCGCGCAGGTGGAGCACGCTCTCGACGCCCGCCTAATCGAAGCGGCGCGTATGGTAAGCTCTCTCATCACCAGCCAGGATATCGATCGGAGGCTTGCTGCGCAGAGTCTTCCGGGCGCCGCGAGCGTCTACGCCCCTTACGGCCGGCAGCTCTCCTGCCAGATCTGGGCGATAGACGGCACGCTAGCCGGCCGCTCCGATGGGGCGCCTTCAGCGCCTCTAACCGACGGGACCTCTGGATTCTCCGAGACGAACCTCGATGGCGAGACGTGGCGCGTCTACGCTATCGAGAATAAGGATCTAGGGATGCGGGTTCTCGTCGGCGACAACTTGCGGGTCCGCGACCGCCTGACCGGCGACGTCATCAAGGGCCTGCTTCTTCCGGCCTTCCTGATACTTCCAGTCCTCGCCGGACTGATTTGGCTTAGCGTCCGCAAGGGCCTCGCTCCCTTAAGCCGCATGGCAGCGGCGCTTGAAGAGCGCGATGCGTCCGATCTCAGCCCGCTTCCAGATGCGGAGAGTCCCTCCGAGATCCGGCCCGTCATCCGGTCGCTTAACGGATTGTTCGGGCGCGTCAGCGCCGCCCGCGAGCACGAACGCAACTTTACCGCTTTTGCCGCCCACGAACTGCGCACCCCGATCGCCGGACTGAAAACCCAGGCGCAGGTGGCGCTTGGAAGCGAGGACGCAAGCATACGCCGCCAGGCCCTCCGTCAAATCATGGCCGGAGTCGACCGGACATCACGTCTGGTCCGCCAGCTCACAGACCTGACCGCCGCCGAGAGCGGCGAAGCGCTGCCGCCGGCCGGCACAATAGACACCGGTCACTGCCTCCGGGTTCTCGCGGAGGAATTGCATCATCAATATCCGGATGGACCGCGCATCAACTTCGCCGGGGACATTCATCACCTCGGGCTGCGGATTGAGCCTTCGCTCTTCATGCTGGCGGCGCGCAACCTCCTTGAGAACGCCCTGTTGTACTCTCCGCCCATGGGCACCGTGCGCTGCTGGACAAGGTGGGAAGGCGGGAGCGTCTCGATTGTGATCGACGATGATGGTCCCGGCATTCCCGGCGAGGAGCTTCCGAAGGTGCGCGATCGCTTCTTCCGTGGGCGGCACAAGACGCCGATCGGAAGCGGGCTTGGTCTCGCCATCGCCGAACTGGCACTCGGCCGTGCGGGCGCCGGTTTCACGCTGTCGAACCGTCCCGGGGGCGGATTGCGAGCGGAAATATGGATCGAGGACACAGCCGCCCGGCTTCACGCCGTAGATGCGCCGGGGCCAGCAACACAACCGGCCGGTTCGCGGCCTCTGGCCATGAGCGCGCCTTCTTAATATCGATGCCAGGGCAAACCGCCGCGCCGGGATCTTATTTCCCGGCATAGCTAAATGCCGGGCCTTGCATTACTGTTGGTGCCCAAGAAGCATCCGGGGTTAGAAATGGCAAATGTTGTGGTTGTCGGCTCGCAATGGGGCGACGAGGGCAAAGGCAAGATTGTGGATTGGCTATCCGAGCGCGCGGACATCGTCGTGCGCTTTCAGGGGGGCCACAATGCGGGGCATACGCTCGTCGTCAATGGCCAGACCTACAAGCTGTCGCTCCTGCCGTCCGGCGTTGTCCGCGGCAAGCTCTCGGTGATTGGAAATGGCGTTGTCATTGATCCCTGGGCGCTCGATACCGAGATCGCGGAACTGAAGCGGCTCGGGGTCGCGATCAGCCCCGATAATCTTCGCATTGCCGAAAATGCGGCGCTCATTCTGCCGCTGCACCGCGAGTTGGATACGCTGCGCGAACAGGCGGCGGGCGCCGGCATGATCGGCACGACCAAGCGCGGCATCGGCCCCGCCTATGAGGACAAGGTGGGACGCCGGGCCCTCCGCATCGTGGACCTTGCGAATTTGAAGTCGCTGCCTGCGAAACTCGATCGCGTGCTTGCCCATCACAATGCTCTGCGCCGCGGACTATCCCAGCCGGAGGTCGACCGTGACGAGCTGCACCGGCAGCTCTTGGAGATCGCACCGAAGATCACGCCTTACATCGACACCGTTTGGCAATTGCTCGACCGGCACAAGCGGGAGGGCAAGCGCATCCTTTTCGAAGGGGCGCAGGGCGCTCTCCTCGACATCGACCACGGCACCTATCCCTTCGTCACGTCTTCCAACACGGTGGCGGCGCAGGCGGCGACCGGTTCTGGATTGGGACCAAGCTCGGTGAATTACGTGCTCGGCATCACGAAGGCATACACGACGCGCGTGGGCAGCGGGCCTTTTCCCACCGAGCAGCTGGACGAGGTTGGCCGGCTGCTTGGCGAGCGCGGCCACGAATTCGGCACCGTGACGGGGCGGGCGCGGCGCTGCGGATGGTTCGATGCGTGCCTCGTCCGGCAGACGATAAAAGTCTCGGGCATGGACGGCATTGCACTTACGAAGCTCGACGTGCTCGACGGCTTCGATGAGGTGAAAGTCTGCGTCGGCTACCGGCTCGATGGGCGTGAGGTGGACCACCTGCCGGCCGCGCAAGGCGCGCAGGCGCGGGTTCAGCCCATCTATGAGGTGCTGAAAGGCTGGCATGAATCGACGCAAGGCGCGCGCTCCTGGGCCGATCTGCCGGCACAAGCGATCAAATATGTGAAGCGGCTGGAAGAACTGATCGAGGCGCCGGTCGCCCTGCTTTCCACGAGCCCGAAGCGCGAGGACACGATCCTTGTGCACGATCCATTTCAAGATTAAGCCTGTAGAGATTTTATTAACAGGGCTGGCATCTTCTGAGGTATTTCTGGCGCAAGCGGAGTCGTTGCCGTCATTGCGAGCGAAGCGAAGCAATCCATGGATAAGTCTCTGATTTTTGTTATGGATCGCCACGGCGGTTAAAGCCGCCTCGCGATGACGGCGAGCGCATATTCACCGGGCTCACGGTAGCATTCGAAAGGGAAGGACGCGCCTGTGTCAGACGATGGCTTTATCTCGGAAATGAACCCGTACCTCGTGGATGTCGAAGCGGGAAAAACCTATTTCTGGTGCTCCTGCGGGCGCTCGAAGAACCAGCCGTTTTGCGACGGGTCGCATGCGGGTACGGACAAGGCGCCGAAGCCATTCAAGGCCGAGCGCACCGAAACGGTCAGCCTTTGCGGCTGCAAGCAGACCATGGACCCGCCCTTCTGCGATGGGAGCCATAACGTTTTATAAGCTTCCGCTTCCGGTGCCCTGAACACAGCGCGCCGGAAGCAAACGGTTGCCTTGTGACGTCACGGGCCAAGAGTTGCCTTTGGGCTTATCGGCCGCTTGCATCGCTCAAGGCCGGAAGCTGACTATCGGGACTAAAACGGCCTCGTCTGCAATTGATGGCGCAGCGGAATTGCATGACCAACCAGAAACTTAGTCAAGTTGGGCCACGGGCGGACCTCACCGAAATTCGGCAGAAGGATCACGAGCGAGGCACCGAAGGCCCGAGCGGCCAAAGCTACACGAATCCTCAATTTTACTATAAATTAAGAGTGGCTATGACCAAGGCTATGGAATGGCTGAAAGCCAATGCACCCGGATTTAATCTTATCTCCAAAGACGAGCAGAACGCGCTTGCCGACTTCTCGCTGCTCTGGAGCTTGTTCGAATCCCGCGTTCTCAACACCAAGGGCAACGTCACGAATATCTGCGACGCCGTCGAAGCATGGCACAGCGCCGGAACTCTCGACGCTGCGGCCTTCGAGGAAGAGCTGGCCTATTTTCGCAAGCGTTACTACGCGGATGGCGACTTCACCTATCATTTCGACCATTTGCACTTCAGGAAGCCAGACCGAGAGGCGCTTGTCCGCGCCGTCATCGACGGCTCCAACGACGATCCGCGAAGCCGTGTGGCCGCCGTCCTCATCATCGTCTTCCGGTACCGCAACAACCTCTTCCATGGCGTGAAGTGGCAATACAAGCTGGAAGGACAGATCGGCAACTTCACAGCTGCGAACAACATTCTCATGAAGATGCTGGAGCGGCACGGCGCGCTTGCCGATGGATAGCAGGACGATCGGAATGGAGTGCTTCCGGATTGACGAGAGCGGCTACACGGGGTTCGATCTCGTAAACCCTGAGCAACGCTTCCAAGGGGCGACGGCGATCGCTATCAGCGACGAAGACGCCGCGCGCCTGATCAGGGAGAATTTCCCGAGGCTGCAGGCGCCGGAACTCAAGTACCGGGCGCTATCACGTCGCCCCGCCAGCCATCCGCGTCTACTTTCCCTGCAGCGCGATCTTCTTACCCATTACAAATGCGTGACCTACGTTTGTGACAAGCGCTTTCTGCTGTTGCTGATGTTCGCGGATTATGCGATCGAGCCATTTTACTACGAGAGGGGCATAAACTTTTACGAGAATGGGCAGAACTATGCCTTGGCGTCGCTCCTGTCCGTGGCTGGCCCCACGCTTCTCGAAAAGGCGGCATTTGACAAGTTGCTCGCGTCTTTCCAACAGGCTGTCAAGGAGAAGACGCCCGAAGCTCTGAAGGCTCTCGTTTCTGCCGCGCGGGCGACAAAGTGGCGTGAACTTCCAGAAGCCCTAGGGCCATTGGCCCAGTACGCGGCACCCGAATGTCTGTCCGCTATAGCGACGCCAGGTGTGAACACCGATGCTGCTTTGGTGGTAATGCAGTCCCTAATCAGCCGAATGGAAGTGATGGCCGACGGGGCGTATCGGGTCGAACACGATCAATCTAAGAACCTGCTAACCTACCATGATCTACTTCAACGCTTCATCGATCACGACCAGGAAATCGAGTTTCGCCAATCCGAGATTGCAACGATCAAATTACCGCTCAAGCTTACTGGAGTGACACAGGTCGACTCAAAGACAAGCCCCGCTGTGCAATTGGCCGACGTCATGATTGGTGCTGCTATTGAGGCAGCAAACAATCTCGCGGGGCTGCGTTCCAGTGGACCAGATCCGGAGGCCGTGATGTCACTCTATGCAGATCATCAATTTATCCACCTGGTGCCGTCAATCGACTTCGATGAGCAGCGTCGTTTTCGGCAAGGAACCCAGGCTGCCGAGGTGATCGACTACTTTGCGGCTAACTTCTTTGCCCCTGTCAGAGGCTAGCGCGGCTGTTTTTAGCCGCGAGTACGGCGCTTGTCGGCCTAGCATTACGAGGCAAAAGCCTTCTTCTTCGGGTCACAAGTGCTGATGCAACCCCGTCCTCG
>CAZCIF010000113.1:0-11232 GCA_964498645.1 uncultured Rhodomicrobium sp. | reverse complement strand
GTCGACCGTGAACTTCCCGTTTTTTATGCGGTTGAATGGGCCGGGGCTCTTGCGAGGGCCTGCAGGATTACGCCCGGCAAAAGCCTCAGCCACTGGATGAGGCGGCGGAAGTTGTATCCGGCGGCGGCGAGAACGGCGTTGGCGGCATCGCCCTCGCGGTGAGCCAGAAAGTTGCGTCCCATGCGATGGTCTTCCTTGCAATGGCCGATCACAGGTTCGATGGCGGCGCGGCGTTTGAGCTGGCGCTTGATCGTTTCTGTGACACCCCGCTTCTGGCCTTGGGTGTAAACCCTGAACTTGTGCTCCTTCGGGGCGTTGTGGCCCTTGTAGCCGGCGTCCGCGAGGATGCGCGATAGCGCGGCACCGGTCGTGGCCTCGATGGCGGGAAGGATGGTTTCGAGCGTATGCCCATCGTAAGGGTTTCCCGGAAGGGCCTTGGCGTGAACGATGAACTGCCCGCCCTTTGACGGCGTGACTGTTGTGGCAAGGCTTGCCTTCACGCCGAACTCGTAAGGCTTGTGGGCCTTACCCTTGCCGATGCATTCCACCTCCGGCGCGTGAAGCGAGTAAATCTTCGGCGCCTCCTGGCGCTTCTTCTGGAAGAGAAGGCGGTGAGCCTGAGAAAGAGGCTGCGCGAAAGCCGCCTCCAGAGCCTTGTTCCCTTGGGTCTTGCGGCGGATATCCCGCATCACGCGCCCAAGGTAAGTCTTGAGCGTTCTCAAGCACTTGTTCGCCCGCTTGAACTGCTTCGCATGAGCGTAGCGCTGCTGCTTGATGAGCGCGAGCTTTCCTACGCGGCGATAGGATTGGCGCAAGGGGACGCCGTGCTTCCTGGCAAGGCGGACGAGCCTCTCCCGCCCCCGGTTCAGGAGCTTCGCGTCCGTGGGATGGGCCATATTCTTCGGCTGCACGGTGGTGTCCACCACCACGGCCGTAAGCCCGGACGGTTTCAGCGCCTTGGTCTTCACCGCCACGGCAAGGCTTTCCTGCAGAAGGGCTGCAAGACGCTCCTCGCCCATTCTCTGACGCCAGCGCGTCATCGACGAGCGGTCGAACGGGAGCTTGTGCTGAAAGAACTCCTCGCCGCAGAAATATTGAAAATAGGGGTTCTCAGCCCAAACCTCGCAAAGCCGCTCGTCCGAGAGGTTCTCGCTGTATTTCAGGATGTGCAGCCCAACCATCAGCCGGGTTGGCAAAGGAGGGCTGCCGGGGCCGTCCGCATAGATCGCCCCGAACTCTCTTTCGAGGTGCGCCCAATCGATCCGCTGCGCCAGCCGCACCAGCGCATGCATCATATCGATGATTTGATCGAGCCTTGGCCTGAACAGATCCCGCTGGCCCGTCTCCCGCCGCTCCCTTGGCTTCATCTCCGCCCCCGCCGATTCGCTGCGAGGGGCAGTGAATCATGCTTCGGCGCCGCTGCCAATGAGCGGAGCATTTTGCAAGAAAACCAGGGGATAAGGCCCTAAAACTTGCAAATGCGTGGGCACTGTTCCGGCGCTTTCTTAAATGCTGTCAGAAGCTTAGCAATTCTTCACGGTCGACTGCGTGGCGAAGCATGCGGATGTCGGTAAGCCAACCCTAATGTCCCGCTAGGCATCGCTGGGATGTGCCTGACTCCACTGATAGAGTTTGCGTTGAACGCCGAGTATCCAAGGTTCGTCGGCTTGGCGATCCGCGTCCACAGATCATTTCCTCCGTCTTGCAAGTCTATCATCGTTCTGCTTCCCTTCGCCATGTGCGCGGCTTTCCCGCGCCCCGACTACTACGGAAGCTTCGCCCTTGGTGTCGTCCTTCTCCGGCCGCTGCGGCTAGCCCAATTCCGTGCTGGGCGAACGATCCAAGTTCCGGTGTTCCGATCTTCAACCTTCATGTCCTTAGGTGGAGGGCTTTACCCGTGGCGATGCAGAAGACGGACCGAGGAAAGTGTGGCCGTCTCGGGCACGCTACTCGCTGCCCAGCAGTAGGGAGCTATCAGCCCTACCACGTCAGATCGCATGGCCTTCGCCGCCGTCACGGCATGAAAAGGCGGTCGCCATCAAAAGAGCTTCTGGATCGTGAAGATCGCTCATTAATGGTCTGCCCGGAGTCGTCGAAACGGAGTATGCCGTCTTCACCGTATTTGCACGCCGATAGAGCATTGCAGCATCACGAATATCGATCGTGATCGGAGTTGGCAGATTTCACCAAGAAATCCTGGAGCAGGGAGCGGGCGGCCACCCTGCCGTCCTGAGAAAAGCGCATGACAATATCACCATAACATGAGGAAACAACGACCGCTCTTCCCGCAAAGAGCGCAGATGACTTTAGACCAGGTGAGCGCCCGCAAAGCGATGCCAAGAGCTGCGAGAATAACGATCGAGGCCGCCATGATCCTGATAGATCACGAAATTTTTCGATCTTCTTGAGGATTTCGATCCCCAAACCGCCGTTGTGCTTCAAGCCATTGTCAGGATCTTGTCGAAAAATCAAAAGCTGCCGCCAAATCAGATACGGCCTGTGTAAATTTAATACACGCCCTTCTTGTATGCCGGGATACTTTCAGCGAGGTGAACTACCTCGTGCCCGGAAACAGCCTTGAGGAGGTCTGGAACATTCAAAAAGACCCGTCCATTGAACTTATCGGAAGCGCGGCACGCTAGCTTCGAAAGCAGATAGAGAGTGAAGAACAAGACAGGCTTAGAGCTTGGCTGCTGTTGAGGAGACGCGATCCATCCTCGCACGGGCGGGGGAAATTGCAATAGCTTCGCGCCGCAGCCTTTTCCACCGGGTCCATCCCCGCGCGGGCGGGGAAATTGCAATAACTTCGCGCTGCAGCCTTTTCCACCGGGTCCATCCCCGCGCGGGCGGGGGGAACGCGTGCAAAATAGCCAGCGCCTCGAGCGCCACGGGTCCATCCCCGCGCAGGCGGGGAAACGGCGGTTATTCCATTCACCCGGACGATCCTGGCGGTCCATCCCCGCGCGGGCAGGGAAACTATTGCAGTTAAGAGGTTGATTCCGTTCACTTTGTCAAAGAACAATTTTCGAATCGGGCGCCCTCGCCGGGAATTTTGCGCTAACTCCAATCCGGCTGGATCACCGTTTTCATGGGTGAAGCCGAGTTGCGGAAGCGTAGCGGTGGCTGCCACAGCAATAGCCGCGACCGCCTCCACCGCGCTCGCGATATGATTGATGGCCTGGTTCGGCAGGTCGGCGCTATCGGGATCGTTGCGGTCATAACGCCCACCGCGCCACTCGATGGCAAAACGCTGAGCAGTGAGCGGATACATGGATTTAACGCGCGCCCCTTCAATACCGCGCAGCACAGTAATATCGCGATGAGGAAGTATCTCGCCGAGGCGAAGCGCGTACGTCCGCCGGGCGACGTCGAGCCGACCGTTTTCTCTCATCGGCCCACAATTGCACCTGACGCTGCGCGAGGGCGGAAAATCTGGCAGCAAGGGCGGCGCGGTATAAAAGCGGACGCCATCTTCCCCCACTGCCGCGAGACCAGCGTCATGCCGGGCGAGCAGCCGCAAGGCGTCGTAGCTTACCATCGATCCCGGAGCGAGCAGCACGAGCGAAGTGGACTGATTTGGAATGGCATATTCGCTGGCAGGTGTTCCGCCCCCGCCCGCACGGCAAAAGCGTAAACAGCCATCTTCGACCGCGATGCGGCCGCGATCAAGATAAATGGGGCCGTGGCGGTCGCTGTGCGGCAGGGCAGTTTCAAGGCCAAGACGTCCAATAAGCATGGCTGATTCTTTGCATTATTGGGACGGAGCCAAAAGCAGCATACCGAAACCAAACGAGCGGTGGCGGCCGATGCCGCGCCTTAGCGCGGCGCCAAAGGCTGTGGGATCAGCGATTCGCAGTATCCCTAACATCGTTGCGTCCGGACCTTCCGTGTGCCGGTTTGCTTTTTCACCATTCGACCGGTCGCGGGTCATTAGGCGGGTGAGGCGGAAGGCATCTAGCGACACCGTCTCAAGTGTCGCGCCCGCATCCGTCAGCCGGGTTTCCAACCAATCGCTATAGACCTTTCCACGGCTTACCCCGGCAGCGTTCCCAACCGCGACAGCTGCAGCTTGGTAAGCGTCGCTTTCTCTTGCTTTGCCTTTGCCGCTGCCTTCATTGAACCCGATCCCGTTGGGATTCGGTTTGCCTGTTCTGACCACGGGTCGCACGCGCAGCCGGAAAGCGAGACGCATGCCCTGCTGGAATGTGCGGGGCATTGTTTTTTCTTCGGCTGTCCCCAGCGCGAGCGAAGCCAGAAAATCAGGGTCGGCGAATGCCTCTGCGTAGGTTCGCAATGTGCCCAGCGGATAACCGGAATAGGCGAGCAGCCGCCAGTCGCGGCCCTGTGCACCAGGTGGGAGCAGTACGAACGGCTTAGGAGCCAGCGTGGCGAAAGAAGCCGCGAACACCGCGTGCAACGCGTAGCCCAAATCGCCGCCCGCGGGCAGCAGGTGTTCGCGCGCCGCCAGCCGCATGAGCCTTTGCATGTCTGGGCGGAAGGAAAGCATGTGCAGCACGGGGACAGTGTTCATAGCCGGGCTTCCTGCTCTATCGGGAAGGCATCCCGGGGAATCGAGCCGGTCCGCAAGCGAACCTCGCCTACATGTATTCCTGCCCTCCAGTCCCGCCTCTCGCAGAACCGGATTTCGCGTGATTTTTCAAGCTCGTGAGGTTCGTCCCACGGCAGAAAAAGAGCGATATGCTCCGGCCACATCCATTGAAGCCGGTCGCTAGGGTTAGCAATCGGCTCCGCGAGCAATGCGGCATAAAGGCTGTCTGCTTCGCGAAAGCCGAGCAGGATGCGGTGAGATGGCAGGCAAGGCTTGCGGCCGAGGAAAAGCGGGCGCGCCGGTTCATCGAGCGCGGCCGCTACGGCGTCGAGACCGGGCACCTCGTCTGCAGGATCGAACCGCAAAGCGATGGTGACGCGCTTGCCGGCATCATAATCGCGGTAGCGGATATGCGGGCTGTCATAAGTTGCAGTGCCTCCCGTCCTTCCCTCCGGTCTTCCGCGGGTTGTCCAGCCCTTGTCTGATGCTTCCAATTTCGCAGTCTGAAACTCGGTGAAGCGCTCACCAGGCCGGTCGATACGCGAGCCGAACACCACCCTTTCCTGTAGCCGCCCGAGACTGCGGCTCTCTTCGCGGCGCACTCCGAGCGCGTTGGCCAAAAGGCCGGTAAGCGTGGAGGCGGAGGGTGCTTCGCGGATGGGGCCAATCGCATCCACCATGATATCGCCAAATGCCATCAGCGGCCCTTCGAGCCGCAGCATGAGATGACGCCGCATGGTTAGGCCTCCCCTCGCGCCACGCAGGCCGCGGCCCAGGCGGCAAGCTCGTCGAGGGTTTGCGGTCCGCTTGCGCCTGGAAAACCGGATCTTTCGCGGATAGAAAGAAAGGCGCGTGCCTCCTTCATGCCATAGGCCTTGTCATAGGCTGCAAGGCGGGCGGCCATGGCGTCTTCGGCGAGGCTTGCTATGCTGGCATTCTGACCGTTCGGACGGATGGGCTTCTCGAAGGCCGCAGCAAGCGTACGCGGCTGGCGCGATCCGGCTTCTACGAGCACTGTCTGCGCATAAGCATAGGGCGCGGTCGCGCCTTTCTTGGCACCAGGCGAAATGGTGGCGATGAGATGCAAGCAATGCTCGACGACTTTCGCTGCGAGCGAACGATCGGTACCGGCGCCGATCCATTTGTCCGGCTCAACGCCGGTCAGGTTGGAGACGAGCAAGGGCACATCGATAACCACATACCCGTAAAAGACACCCGATGTCAGCTCGGTGTCGAAAATGCCAGCCGAGCCGGCATCGTCGCCATCCTCGCGGCTTTTGAGATCGTCGACAACCGTGAAATAGTCGGTCTCCGCGTGCTGTTCATGGACGGTGAACGCGTGAGCGACGTGGATGGCGGCATCCGTATTCGCAGCTGTATCCGAAGTAACCATCCTCCCAAACAGAGCTGCTTCGAGTCCCGCTGCAAGTTTGCCCGCAGTTTCCCTGATTGCTGAGAAATTGGCTTTGCAGTCCTTGCTTCTAAAATATCCTTCGGCTGCTTTTCCTGCGGTTTCCGCATCCGAATGCCCATCGGCGAGCCTGATAAACTCCCGGGTGAGGTAGCGGACCTCGGGCCAGCCCAGAAGCAGGGCTTGGCGGTTCCGCACCTTGTCCGCCTTATCGCCATAGAGAGCCTTGGACAGCGCGGCTCCCACAGCGTCGAGAACCTCCGCAGGTGTTCCGTCAAGCATTTTGGCGGCTTCCGGCTTGATGGCGCGTTCGAAGATTTCTCGAGACCGCACGGACAACTCCGCCCCGATCTTGTCGAGCCCCCATTCATCGTTGGCTACGCGCCAATGGCGTTTGAGGCACTGCGATGAAATGCGGGTTCGCACTGCACCGCCGTAGGGCAGGCGTTTTGCGAGCCCTGCATCGTCGCGATTAAGCAGCACTGCGGGATAGGACGAGAGGCTATGGATTTGCAGGAAACGGGGGGCGGGCATCGTCGTCAACTTCGATTAAAGTGCTCAATGAATTACTCAGGCGCCTGCTCATATTGTTTTGCGCCCAGCGCTCTGTAATAGTCACGGGCGATCCGGAAGCGCAGGATTCCGGCGCGCTCCTCGTGCAGGCTTTCGACAAGGACTAACTCGCCGGGATCGGTCCAGTTGAACCGCACTTGCTTGCTGTTCATGTAGCGGGCGAGCAGCACGATTTGGTCGCGGAACGTTTCACCATGGGACGCCAGCAGGCGCGCGAAGCGGCTTTCCGAATAGCCAGCCTTGGCGAGCGCCTTGCCGACACCCTCCGCAAACACGCCTTTGCCCGGCTTCGTCCCGATGGCGATGGCCTGGATCAGGGTTGCCCAGCGCAGCGAAGCATCGTCTCGCAGCACCTCATCCGGCAGATTTTCGATAAGCCGGTAAAATGCAGGTTGTTTCATCACCTCCGAAGGACTATGGCGGCGCAGGCTTGCAAGTGGGCCGGTACCGAAGTTTTCCTTGGCCAACTCGATCGCGATCTGCCAGATAGCGTCCCGGCGCTCGTTTCTCGGGTATCCGTTGGGCTCTTGGGTTTTAATTTCAGCGGTCGCTATATTATCGAGGGCCATGAACTTCCTCTTCAGGAAGACGGGTTCGCGGGCGGACGCGTTTTGCGGGTTCCAAATCCCTTCAGGGATGCGCGCGCGGAATAGCTTGGTGAAGCAGCCGGTGAATATATCGCGCGCGACAACCCTTATCCGCCAGTGGCGCATGGCAGCGTCAGGCGCAGAGCGGATAGCCGCCTCTAAAGTGTCGCGGCCAATATCGCGCAGATCGAGAAGCCACTGGCCGCGCACGGCATCGGCTGCTTCGCAATCGCCGAGCACGCCCAGTTCCTTATCGAGGCCGTCGAAAACGCAGAGATCGACGCGCCGTTCGAAGCTGTCGAGGGCGCGGCGCACGCGATCCTTCGCTGTATCGTCGTCGCGTGCCCGCTCGTCCTTGCCAGGCGCTCCAGTGAACACGGCCATGATTGCGGGGTACAACACTTTCCTACCGAATAGGCCCACATCCTCCACCCGCGCATGGGCGCACTGGGCAATGCGGTCCACGGATTTCGTGCGCATCATGTGATGCGCGGACTTCGAGACTGGCAAGCGCCGCTCGTGAAACCCTTCTGTCTTGCCTTGACCTCGCACCAGGACGCGCGCCAGGATGTAAAGCTCCCCGTCGGCATCATCTTCGCTGATTGCTTGCAGCGGAGCGATTTTCGCAGCATCCTTCTCGCTGGATTTCGGAAATAGCAGTGGCACCAGCCTCCGGTAGCCGAGCCCGCCTGCGTCCAGGCTGAGGGCCTTCCTGCCATCGCCATCGGCGACGAGCGGCGTCCAAGGGTCGCCGGTATCGCCTTTGAGTGCCCTGGCTTCGATACGCGCTGCTTTGCTGCCCTTTGCAACCGCTGCAATGTGTCCGCTTTCGTCGCTTATCAAACGGATGCGTCTACAAATTTCGATATAGAAGGGATCCAGATCTCGCATTGCAAGCGAAGATTCCCCATCCCAAGGCAATAGCCAAACCAAGCCAAGCCCTCCTTGCGACGCGAAAGAAACATAATCGCGCAAAATGTCAGTCCGCAGGGCCAGCAACCTTTTGAGGTCTCGCTGGAAGCGGGCGCTTGGACCGCCCGCCGGCTCAATGCCGAAACCAGGGCGGCTTGCAAAGCCGCCATTCATGCGGCTAATCCCGTAATTGCCCGCACCAAGAAAGCCTTCCTGCGTCTGCAGACTCACCAGCGCAAAAAGCCAGTGTTCTGGCTCTGGAGCAATGAGCCTCGCCGCCTTCAGGTCGTGATTTTTCGCGGTAACCAGTATGTCGAGCAGATCGGGCGTGTCCACTCGCTTGAACCTGGAGAGGTCGCCGCCCGGTACTGGCGCCTGCAACAGCGCCGGATGGTCCGGCGGCGATACCAGGGACCACGCAGCGCCGTCCCGGTCGTCCGGCGCAAGCCCAAGCAACAGCGAACGCCACCTCCCTTCGTCTTCGGGCGGGTTGTCCAGCCCTGCCTTCAAAAGTGCCAGCGCCCCGGCCTGCACCAGAAAGGCGTGCCACACGTGCCGCTGGTGCGGCCGCAACGCAGGAAAGTCGCCGATTTCGTTGCGCGTCAGCGCCGCATACATGCCCGGTAAGGTGCGACGGAGCGGATTGCGGTTGTTCAGGTCGAGCGTAGTAATAAGTGGTGTGCCGAGAGTATTCACTTTATAACCCAAAAAATTGACTAGAGATATTACTCGCGTTGGCAGGACGCTTTTAGATATATACTTTGCTGCAACACACCAATACAGTCCATCCCTGCGGATATGTATTATTTAAAACCATGGCAAGAATATCACCCAGGTCCATTCCATAGATACCGGTGGCCTTGATGCATACGGCCGGGGGGTACCCGGTAGCTGGCTAAGGCGCTTCCTCGAGCTTCGGAATATGTCGCAACTAGGCGACTCTCTAATTTAGCGTACCTCTCTTGACCAGCCGCAGCTTCGCGAAGTGGGCGGATCTTTTCCGGCACTGGTTTATCGAGGTTTCTAAATGGGTTAAGCATCTATTCTTTTAGTGACAAAAATGCAATCCATTTTTTTAAAGACCTGAAATTCTATCCGCTTTGCGCGCCTCTGGAGAGAGACCTAACCTATTGTAAATGAGTGAGAGTTCCGAAGAGCTGCTGACGAGCTTCAATGCTCTATCCGGTTCCTTTGAGCTGTGGAAAACCTCGTCAGCCGTGAGGCCTGCTGCCATCCACATGGAATGCTTATCCTGTGAACCGGTTTGCCAAACGGCCCTTGTATGCCTTCCGAGAAGTCGGCAATTTGGTCATTCGCGCCGAGTCAGATGGCGGTGCACTCGCAACGTTATGGAACGGCTGGCTCATGGCAGCGGCACGTGAAGCAATGCCCGCATGCCTAAACCGCCTTGGGGCAATGGCTCTTGCGAATATTGACGCCTTAAGTACCCTTTTATAACGGCAATATTGCACTCTATGGCGGTCCTTCTATCAGGCGGGATTGAGGTTACATAAATCATGATCGCCAACTCAGCTGACATAGACTCAACGAATTCTATGACATCCTCTTCCGTTGCACCGAGAAAATTGAACCTTGACCAGTTTGCTGCAGCCTTGCTTCATAATCACTCATCACGTTTGCCCATAACACTAAATACTGCGGCAATCTTTTACGGTATGTAAAAACACCATTGCCGAATCGTTTAGATAGCATGGCGCTTTTTTTTGGGGAGGAAATCAGCCCATTTTTAGTTCTGCACCGGATGTTTCAGCTAGTAGTCCTTCACCATCTCAGAGTTTCCGCCGCAAGGCGCGAAAAGACGTCCCTACCGGGACGTGGCGATGGCGAGATCGCTTTTGCCGGGAATGAGCTTCAGCTGCTCATCGAACCAAGCCGCAAGCGCATCGAGTTTGGGTTTGGGTTTGGCCTTGGCCATGCGCATCGCCTTGCGCTATCCCGGCGGCTTGCCGGCGATGGCGCGCTCGATATTGAACAGCTCTCCAATCTTTCCGATCGCCTCCTTGGCGACCGGCGAGCCATTCGCCTTGTGTACGTCGAAAAACTTGCGCCGCACATGCGCCCAGCAGGCAACCTCTGTGACAGATGCCGGCTTGCCGTCCTTCTCTTTGTAAAGTTCGCCGAAGCCGGGATAGCCATCGGCGTGCAGATGACCTTTGAACGCCGCAAGATGGCTGCGGCAGCGCTCGCCTTTGCGGTCAGGCGTGTAGCGGTAGAGCACTAGCGCGGTGCGGTGCCGGCATGGGGACGCTCGTCGCGCAGATAGACCCAGAACCGGCCTTCCTTCGTCTTGCCGTTGCCGGGAGCAAGCACCGGCACGGGCGTGTCATCGGCATGGATGACGCTGCCTGCCATAACGTAGCGGCCGATCCGCTCCGCGAGCGGTTCAACCAGCCAGGCGGCCTTGCCAACCCAGCTGGCCAGCGTTGCCCGGTCGAGGTCAACGCCGTCGCGTGCATAAATCTCAGCCTGGCGGTAAAGCGGCAAGTGATCGCAGAACTTCGCGATCAGCACATGGGCCAGAAGGCCGGCTCCCGCCTGGGCGCGCGGAATGGGCAGAGAGGGCATCGGCTTCTGCGCCATGGCCTCGCATTTGCGGCAGGAATAGGCGGGCCGGATGTGACGGATCACCTCGAAGCGGCCTGGGATGTAGTCGAGGATTTCGGTGACGTCCTCGCCCACCTTGCGCAGGGCGCCGCGCAAGCCGGGCATGCACAGGCAGGCTCGTGCACGATATCCCTGCGCGGCAGGCTCTCCGGCAGCATGGCCGCCTCAGCAGACGATTTTGCAGAACTCTCCGCACACTACCTTCACACATTGGTCCGCCAGAGTCACCAAGCGCCATTATGCGGAGGGCTTAGCCCGAACGCGAAGGGAACCGTGGGCCCGGCAAGGACTTCTTAGAGAGCTTGACCTCAGGCCCGGAATTAGAGAACAGTCTCGTATATGAGCGATGGTCATCGCATGAGGTCACCGATCATCTCGGATGTCGTCAGCTGGCGCAAGCCGGGCTTCGTCCTTTCGGCGGCTTTAGGGTCGAAGCGGCCCTGGGTAAGTCTTGGCCAGCCTCCACCCATTCTTCGTGAACCGTTTGAGAAAATGCGCGGACTATTGGTGTCCTTTACCTTGCCAAACCAGAATGGGCCGCGCTATTCCCTCGATGCTTTCGATGGGCACCGCGC
>CAZCIF010000112.1:1709-11370 GCA_964498645.1 uncultured Rhodomicrobium sp. | reverse complement strand
CGGCCTGGAGGTCGGTCAGCTTGTAGTTGAAGCGCGGGATGAGGTCTGGCCGCTGGAGAATTTGCGTCATGGCACGTATCAGCGAGCCTTCGTCACAGACCGCGACACGATATCCGTTCAAGCCTTGCTGGACGAAATCGCGGCAGCTTCGCGTATCGGTGGCGATGACCGGCCGGCCCGTGGCTAGCGCCTGAGACAGCGAGCGCGGCGCGCCATTACCCCAGGATGGCGCTACAACAACGTGGCAGCGCGCGATGATGGAGCCGGCATCTTCAACCGGTCCGATATATTGGACGAATTCCCGGTATCTCTTCAGCTCGGCGGCCGGGATTGGCGAGGCCACTTCTCCCGGCGTGCTCGCAAGAAAGAACCGGGCGCGGCGTGCCTTGAGCCGGATCGCCTTGGCAGCCTCGCAATATTCGATAATGCCTTGGAAGCGGTCGAGCGGGGCAGCCATTATAAAGAGCACGCCCCGGTCGAGCGGCGGCAGCGGGCGCTGGACATTGCGGGCAAGATCCTCTCCCCAGCCGCCTACGGTAAGCTGCGTCTTCGATTGCGGAATAAGATTGTGGGCTTGCACATATTTGCGATCGTGCGTGCTATGGAAAACAACCGCATCGCTCCAGGCGAAAAGCGCCCGGTACACGGTTTTCAGGGCCTGACGCCGCCCCCAAGCGGATGCACCTGCTCCCTCCATGAAGGCCGGCCCAAGGCTCGGTACGACGCTCACCACATGGGGAATGCGGGCGATCTTGGCTGCGGCAACGCTTGTAGCGCCGTTCCGCGCGGATTGCACAAGAGCCACATCGAGAGCAGCATCGCCGAAAATGGTGCTCAGCTCGCGCATGCGCCTGTACCGGTCCCAAAAGGCGAGCTGCGGGGGCAGGGAATAAGCTTCCGCGCCAATATGCGAAAGAACGCGGAAATCTTCGTTTGAAAGCTCCGGCGCAAATGCAAGCACCCGGTGGCCACGGTTGACCATGTCGAGAATGAGGCCGTGGCATGTGCCGATCAGCGCGGCCGCAGACGGCGCCGTAATGCCGGCGCGCTTTCTATGTGCAGGCAGCGGAAGGTAGGGTTGCTGATAATGGTCAGGCTCGGCGCCTGAAGATTCCTCCGCGTGAAGAGCGTCTAAAACAAACCGCATCACGAATAAGGCACCCGGGACGGCATGCAACAAGGCTCACTCCGCCGCCCGTCCTGCGGCAAACTTCATTCTTAATCCCATTGCCGCCGCCGGTCAAAGGCTTCGCTTGAAGCAAGTTCTGATGGGCCAACGCTTGATCGCTGACTAGGCATGTTCACCACAACGATATGCAGTTTACAGATTGTAGAGCGACAAGAGGGATCAGTCATGAACGGGCGTGCGAGGAAAAGGCCGGGGCTTTTGGATGCAGCTTTACATAACTTTACAATGAGTAGCGCGGGCAGAAACAACGCACTCCCAAATCATCCTCACCGCAACAGCGGTAAAGTTGAATTGGGAGCCTTATTCCATGTCCGAAGAAACATCCAATAGCGGGCTGCAAAATCCTCCGCCCCGCCGGGGGCGCCGTTGGATTTTTGCAGTCTTAATCGGCACCGCGGCCATGTTTGGGTTTGCAGCCGGAAAAGTTCAGAGCTCGCCCTGGTGGCATTGGGCCGGTCACCATCATCGTTTCGACGCTGAGGAGGCCGCCTTTTTCGTTCAGCATCGTATCGATCGGGCTCTCTCAAAGGCCGATGCCACACCAGAGCAGCGTGATAAGATCAATGCCATCGCCAAGGCGGCGGTCAATGATGTCATGGCTATGCGAAAAGACCCCACCGTCCTGCGTGAGAAGCTTCTCACGGTCCTGAAGGCGGACACCATAGACCGGTCCGCGCTGGAGTCTTTAAGATCGGAGCAGATCAATAGGGCCGATGCCGCCACAAAGCGTATCCTGCAAGCTGTCGCAGACGCTGCCGATGTGTTGAAGCCCGAACAGCGGCGGCAACTTGCCGGGCGGTGGGAGCGGTGGCATATGCACCCATGACCGTTTGACCCCCATGGGCATGGATTTTTTCATCTTGAGCCAGTGGTGACCTTCCATGCCCCTCATTCTCTTGATTGAGGACGACATCCGCCTCGCGAGGATGGTTTCGGACTATCTCCGGGAAAACAAGTTCGAAGTCCTCCATGCAATAGACGGTGCGGCGGGACTGACAGTGCTGCGGCGAAAGCCAGTGGACCTTGTCATTCTCGACCTCATGCTACCCGATGCCAATGGCCTTGATCTGTTCCGCGAGATTCGCGCCTTGAACCCGGTAGCCGCAGCGATCCCTGTGATCATGCTGACCGCACGCGGCGATCCCATGGATCGCGTGGTGGGGCTCGAAATCGGGGCCGAGGACTACATTCCAAAACCCTTTGAGCCTCGGGAGCTTTTGGCGCGAATCCGCGTTGTCTTGCGCCGGGGACGCCTCCCCGCTGGCTCTGCGGGCGGCGTCCTCCGCTTCGGCCGGCTTGAGATCGACCGCGGCGCCCGTCAAGTTAGCGTGGATAGCAAGGTCAAAAGCCTGACAAGCTACCAGTTCGATCTCTTAGTGGTTATGGCGGAGCGGGCGGGCCGGGTCCTTTCGCGAGAGCAGCTTGCAGAGCTTGCCGGCCGCCATGGTCAGTCTTACGATTCCAGTCTGGACCGGTCGGTGGATGTTCATGTCGCCCGCATTCGCTCCGCCATCGAGGAAGACGCAAAGCATCCGCGGCACATCATAACGGTCAGAGGCGCCGGCTATGTTTTCGCAAAGGGACGGGACTAATGCGCCGCCTGTATTTCCGCGTTTACCTTGCGGTCCTGGGGAGCCTCGCACTGTTTGCTCTTCTCGTGGGCCTCACCGGCTGGGTATTCCGGGAATTCAGAGAGCCGGAAACCGGGCCGCGGGCTCCATTCATATCGGATATTGCGGAGCACCTTTTGCCGCCCGGCGCGAGCCCGGCGGCTCTTAGCCAGGAACTGCAATTTTGGCATGATCGAACCAAGTTTGATCTGGCGTTGCTTTCGCCGGCAGGTGAGGTCGTCTCGCAGGCTGGATCGATCCCGGATGGAACGCTTGCAGCTTTCGCAAATTCCGGTCCCCGGAGTTTTCACTGGTATGGACGGCGCGGCGCGTTCGCAATCGGGCTCAACGATGGGCGGCAGCTTCTCGTTGTCCGGCCAGCGCATAAGTTTGGTTTTCCATTTCCCTTGCGATGGCTTGGCGCTGTTTTCGCAATCGGCTTTGCGGTTGCTGTCTGTGCCTATCCCGTCATCCGCCGTCTGACGAGGAATCTCGAGCAGTTGCAGCAAGGCGTTGCCGCTTTTGGCCAGGGCGATCTTAAGAGGCGGGTTGCCGTCCGGGGCCATGATGAGGTTGGAAAGCTAGCGGAGACCTTCAATGCATCCGCTGATCGCATTGAAGCGCTCGTCAAAGCTCAAAAGACGCTTCTCGCAAACGCGTCTCATGAGATCCGCTCGCCCCTCGCGCGCCTGCGCATGGCGGCTGAGGCAGTTGGCGCGTCCGCGTCCCAGCAGGAGCGAGATGAAATCACCCGGAATATCGCCGAGCTTGATGGGCTCGTGGATGAAATCCTGCTGGCAAGCCGCCTCGATGCCGAAGCCGGCGTCACAATCGAGCGGCAGCAAATCGATCTTATTGGCTTGCTCGCCGAAGAATGTGCACCGTTCGAGGCGGATCTGACTGTCGTCCCAGGCGAATCTGTGTTTACCCGCGGCGATGCCGCGCTAGTTCGCCGCCTCTTCCGCAACCTTCTCGAAAACGCGCGCCGCCATGGCGGCCAAGGCCCTATCGAGGTCTCTGTCACATGCCTTGCAGCCCAAGCGATTGTCATGGTTTGCGATCATGGGCCGGGAATCCCCGGCTCTGAGCGCAGCCGAATTTTTGAACCCTTCTACCGTCTAAAAGGCCATTCGGAAGGTAATGGCGGGACGGGCCTTGGTCTCTCACTTGTCCGGCAAATCGCTGAGAAACACCAAGGAGAGGTTCAATACGTGCCCCGCGAAGGCACCGGCGCCTGTTTCCGGGTGACGTTGCCGCTTTACGCTTCCGCAGGCAGCGATGGCACATTTTGACGCGCTAAAGCCGTGAGGAACAATTTTGAGCCAGCTTGAGCCGCCCCATCATCGCCCGCCCCCAGCATGGTTCGCGTCAAGTCATTTCGTTCTTAAAGAAAGCTGTCGCTCCTTTTAAGGGAGGCCACGATAAGGCGAGGGAACGAAGCAACTCATCGAGTTAATTATAGAAATTTCTTGCATGGCTTAAGGCCCGGCTTTAGTTTCGATTGGTGGGGGTGTGGGGCCATGCGTCGCCGGACGTTTGCTAGCATTTTGGTAGCGGTCAGCATGCTTTTGCATGCCGGCTTGACCGCGCGCCATTATGCGCTGATGGCAGGGCAGCCCGCCTTTGAAGAAAGTCTGGCCTTTGCCTTCGATCCGGGCGCGATTTGTCACAGTGGCGGCCGGCAAAGCCAAGATGACCCAGCCGCCCCGGCGCCCGGCGAGAACTTTGAGAGGCATTGTCCTCTCTGTTTCGGATTTGCGCCTCTCCTTGCTGTTTTCAGCAGCGGGCCGGACGTAATCGCATCACAGCCGGTTTTCAGGGAGGACTATCGCCCGGTTTTAAAGGAGACAGCTGAAACCGGCGGTGCCGTTTTGCTGCCCCCGAGCCGCGGCCCTCCTCTCAGCATCTGAAGCCAATCAATAAAGTTTCGTGCAGTTCATTCGAACTCCGCCGCAGGTATCGCGGCAAGAGCTGGGTGTCTGCGGTCAGATGCAATCCTAAAAATCGAGTTTAGCCATGTATTCCTCTTGGAGGACGCGCTTCCGCACGTCTTGCGGGCAAAAGCGATGCGCAGCCGCGCTTATATCTGCATTTACATTAGCAGCAGCTTTTCCCGCCGAGGCTCAGAACCTCCCGCAGGCGGCTGCGGAGGGCAATGAGCCCGGCGTCAAAATTCCCGAGGTCGTCGTCAAAGCGCCCAGCGAGCCCAAAAAGCCGGAACGGGTTAAGAGAAAGACGAATGCTCCGCAGGCTGCGGCGCCAGCTGGACAGGCAGTTCCTGCCCTGCAGCTGAAGGCGGCGCCGAGCGGGCTGTCGAATCCGAGCGGGCAAACGGTGACGAACTTGGAGAGTCCCAGCGCTGGGAGCGAGCCCCTTTTCTCCGCAAGCGACCTTTTAAAGGACAGCCCAGGCATTTCGATGAAGCAGGGTAACGGTCCGCGAGACCTCGGAATCTCAATTCGGGGTTCGAATGCTCGAAGCCCCTTCGCAATCCGTAATATTCAGGTTTTCGAAGATGGGTTTCCGGTCACGCAGCCGGATGGGCTTTCGCGCACGGATCTCACGGACCCGCATGCTTATTCCGGCATCGACGTCTATCGCGGGCCGTCCTCGGCGCTTTTCGGCAACTACGCCACGGGCGGGGCCATCAACTTCCGCACCCGCCCCGGACGCGAAATCAACGGCGGCTCTTACGGCGTCGAAGCGGGCAGCCACGGCTATTTGAATAATTATCTGATAGCCGGCGGCAAAAGCGGCGCTTTCGAAGCCTCGGTTTTCGCAAGCGATGTCAGAGGCGATGGTTTTCTTGGATACAGTGCGTTCAACACGCAGACCATAAACGCGCTGATCTCCGCCCAGGTGACGCCGGACGACAAGATCACCGTTAAAGTCATCGATAACCAGCTTTACACCCAGCTGCCGGTCCGGCTCTCGCTTAATCAGTACAAAATCAATCCTTATCAAACGGGGTGCGAATGGGCTGCGACAGCAGCGGCAGGCTGCGGAACCGTCAAGCTGTTCGTGAATGGTTACTCGGCGCCGTCCGTCCCGCAAACGGCGGCGGAAGCCGGCCTTCACCGTGACGACAGGCGGACGATCTTCGGTGCCCGCTGGGAGCACGGTTTCGGCGCCAACACCGTTTGGCGCACGCAATTCACCTTCGATGACCGCAACATCCATCAGCCGACCAGCGCGACGGGCGGGATCGGAGATTACCCCTCCTACAACGCGTCGAGCGACCTCGTTAACAGGGGAAATCTGTTCGGGTTTAACGCGACCCATCTCGCCGGCGTCTTTTACAACACGCTGACCTGGTCCGGGGATTCGTTCAACTTGAGGCCTGGAGGCGACGGGGCACTCGGGCGGCTTCGTTCGAACGTGTCCGGCACCGTGTCCAATGCGGGAGTTCGCGCAAGGGAGGAAATCGAACTCAACCGGTATTGGACTGCCGCCGCTGGTATCGATCTCGAAAGCACAAACCTGAACGGTGTCAGTAGCGCCTATAGCTACAGTCCAGACGGAAGCATGGCAACGGTTACGAAGATTGGCGCCGATAGAGACTTTCTGAACAGCGCCAAGGAGGCCTCTGTTACCTACCACCCGGCGGAAGCGTGGCAGGTTCGCGCTCGCGTCGCGACCGCTTATGGTACGCCGCAACTTGGCAATTTGTTTGTGACGCAAGCCGGAGTTGAGGGTAACAACACTCAGTTAAAGCCTCAGACCAACACCGGCTACGACCTTGGCGCCGACTGGCGGCCTACGAAAGCAACCAAGCTGAGCGTGACGGGCTTCTACGAGTTCTTCAAAGACGAACTCGTGAGCCAGTCGCCGGGCGCCAGCCTTAAGTCATTCACCTTCAACGCTCCGGCTTCCGAACACAGGGGCATTGAGGTGGCCGCCGAAATAAGCCTCACCCCGGAATGGCGGCTGACTGCTGCTTACAGCCTCAACGACCAATATTACACTGATTATGTGGAGCGGCTGAGTGCTGGCTCTCAGTCATCGGCATTCGATCGCGCGGGAAACAAGATCCCCGGCGTTTCCCCGAACGAATTGACTGCGCAGGTGAGGTATGATCGAGCAGACGGACCTTGGGAGGGTTTCGGAGGCTTTCTAGAATATCAATGGAAAGATGCGTTTTACATGGATAACGCGAACCTCCTTAAGGCCCCCGGCTATAGCCTCTTCAATTTCAACCTCCACTACAACACGAAAATACGGGGCAAGGTTGTTACTAATCTTGGGGTTTTCTTTGAGGTCAGAAACATCTTCGACGAGACCTATATCGCCTCCGCGAACAACATCACCAACACCATCAGCTCTGGCGCGCAGAACCCGGCGAGCGTGCTCGCCGATTCGACGGGCTCCATTTACGCAGGCCCGCCGAGAACATTTGTGGGCGGCATGAAGGTGGATTTCTAAGGGGGCGAGCGTGAGACAGAACCGTCGAATTATACAAGCTCTACTAGCGGTTGCCATCATAACCGTGTTACCGTCGTCATCGCGAGGCGGCCTTGGCCGCCATGGCGATCCAGAGCGAGTTCAGAGACGCGACCCTGGATTGCTTCGCTTCGCTCGCAATGACGCCCATCCCCCGCACGGGCACCATCGGACACAAAGCGCATGCGAAGGGCCTGACCTCGCCTGCGCCAGCGTGGCCACCGCGGCCTTCGCGGACGACGGAGCCCTTTGGCTCGTGTGGGCGGCTGGCGGCTATGTCTCGGCTGCGAAGTCCAACGATCGAGGCCGGACTTTTGGACCGCGGAAGGCCATAAATACAGAGCCCGCCGATATAGATTGGGGACCGGACGCACGGCCTAAAATCATCGCGGCCAAACAAGGCCGGATTGCCGTCACGTTCACGGTCTTCAAGGACAAAGCCTTCAATGGCCGCGTGTTCTATTCGGCGTCTCAAGACGGCGGCGAGACTTTCACGCCGCCCGTTCCAATTACAGCAAATGAGGAGAGCCAGCGCTTCGAAGCACTGGCGCTCGACAGCGACGGGAAGCTCTTTCTCGCGTGGCTCGACAAACGCAATCGCGCAGCCGCCAAGGCGAAGGGCGAAAAATATTCCGGGGCCGCGCTCGCATTCGCCTGGGCGGACGGCAAGTCTCTTTCTATCGGCGAGACCCGGCTCGCACACGATAACACCTGCGAATGCTGCCGGATCGCCGTTGCTTTCGCGGAACCAAGCAAACCGGTTGTGGTTTTCCGGAACATTTTTGAGGGCGGCATCCGCGATCATGCGGTCATCACTTTCAGCGGCCCTCTGACACCAGGGCCGGTCAAACGCGTCAGCGTTGACAATTGGAAAACCGAGGCTTGCCCTCACCAAGGGCCAAGCATCGCCGTATCGGCAAGCGGCACATATCATGCCGCCTGGTACACGGCGGGTCAGAACAGAAGCGGAGTTTTCTACGCTAGCTCTTCGGACGCAGGCGAGCACTTCTCTTCACCTCTCCCTCTCGGCGATCGGGACCACGCTCCCTCAAGACCAGCGGTTTTCGCCTCCGGGCAAACCGTTTGGCTCGCCTGGAAAGAGTTCGACGGAGAGCGAACGAGGATTTTTGTTAGCTCATCCCCGGACGATGGCCAGAATTGGAGCCAGGCTGAGGAGGCCGCTCAGACAGCGGGCGATTCCGATCAGCCTCTCCTCATTGGCGGGAAGCACGGCGTCTTCCTGTCTTGGATGACCCGCGAGGAAGGCTACCGGCTCGTTTCGCTTGGGAGCGGCTCATGAGGGCTCGCTTTCTTATCGCGCTACTTCTGCTTCTGTTTCCTCTCCGCTTGTCCGCAGGCGAAGAGCAAGGGCTCCAGGAGTTCGGAAGCGGTAGCTTTCGTGAGATCCTCCGGTCCGTGGCGGGCCGGCCAGCAATCATTCACTTCTGGGGTACAACATGCGGCCCCTGCCTCGCAGAACTGCCGGAGTGGGGCAAGCTCTTCGCGAATAGGCCGGATACCAATCTAATTATGATCCATGCGGAGCCATCGCCGCGCAGCGCTAGGCTGCTTCCGGAAATCATAAGCCGCGCCGGACTAACCCGCACTCAAAATTGGGCGTTCGGGGATGGTTCTTCCGAGCGCCTTCGCTTCGAAATCGATCCCGCATGGCAAGGCGAACTGCCGATGACACTTCTTGTGTCAGCCAACGGATCGAAACGCGTCATTATAGGTCCAGCGAATTTCGAAGAAATCCAGCATTGGCTGGAAACTGAGACCCACCCAAGAAGCACCGCCAGCGAGCGCTCTGCGCCCGCAGTTGAATTCAAAAGCTCCGGAGCAAAACCCGATGCCTTGCACACCTCTTTTTAGGCCGCTTAAGGCAGCATCGCTTGCGCTAGCGCTGGCTCCTTCATCCGCATGGGCGTTCGATGGGGCCACGGACAAAGTGCCGGCCGGCATGGTTGAACTGCCGAAAGACTTGAGTCCGCTCGGGATGTTCCTTTCGGCGGACATCGTCGTTAAAACAGTGCTGACCTGCCTTGTTGCAGCGTCGATACTGACCTGGACGATTGCTTTCGTGAAGTCGATCGAAATCGCCAGTGCCCGCCGGTCGGTCCGCCGGTCGCTCAAGGTTTTGAGCGACCCGAAAAGTATGATGCAGTCCGCTGATACGCTCATGAAGCTGAAGGGCGGAGTATCGCTATTGGCAGCGTCGGCTGCCGATGAGTTGAAGCATTCGCCAGCCCCAGCGAGCGCAACCGGGATAAAGGAGCGGGTTGCTTCGGCACTTCACCGGCTCGAACTCGCCGAAATCAGACGAATCAATCGCGGGACAGGCATTCTGGCGACAATCGGTGCCATCGCGCCCTTCGTGGGGCTGTTCGGCACGGTTTGGGGAATCATGAACAGTTTCGTCAAT
>CAZCIF010000112.1:0-1699 GCA_964498645.1 uncultured Rhodomicrobium sp. | reverse complement strand
CGAAAGCTCATACGACAAACCTGGCGGTCGTTGCCCCCGGCATCGCCGAGGCACTCCTTGCAACGGCAATCGGTCTTGCGGCGGCGATCCCTGCGGTTGTGCTCTACAATTTGCTGGCTCGAAGCTCGGCGGCCTTCCGCGCCGAACTCGGCGACGCATCGGCGCTGATACAGAAGCTCGTAAGCCGTGACCTCGATGCCGGAAGACTGACCTCAGCCGGCGGATTTCCATCGGCGGCGCTGAAGGCTGCGGAGTGAGCCATGGCTGCCAATCTCAATACAGATGACGATGAATTCTCCGAAGTCAGCGAGATCAACGTCACGCCCTTCATTGATGTGATGCTCGTCCTGCTCATCATATTCATGGTGGCCGCTCCCCTTGCCACAGTCGATGCCGACGTCGATTTGCCCGCTTCGACAGCGGAGCCTAAACAGCGGCCCGCCGATCCTATCTATCTCACCATCAAAGCGGATCAGTCGCTGATGCTCGGCGATAAAGCCGTTGCTGCTGAAAGCCTGCCTCAGGCGTTGGCGGAGGCATCCAAAGAAAACAGAGACAGCCGCATCTTTCTGAGAGCTGACCGTTCGGTGCCTTATGGCCGCATCATTGAAGTGATGAACTTGCTGCGAGCGGCGGGGTATCTCAAGGTGGCTCTCGTCGGGCTTGAAAAAGGACCAATGCCTTGAGACTGGGTCTTCGCCATCGCTGGCGCGCTCTTGCGCTTTGGCTGATTAGCGGCGCAGCCGTCACGGCCCTGCATGCCGGCGTCCTCGTCGCGTCTTTGCCGGACAGCGATCCGCCGTTTGCGGACGATCCGGCTGGAGCGATCGTGATCGAGTTCGCTGAATTGCCCTTGGCGGCGGCGGACCAGCCAGCCTTGCTGACGCCGGGACCCGAGCAAGTTGAGGGGAAGGCCTCATCCGAAACGGCCAAGGAACCGGAGAAGGAAATGGAAGCGGTCGAAAAGCCGGTTCAACAGGCGGACGACAATCCAGTACCGGAAGCGCTCGCTGCCCCAAATCCTGAGATTCCAGTTGAACAGAAGCGACCAGAAAAAGAGTTGCAGAAACCAAAAGAAGCACCGTCTCAACCGCCGGCGCCTGTAACCTCCGCGCCCCAAGCGATCTCCGAGAAACTTGCCGCCGTGGCGGCGGCCCCACAGCAAGGCGCTCCGAGCCGTAATAGTTCGAATAGCCTTCCGCGCTGGACTAGCAAAATATCCGTGCTTCTCGAACGCAACAAACGGTACCCGAAAGGCGCTCGCGATAACCGCGAAAACGGCGTCGTCCAGGTGTCTTTTAGCATCGACCGGAAAGGGCGCCTCATCTCAAGTGCGGTCAGGCAAAGTTCCGGCTATGGCCTTCTCGACGAGGAAGCGCTTGCGATCCTCCGCCGCGCCCAGCCTTTTCCGCCAATTCCTCCGGAAGTGTCCGGAGAGAGGATCAGCATAACGGTGCCCATCCGTTTTGACAGCAACTAGACCAAGTCAGCGTGCAGCTCGCGGCGGGCTTGGCCGCTCGACGCCGGGCATCGTGGAAATCCACGCGGGGTATGGCCTAGTGTTTCCTAAGCGGTCAACTTGACGATTGTCAAAGTTAGAGAAACAGCCCAGCCCTATCGATAAAAACGGTCCGCATTATGAAATGCGGCTCCCGAGGATGCCACGCATCGCGACGACTTTCCTATGCCCACGTCTGCC
>CAZCIF010000111.1:5258-11421 GCA_964498645.1 uncultured Rhodomicrobium sp. | reverse complement strand
AGACGCGGGACCGGCCACGCGGCTTTCCGGGATACGGCCTGAAATCACTCGACTCGTCTTTCGACATGCCATCGAATTGGCACCGTGCCGGCGAAATAGAAATACAAGGGGGGCGCATATTGACGTCCATACAACCCTTTGGGCGGTTGTCATATTTTCGATCGCAGACGTCATGCCTGCGCAGGTGCGAGACCATCTGAGCTACCCGGCGCTGTGGAAAACCATGTACACAGCTTACGTCAGTCTAGCGCGAAACTCAAGTTTCGCTTTATCCCGCCATCAAACCCTCCCTTCACTAAAGTTCCCGCATATTCCCGTAAATTCACTCAGCAACCGATTCGAAAAAGTTCCAATTCAGTATCTTAGTCCTACTGCGTCACAAATTCATCCGATAGTTGGCACCGCAACAGGGGCATCGCCAAAGCTGCGGCAATCCTGCGTCTGAGAGTGGCGATGGAGTTCGGGATATGCCTTTCCGGCCTGAGCGGCATGTCCTCGCGGTTTGTAACCTTTGGGAAGACAAGCTTTTTTTGCGTTCCCCGGCGCGACGAGGCCCTGAGGGGGGAATCGTCTCCCGTTCGGAGATGAGGAAGGCGTAGGCGGCGATGCAGAGCGTGGCTTGATGGTGGAAGCCTCGCCAGCCCCGGCCTTCGTAATGCCCAATGCCGATTTCCTGTTTGAGATCGAGATAATCGCGCTCGATGCGCCAGCGCAGTTTGGTCCTGTCTACAAGCGCGGCAAAATCGATGTCTTTGGGTAGCGTCGAAAGCCAGTATTTCGCCGGTTCAGGCTCACCCTCCGGCCACTCGATCAGAAGCCATTCCTCCGGTCTTGGCGCGGTGAGATTATAATCGCGATGGGCGGCACAGACCCGCACCCGCGCAAAACGCGAAGGCAGCGTCTCGCACGCTCCTTCGCGCCAAGCGATTGTTTCAAAAGCCGATTGCGGCAAACTCAAAGCAAGCCCCTTGACCGGTACAGGCTGCTGCCCGTCATCGCGCCGCATCAGCTTGGGCGGGCGGCCCTTTCCTGTCCACGGCTTTGGCGGAAGCGGACCGGTGCCTTCCATCCAGACCGATGTCTGCGGCAGGATACCAGCAGCGTAGGTCAACCCTAGCGCCGTCACGCCATCGCGCAAGGCGGTGTTGACGCCATAGCCCGCATCCATCAGAACCGTGCCTGGCGGGACGCCGTCTTTGACCGCTTGAGTTATCTGTTCGAGCGCGATCTCCGGCTTGGTTGCAAACTTCATATCCTCAGGTACGCCGGCACGCTTCCTGCGCCCCTCATCGTCCGCCCATTCCTGCGGCAGATAGAGGCGATACGCGATGGGAAGGCTCGCATGAGGGCTGGCGATCGACAGTGAAACGGCGATCTGGCAATTGTCCTGCTTGCCGAGCTGGCCGCAATATTGACGCGCCACCCCAACGGAGTGCTTGCCCTTCTTTGGAAAGCCCGTGTCATCAACGATCCAGGCTTCGGCTGGGCCGTGCTTCTCGAGTGCAGGAAGTGCCAGCTCGCGGACCTTGCCCAAAACAGCAGCATCGGACCAAGGCGCTTTGCCCACGAAATGCAAAAGCGATTGATGCTGCGCCGAAACCCGCTCCGGCGCCGTTATTGCAGCCAAAGGCTCAACGCTCTTGCGCTCGCACCCGGCAAGAAGGCCGGAACAGTAGTGGCGAAACGGCCCTGTCCGGTCGCGATGCCCGATAACTTCGTTCAAACTCTCAACAAAGGCTGCAAAACGCGATCCACTCTCCTCCAGAGCCAAGCGATCCATGTCCGTCATCCTGTTCCGATGCGTGAATCGTCTTCGTGAATCTGTTCGCAAATTTTTGCAGCCCCGAAGATCGCGGCTTTGTGACTCAGTAGGATTAGAACATCCAAGGAAATCCACACATTCAACGCGCGGCCATTTTTTGATCACATATTTTCTGGATGAATAATGTGAGGTAGTAATGGAGTGCGCACAGGAACATGCCATGCCCATTCCCCGGAGTCTGTACCTGGTGGCCGGGGCGATAGCGGCATCTGTTGGGCTCTGCGTGAGCGCGATGGCGCCGCTCGCGGGAGTGCTGGCCGGAACTATCGCGGTCGGGCTCGTGATGCTAGTGAGCACGGCCGCCGCACTCCTTGCTGCTGCTATTTACCTGCGCGTCTCAACCGGCCGCCAGGCTGAACAGGACCTGTCCATCCCGGATCAGAGAGCCCAGACCAAGGCCTGGGCCGCCCGGCGCGGCTGGACGGTGGTTGCCGAGTACGTGGAGCCCGTCGCGTCCGCGACAAGCGCTCCGAGTTTCAGAGGATGATCGAACGCGCCTGTGACGGAGAGGATGCCTTCGATGTAATTGTCGTGCACTCGTTCTCGCGGTTCTCCCGCGACGCCTTCGGCCTCGAGTTCTACATGCGCAAGCTCGCCAAGCACGGGGTGCGGTCGATCTCGATCACCCAGGAGCTGGGCGACGATCCGGCGCAAGTGATGATGCGGCAAGTGATCGCGCTCTTCGACGAGTATCAGTCGAAGGAGAACGCCAAGCATGTCCTGCGCGCGATGAAGGAGAATGCCAGGCAGGGGTTCTGGAATGGCTCGTGTCCCCCGCTTGGGTACAAGACGGTGGAGGCAGAGCGGCGCGGCGCACGGATGAAGAAGAAGCTTGCCGTCGATCCGGTCGAGGCGGAGCAAGTTCAGCTCGTTTTCAAACTGTTCCTGGAGGGGCACAAGGGCTCGGGCCCCATGGGGATCAAGGCCATCGCTAACTGGCTCAACGAGCGGGGTTATGCGACCCGCACCGGCGGACGCTGGGGAACGGGGCGAATTCATGCACTCCTATCCAACCCAGTCTATGCGGGACGGCTGCGCTTCAACGTCAAGGACTCCAAGACCTATCGGCTCAAAGGCGCAAGCGAGCACGTCTATTGTGATGCGCCGGTCATCATCGGCCATGAGCTGTTCGATCGAGTCCAGGCGCTTCTCAAATCGCGCAACCCGCGCGTAAACCCGCCGCGGGCCGTCACAGGCCCGATCCTACTCACGGGCTTGGCTGTCTGTGCCTCCTGCGGCGGTGGCATGACTTTGCGGGCCGGCACCTCGCGCTCTAGCCAAGTCTACCGGTACTATTCGTGCAATAGCTTTCTCAAGAAGGGCCGAACGGCTTGCCAAGGGCGGTCCATGCGCATGGACAAGCTTGACCTGCTGGTCACGCAACACATGGCAGACCGGCTTTTGAAGCCGGAGCGGCTGACAACTCTGCTGAGCTCGTTGGCCGGACGGCGTTCGGAAAAGGCGGCGGCCGTCGATCGGCGTCTTGCCGCCCTGGCGCGCGAGGCCGAGGAGACGGTGCGGCGGCTCTACAAGCTCGCCGAGGACGGCCGCGACGAGGTCGATGAGGTCCTGAGGGCCCGCATAGCAGAGCTGAAGCTGGCGCGGGAGAAGGCGCTGGCCGCTCTCGATCGGGCAAGATTGGCCACACGGGCTGTCGAGGACATCAGCCCCATTGTCGTCGAGCGCTTCACGCGGACCATGCGCGAGAAGCTCACGACAGGGGAGGTCCCCTTCCGCAAGGCCTACCTGGGCTCGCTCATCGACCGCATTGATGTAGATGACGGCGAGGCCTGGATCGTGGGCCGCAAGGAGGTGCTCGAACAGGCCGTCTTGGCAAGCAGACATTGCCAAGACGGTGTTCATAGTTTTGTACCGAAGTGGCGAACCGTGCCAGTGTCCAGCGATACCAAATCGCCCTGCCGTCTTCACCGCGGGACAAATCCGGATCGCCGAGGGGAACGGCAGCCTGCAATTCTCGTAACGGCTGGTGGACAAGCGAGGCAAGGGGGCCGGACGCCGTCCGCCCTTATGCGGGAGAGCCGCAAGCTGATGCGGGGACTGGGGAAATGTCAACCATAGGGGCAAATCGCATGCATAATCCACGGGCAAGATCGTACAGTCGAACGAAGTTTTGATTTCAATTAAAGCGCCGGCATCGCGAAAAGCTTATTCGATCCCGGAATCAACCCTTTCTGAGGAACTGGATATGACTGAACCCGCAGCAGCAGAAGTCTCTAAAGAGGCCGAAGTGAAGCCCGCCGCAGCCGAAGCAAAGCCCGCAGCCGAAGTGCAGCCCGCCGAGGCTGAAGCAAAGCCCGCCGCCGCAGCCGTGCCGCGTGAACGGCGCCCGATGACGACTTTTGGACGCGAGATCGATCGCCTGTTCGAAGAATATCTTCCCTGGGGTCCCTGGCGGCAGCCCGTGGCCGGCGGTGTCGAGGCCGAGGCGGGCCCGGCTCCAACCGTTAATGTCATAGAAAAGGAACATGCCTATGAGATCACGGCCGAAGTGCCCGGCATGGACGAGAGTAATATCGAGGTCACTTTCGGTGATAGCGAACTAAAGAGAAAAGGCGAGAAAATAGAAGAAAAGCAGGAGGATAGAAAGGGCGTCATTGTCTCGGAACGGCATTTTGGCGCGTTCCAGCGTTCGTTCCGGATTCCAGAAGGCGTCGACACCGATAAAATCGAGGCTGTTTTCAAGAATGGTATTCTGACCGTGACCCTTCCTAAGACGGCCGCCGTCCGGAAGGCAATCCCGGTCAAGCGGGCTTGAAGCTTTTGTTGGGCCGCGTCCATTGACTTGAACCAGACAAGTGGGACCATCTGTCTGGCTCACTTTGGCGGTCTGCCCCCTACGCCCGGCTTTAGGGTCGATCGGCTTGCCGGCTCACCTGAGCCAGGGCCGGGAAGAAATATCCGGCGCCTGAGAGGAACATGCCCGACTCGACCGTTGCCACAACGCTAAGAAAAGCCGCGCAGCAAAGAAAATGCAGTGCGGCCTCTCAGATCCCGGCTGAGATTGTTCATAATGCCGTTGCTGGCCGGATTCGATTCCGGCATCTGGGTCTCGTGGGCCGTGAAGATCTCGTTTGCGCAGTCACACAGGCACTGAGCGGTTGCCTAGGGATCGCAGCGGTGCGCGCCAGCGCCTTGACAGGATCGGTGCTTGTCGAATTCGGCGCGCCTGCATATTCCCGCCGGATCGCTCAAGTCATTGAGGCCGTCGCCGCCGGACGCGAGCCTCCCTCGCCTAAACGAAATGCCGTGGCGCGGTCGCTGTCGGCCGCGGTCAATACTGAAGTCCAGATCGTCGATCGGGATTGGCATGCCATAACCGCGGCAGCTACAGCGGAACAGCTCGGCTCACGTCTTGAGACAGGCCTCATGCCGGGGGAAGCCCGGCAACGCCTTGCGATCCATGGGCGCAACGAGCTGCCGCGTGTCAAGTCGCGCTCGGCGGTGGCGATCTTTGCGCAACAGCTGGTCAGCCTGCCGGTTCTTCTGCTTACCGGTTCCGCTGCGCTGTCGCTCGCCACCGGCGGCTTCGTCGATGCCGCGGTGATTGCGGCAGTCGTGCTGCTGAATTCCGGCATTGCCACGGCGACCGAATATCAAGCCGAACGTACAATCCGCGGCCTATCGGACTACACGCCGCAGCCAGTCCCGGTACTTCGAACAGGCGTCCGAACCTTCATTTCCCCGGCAGAGCTGGTTCGTGGAGATCTGGTGCTACTCGAACGCGGCATGCTCGTTCCGGCTGATGCGCGCCTTCTCACCAGCAGGGACCTCTCGGTCAACGAGTCGGCCCTGACCGGCGAAGCCTTTCCCGTGCAGAAGGATGCGCAGTGCGTCCTGCTCGCACAGACTGTGCTGCCCGAACGCCGTAACATGCTCTTTCGCGGAACGGCGGTGACAGGCGGTTCCGGCGCTGCACTCGTCACGGCGACCGGTCCGGCCACAGAGATCGGCCGCGTACAGCATCTCCTTGGCGCCCTGCGCCCGCCGGAAACGCCCATGCAACGTCAACTCGGCGAAGTCGAGCGTGAGCTGATCCTCATCAATGGTCTGATCTGCGCCGCCGTGTTCGGAATCGGGATCTATTACCAGCATGGCCTCGTGCAGATGTTACGGAATGCAATTTCCCTGATTATTGCCGCCATTCCAGAGGGTTTGCCGGCAGTCGCAACGACGACACTGGCACTTGGCGTTCAAAATATGCGCGAGCATGACGTGCTCGTGCGCAAGCTCGATGCGGTTGAAACGCTCGGCGCGGTCGGAGTCATGGGCCTTGATAAGACGGTGACGCTGACTGGGAATTGAATGGCGGCAGCCTCCGTC
>CAZCIF010000111.1:0-5248 GCA_964498645.1 uncultured Rhodomicrobium sp. | reverse complement strand
GCCACAAGGCCCCAAGGTCGAAGGTACTCCGACCGAGAGCCCGCTCACTGACGCTGCGCCCGCGGCTCGAATCGACGTCATTGCGCTGCGCCGTGCCGCGCCCATGCTTGTCAACGCTCCGCGCGCCGAAGGGCGCAAGCGCATGAGCATGCTCCATGCGGGCAGAGAAGACCAACGCCTGCTTTGCGTGAAGGGTGATCCGGCAGAAGTGCTGGCGCGCTGCAGCACTCGATGGACGGGCGCGGGCATCGTGCCGCTCGATGACCATGCGCGCGCCGATATTCTTAAAGCCAACGGCCGGATGGCTGGTCAGGCATTGCGTGTTCTCGGCGTTGCCGTCTCTGAAGCAGGCGGCGATCCGTATGACGAGCGTGATCTTGCCTGGATTGGCCTTACCGGACTCACGAATCCGATCCGGCCTAGCGCGCTTCCCGCCCTCCTGCAACTTCGGACGGCTGGCATCCGCGCCGTGATGATCACCGGCGACCAGAGCGCAACCGCTTTGGCCATCGCACGTGAGCTCAACTTAGGTAATGGCGCTGAAATCACGGTTCTCGAAGCGGGTCAAATCGCCGATCTTCCCGCCGATGTGCTCGCCGCTCTCGCTGGCCGGGCACAGGTTTTTGCGCGTGTGAGTCCGGTCGATAAGCTCAACATCGTGCAGGCGCTCCAGACAGGTGGGCGCGTCGTTGGGATGACGGGCGACGGCATCAACGATAGTCCAGCTTTGCGCGCCGCCAACGTCAGCGTAGCGATGGGCGGAGACGGCACTGACGTCGCCCGCGAGGTCGCGGACATTGTGCTGGCCTCAAATAATCTCGGCGGCATCGTCCAGGCGGTTCGCCTCGGCCGCGCGACCTATGCCAACATTCGCAAGGTTCTGCGCTACCTCATCTCGACAAGCGTATCGGAGACTTTCGCCATGCTCGGGGCCGCGATCTTGGACGGCGGGGTGGCGATGACATCGACGCAGCTCTTGTGGCTCAACATCGCAGGCGAGCCGCTGCCAGCACTCGCACTCGGGCTTGAGCGTCCGGAAGAGGGCATATTGAATCAGCCGCCGCACGACCCGCGGGCGCCGATCTTGATAGCAAGCGACTTCCGCCGCCTCATATTCGAAGGAACCGTGATAGGCGTCAGCACGCTCGCCGGCTATTATCTTGCCGGCGGTGCCAAAAATCTGGCGCGGGCGAGCACAATTACCTTTCATAGCATGACGTTGGGGCAGCTGCTGCACGCGATCAGCTGCCGGTCGGAAACCCCGGGCTTTTACAACAAGCTCGTTCACGCTCCGAATCCGAAGCTCGCCGGTGCGCTGCTGATCTCGGGAACGGCGCAAGCGGCGGCGCAGCTTTTCCCCGCGAGCCGCCGCGTGCTCAGCCTCGCGCCGATGGGTTGGCAGGATTTTTTGGGCATCGCTGCGATCGTATCCGGCGGCGCAGCAGCAAATAACGCGTTCGACCATTTGATACGGCCGGCCTCGCAACCATCGCGCTTCGCGCATGATCTGAAAAAGCCGACTCTCTTCGGATAGGATCATGTGCTAAAATGTAATCGAAGGCGCGAGAGCAGTTTCGCGAATGGGCCTGATGTAGTCACTCTCGCGGTTGATTTGAGAGCCTTTTCATGACGCCGGACATGATCTTCACCTCTGAGTCGGTCACCTCTGGCCATCCGGACAAACTGTGCGATCAGATCAGCGATGCCGCAATCGATGCATTTCTGCGGCAAGATCCCAGTGCCCGCGCAAACGTCGAATGCGCTGTCGCGACGGGCGTGGTCTTTCTCGCGGCCCGCTTCGCCGCCGGGGCAAATGTCGATCTGCCATCGCTTGCGCGCAAGGTGATTGCCGAAGTTGGCTACACCGATGGGCGTTTCAACGCGCGCAGTTGCTCGATTCTGACGAGTTTCACGGAACTTCCCTGGGCCATGCGAGAACCGCAGCTGACGGTTCTCGACGATGCGGCGATCGAGCGCTATGTGGCTCAGGACCAAGCCAATGTGTTCGGCTATGCCTGCCGCGACACGCCCGAGCTGATGCCGCTGCCGATCAGCCTCGCGCATCGTCTGGCCCGCGCCATTGACAATGCGCGCAGCGCGGGCGAGCACTGGCTGTCGCCCGACACCAAGGTCCAGGTCTCGGTCGAATATCGCAACGGCAAGCCTGTGCGCATTTATGGTGTCACGATTGCCGCGGCTGTCTCCCAGGAGATGCCAAGAGCCGGCGCCGAAGAGAGACTCCGCAGTCTTGCAAGAAGCGCTCTCGCCGGGGACGGTTTTAGTTTCGACAACGGCACTGAATTCTATATGAACGCCGGCCCTCCCTTTGAGCTGGATGGACCGGCCCGCCATGCCGGCCTCACCGGCCGGAAGAATGGCATCGACACCTATGGAGAGATCGCACGCCACAGCGGCGCGGCGCTGTCGGGCAAGGACCCCTCGCGTATCGACCGGATCGGCGCTTACGCGGCCCGCCACGCCGCCAAGAATGTCGTGGCCGCCGGCCTTGCCGGCCGCTGCGAAGTGCATCTCGGCTATGCGATCGGCCGGGCGTCCCCGCTGAGCGTGTCGGTCGAGACTTTCGGGACTGGCCGGCTTCCGGATGCCGATCTCGCCGCCCGTCTGCGGCACCATCTCGATTTCCGCCCGGCTGCGATCCAACGCCGTTTCGCGCTGCGCACACAGCCGGCGCTCGCCGAGCCAAGCGGGCTTTACCGCCGTCTCGCGATTTACGGGCATTTCGGCCGCACGGACTTGGATCTTCCTTGGGAGGCCACGGATCTTTCCGATGCATTGATCGAATGATCAGGCGCTATCCCTCCCTATTCGCCCTATGTCGGCAGAGAGAAGCCCCGCGAGGCTCGCGGCATACCAGGCAGCCGTAATAGCCGGTGGCAAGGCCTTTTCTTTGTAGATTTGCCATGCAGCAACGAGCCCCAGGGCAGCGGCTGCCACCATCTGGGGGCTGATGTGCAAGGCGAGTTCCCCGGATGGATCTCTCTCGATCGCAGGATCGATGAGCGCAAACAACCCGCCTTTTTCCGCGGCTTCGCCAATGCGCGGCAGCGGCAAGTCATGGAGGATCAATATGCCGCCTGTGAGCGGCGCGACCTCGACTTTTCGAACGCCCGCGATCGCCGAAAGCCCAGCCGCCATGGAAGCAAAGAAACCGGCATCTCCGCGCCGGCCGGCAACGCGCAATCGCGTCCGTCCCTCCATCGCATGGATTACAGCCGCTTGAGGCAAATCATCAGCCATCGTCTTGCGCCTCTCGCGCTCTCGCTTCTGCAGCGGCGATCACTGCAGCCAGCCGCTCCCGCGTCACTTTGCCCTTCCCTTCCGCATAGAGCTTTCTCACGGCAGCAACAATTTCGGCTTGGCGCGCTTGCACCTCCTGCATAGCTTCGCTTGACTCTTGTACCTTGGCTTCGGCAGCCGCCATTGCCGTGGCCAGCTTTTCCGCTTTCACCTCGGCGAGCACCTCGGCAAAAAGATCTTCAACGGCCTCGACGGCTTCCGCCTGACGAACCTGCGCTTCATGCATCGCGGCAAGCGCGGCTTTCAGCACCGCCTTCGCGACCGGCCGAGCCTGTTGCGTGATTTGTGTCCCGCGCAGCGCAATAGCCGCAGCGCCAATAATGCTCCCGAGGGCGAACCCCAACCCCGTCAGAGGCTTCATGTTCAAATTCCGCGATCGGCTGTTGAAGAAGAAATCTCAACTGATCCAATACAATGAGCGGCGGCCTTTTGCCAAGGGCCTGGAGCGGTTTCAGGTTTGGCGGGCGCACGAAAGCGGATCGAAACCGCTCTCATTTTAGAGACATCGGATATATCGGTATTATGGCGCAAACGCCAGAAGAAGAATCGCTGATTTCGCCTTAAATATCAAGGCATGTCAGAGATACGCACAGTTACCACATTAAAGGCGAAGCGGGAGGAGATACTTTTCTCCATCCGGCTTTACGAGGACCGCATTAAGCACGCGCGGGCCGATCTGGCTCATGTGACGGTGGCGATCAAGATATTCGAGGCTTCCGGCGATCCTAAAGAGATGGGGCGCTATGTGGACACTCACCGCCTATTCAGGCGCGGCCCTATAGCAGTCTGCAAGGAAGCGCTCGCCAGCGGCCAAAAATCAACCCGTGAGCTGGCGCAATTCGTCATGGACGCCAAAGGCCTCGATACTAATGACAAGGTTCTAGCAAAAGCCGTAGCCGCTCAGCTCATCCATTCCCTTCGAATGCAGAACGCGCGGGGGGAACTACAGGAGGTCGAGAAATTCCTCGACGGTGAGGCCAGCCTGGTTGATGATGTCGCGGAGCGTTCCGCGCGGAAGGCTTCTACTGCCATGCACGGGCACAGTCGTTGCCCGCTTCGTATCGCTTGCGTGAATCAAGCGTTGGTGGCTTCCGCTGGTGCGCGACACGATGAAGCCCGCCTTCTCCAGCGCGTGAATAACCTCGCGGCCGGTGAGAGCGGGGAGACGCCGGCTCATGCGGCGACGGTTACTGTAATCTCGCGAACGCGCAGTTGTGACGGGTCGATATCGATCGTCTCTCCATGTGCGGCGCGGTCTTCAAGGACGAGCCGGATCGCGTCCTCTGCCATCGCCAAGGCCTCGGCTTCATCCTCGCCGTAAGTGACGATTTCGGGAAGCGCCGGCACGCGCACGGTAAAGCCGCCCTCGGGCTCAGGACGTAAGACAACAGCGAAAGTGCGTGATGTGTCCACCGAAATGCGCCTTTTCATACAGTCACTTTATATTATTGCTTGAGCATGCGATGTCAATGAATGAGGGAGCGAAGAGCACGGTCACAAATCCCGGTTAACGGGGCTGGATGAGATGAGGCTTTGGAGGTAATCGGGATCCCATCTGGCAAGCTTTCTTCGCAATTTCACGCTTTATCTTGTCTTTGGCTTGGCGAAGGATGTTGATGGCGAAGTGGCGGACCACGGCCATGTTTTTGGCACCATGGCCCTTGCGGACGCGGGCGAGACCGTCTTTGAAGGTGACGTCGAGCACCCAGTGGAGCGCGTGGCGAGTAGGCCACCTAACATCGAAGCTCCTGTTTGTGCGCCTACGGCGCACTCTCAATGCTCCAATGGCTTCGACGGCCCCGGCAAGAGAAGCCACATTCGCCTCGATGGAGCGATGCAGCATCGCGTTTCGCGCTCGTGGGAATCTGCCGGGGCGATCGTTAACGGCAACTGGCCACCGTCGCAATTTTCGCTTAGACTGAGCTATGAA
>CAZCIF010000110.1:9238-11429 GCA_964498645.1 uncultured Rhodomicrobium sp. | reverse complement strand
GGTCCGGGGGAGCACAGTTGGTCGCCCGATAATGAAAGGATTTCTATTACGAAAGCGGTCACTGCCGCGAACTTATATGCTTTGGCGGTTATGGAATTTCTAGGTGTAGAAGCGGCCTGATGCAAACCGCGCTACCATACTGGCTTCCGGCGATGTTTCGAGTATCCCTGCCGCGCTTTGCGATCAGCCCGCTCGTTATTTCAATGTTGTCCAGCGCCGCCATGCTGGCGATGTGGTTCATCGTGACGGCGGCTGGGCTGGCCAACGAGCTTTTCCTGCCCGGGCCTGCGAAAGTCTTCCACGCCCTCGTGGATATGGCGGTGAACGGCTATCAGGGCGCGACGCTTCTCGAACATCTGCTGACAAGCCTTGGCCGCATTCTCTCGGGTTTTGGCCTTGCCTGCGCCGCCGGCATCCCGCTCGGAATCGTGATGGGCCTATCGCGCAACGCTGAAGCCGCGCTGAACCCGCTCATCGAATTCTACCGGCCTTTACCGCCGCTGGGCGTTTACACAGTACTTGTGATGTGGCTCGGCATTGGCGAGGAATCGAAACTAGCATTGCTATTTCTCGCAGGGCTCCCAGGCGTCATCATCAGCACTGTGCAGGCCGTTAGTACGATCGATAGAACCTATGTGCGTGCTGCTCGAAGCTTAGGTGCCGGAACACGCGAGCTGTTCTGGCATGTTTTCTTGCCCGCAGCCGGGCCGGCAATCTTAACCGGCATGCGCCTCTCGCTTGGCTTCACTTATACAGTGCTGGTCGCTGCGGAAATCGTGGCCGCTCGAGCTGGTATCGGCTGGATGATCTGGGATGCCGCAAAGTTTTTGATGAGCGATGTTGTAATAGCCGGTTTATTTGTTCTCGGTCTCACCGGCGTTCTGCTCGATTTCATCATGCGTCTTATTGGGCGGGTTCTCATGCCCTGGACGCGGAACGGATAACCTCCACTCAGGAAAGGAATACAAATGAAAATGAGGTTTGCTTCGTCTCTCCCGGCGGTGCTGTTCGCCTTCGCGTTGGCCGCTACGGGGGCCTTTGCCCAGGATAAGCCGAAAAAAATTACGATCGGCTACCTCAACCTTGTAAATGCACAGCTCGTGGCGAAAGCGCTTGCGCTGCATGAGAAAGCCATGCCGGGCATTGAAATCGAATGGATTAAAATCGGCGGTGGCGGCGACATGCTGCGCGTCATTGCGGGCAAGCAGGTTGACTTTGGGGGCCTTGGCAATCCCCCGAGCGCGATTGCTGTGACCCGGGATCTTCCGGTTAAAGGCATCTTTGCGTTGAATATGCTCGGCTATGTGGAGGCACTCGCGGTCAAATCCTCAAAGGGCATAAAATCGGTTAAAGACTTGGCCGGCAAAACAGTCGCGGCTCCGTTCGGCTCCACCACCCACTACCTTCTTTTGACTGCTTTACGCGATGCCGGTGTAAACGCCGCAAGCGTCAAACTGATCGACTTGGCTCCCAACGACATTGTTCCTGCCTGGGTACGCGGCGATATCGATGCCGCTTACTTCTGGGAGCCTAACCTAAACAAGGCTGTTCAAAATGGAGGCGCGATCATGCTCGATAGCGGCGCCATGGCTAAAAAGGGCTATCCGACTTGGGACGTTGCCGTTGTCATGACTGATTTCGCACAAAAATATCCCGGCCTTGTCGCAGGATTTGTGAAGTCAGAGTGTGAAGCGATCGATTTCTGGATCAAGAACCCGGACAAGACTGCGGAAATAATTGCGAAGGAACTTAGCCTTCCATTAGAGGATGCCACGCGCATGATGAAAGGCACAGAGATGGTCCCATGCGGCCAGCAGATTGGAAGCGGTTACCTCGGAAATACCGCGAAAAAAGGCCAGTTTGCGGATACCCTTTTGGCCACGGCAACATTTCTGGTGGAGCAAAAGCGCCTGCCGAAGTTGATGCCGAAGGAAGCATTTGAGGCCTTTCTCGATCCTAGTTACCTTGAAAAAGCAGGAACGAAATAAGGGCGGCAATGAACAAGAGAAAGATTTTACCCTTACAAGGAGATGCGGAAGACAGTCCGAGATATCTTCTCGCTAGTCTTCCGCAAGCGGATCACGAATCTGTCCTCAAGCTAGGCGAAGTGAAAAGCTATAGAAATGGCGATTACCTCGTCCGGCAGAATGAACCAAGCGATGGGCTTCATATTATTCTCAGTGGGCTTGTC
>CAZCIF010000110.1:7351-9228 GCA_964498645.1 uncultured Rhodomicrobium sp. | reverse complement strand
TCTATGAAGAAGAAAGCCAGGAATTGACACTGGCTTACTGGTCGAAAGGCGATAGCGTCGGCGCCCCAAATGTTCTAAGCGGCCGGCCTCATATCTGGTCATCGAAAGCGATTGGCCCGGTTGAAGCGCTATGGCTAAGGCCAGATACGCTCCGATCCCTCACCGGATTGTCTCCGAGTTTCGCCATCGCGCTTGTGGGCTGCATCGCCTTTAAAGCCGAGTGTTACGCCAGGCTTGCACAAACGCTGGCGACGCATTCTGTCGAAAGCCGCCTCGCAGAGGTGTTGGTTGCCCATGGCACTGCGTATGGCGCTTTGGAATCTGGCAAGATGACGCTGGGAAAGCTCCGGCAGCAGGATCTCGCAAAGATGGTGGGCGCAACGCGGCAGGCGGTTAGCCTCGCTCTCAAGAAATTTCAAGCGCGGCAACTCATTGAAATCCGCCCAACAACAATCGTTGTGAAGCAGCTTGAAATGCTGCGGCAGTTAAGTTTGACCTGACGGCTTATTGGATAAAGTGCGGCATGCTTAAATTCGACTTCAAAACCCTGAAAGATGGATTCGAGCGCTCGGCCTTCTCTCCGCCGGAGATCATAGACTTGGCGTATGATCGCATTGAAGCCGCAGGCGGCGACGGTGTTTGGATTAGCCGGGTTGACAGAGAGGCAGCACAGGCGGCAGCTCAGCGCCTGGCCGGTCTATCTCCTCACGAAAGAAGAAAACTGCCGCTTTATGGCTTGCCGTTCGCTGTGAAAGATTGCATCGACGTGGCCGGTCATCCCACAACCTGCGCATGCCAAGAGTTTAGTTACCAGCCGCAGGTCTCTGCCAGCGCGGTAACGCGCGCCATTGCTGCGGGTGCGATCTACATTGGCAAAACGAATATGGATCAGTTTGCCACGGGACTCGTGGGAACTCGCACACCCTATGGAATCGCCCGAAACCCGTTCAACCCGGAATATATACCCGGCGGTTCGAGCTCGGGGTCGGCCGTTGCTGTGTCTGCGGGGTTTGTGAGCTTTGCCTTCGGCACGGATACGGGCGGGTCGGGCCGCGTCCCAGCATCATATACAAACACCGTTGGCCTGAAGCCCACTGTGGGTAGCATCAGCCCCAAGGGGCTGGTCAACGCCTGCCGGACAATCGATTGCATCTCCATTTATGCTTTGTCAGGGGTAGATGCGCTCGAAGTGCTGAACGTGACGGCGGCGCACGATCCAACCGTCGCCTACTCGCGAGAGGAGCCACGCCCCTCCGAAATCAAGCCTGCACTTCCCTCCGGCGCCCCTTTTAGGTTCGGTGTGCCCGTAGAAAGCCAACTGGAATTTTTTGGCGATCCCGATACCCCGCGTCTTTATCAGGAAGCCATCGCGACGCTCGAACAGATGGGTGGTAAGGTAGTCGAGATCGACTATGCGCCATTTCTCGAAGTGAACCGTATGATGTTTTTCGGTCCATTCGTCTCGGAGCGCGCGGCGTCCGTAGGTGAGTTTCTTCGAAATCATCCGCAGGCCGGCGATGCGGCCGTACGCGCCATTATCGAGGCGGCACGTTCCGTGACGTCGGTCGAAACATGGAAAATGCTGTACCGTTTGGCGGAGCTGAAACAGTCGATGAAATCGATCTGGGAGGACATAGATTGTCTTGTACTGCCAACGGTTGGGCGGCTTTATAAGATTTCTGAGATAGACGCCGATCCGCTACAGCCGAACTTCAATAATGGCTATTACACGAATTTCGTGAACCCGCTCGATCTTGTGGCTGTCGCTGCACCGAATGGCTTTGCACGCGACGGTGTGCCTGCCGGCGTGACGTTTGTTGCCCCTCCTTTTTCGGAGATGTTTCTGTGCCTTCTCGCCGATGCATTTCGTGAACGCC
>CAZCIF010000110.1:0-7341 GCA_964498645.1 uncultured Rhodomicrobium sp. | reverse complement strand
GGTTTCTCGCACCGGGTCCTATTCTTAGGCGACAGATCATCGGGATTTTAAAAGAGCACGAGGCAGGAGCCAAACGGTTGATGTCTGCCGCAAAAACGGCGTCAGCGACGCCGCTTTTTACGATCCGATCAGGACGCCTTCGCGCGTCTCTGTGCGGCGCGCAGCAGATCGAGGCATTCCTTTGTCGCTGCCATGTCGAGAGCGCTGAAGCCGTCATTCTCATAAGCGAGATCGGCGCCGGATTCGAGCAGGATTTTGAGCGCTTTCGCCTTGCCGGCGGAGGCCGCATACATCAGCGCGGTCGAGCCATTGGCATTCTTGTGGTCGAGATCGGCGCCCGCCTCGACGATCGCGGTCACGATCTCCGGGTCATCGCTGACACAGGCAAGCCACAAAGGCTGCGAGCCGTCGGCATTCATCGCGTCGACGCGCGCGCCGGCGGCAATGAGTCCGGCAACGATCGCGGCTGGGCCAAGATGCGCTGCCTGCATCAAGGGCGTCATCTGGTTCCCGCCCACAGCATTCACATCGCCGGGCGGAAAACCTTGCGCGGCAAGGAAGGCTTGCAGTGCCTCGCTGAGCACGGGACTCATGCGAGCCACTTCGCCAAGTCTTCCGGCCTGGGTAATCCACCTGCATGCACCACCTTTCCATCGACGACGATGCCGGGCGTGGACGCGATACCGAAACTGGCGATGTCCGCGTAACCGGTGACTTTCTCGATCTTGATTTCGATCCCGAGCTTGGCAGCTTCGGCACGAACCATTTCTTCGGCCTCCGTGCAGCGTTTGCACCCGGAGCCGAGCACTTTTACGGTCCTCACAACGATGGCCTTTCCTTAGTTGAACAGCGCATTGAACAGATAGCCAACAGCAAGAATGCCCGTGCCCACCACGCCAACAAAGACGGAAATCAGGCGGACGGTAAGCACCTTGCGCAGGATGATGATCTCTGGGAACGAAAGAGCGATGACGGACATCATGAAGGCGAGAACGGTCCCAAGGGCTGCGCCTTTGCTCAACAAGGCTTCGACTACGGGGATGATGCCGGCTGCGTTGGAATACATCGGTATGCCGATGAGAACGACGGCCGGGACCGACCACCATGCCCCTTTGCCCATGATCGAGGCTAGGAGATCGTCCGGGACATAGCCGTGGATGAATGCGCCCGCGGCGATGCCGGCGATGATCCAGATCCAGACCTTGCCCACGATGTCGCGGATGGCCCCAAGCCCTGCCATGATGCGATCGGCGATCGTCACATTGCGAGCAGGTATGGCGGCATCGCCCGCGCGGACGTTGCGCACCCATTCCTCCAGCCACCCCTCAAGATGAAGCCGGCCAATCACCCATCCCGAGATAATCGCTACGCCAAGGCCAAAGCCGAGATAGGTCAGTGCGACCTTCCAGCCGAGCAGCGCGAAGAGGAGGCCAAGCGCCACCTCATTGACCATCGGCGCGGCGATCAGAAAGGAGAAAGTTACGCCGAGCGGAACGCCAGCCGAGACGAACCCGACGAAGAGCGGCACCGCCGAGCAGGAACAAAAGGGCGTAAAGACGCCCAGCCCCGCCGCCGCGGCGTTACCGAACCCTTCGCGCCTGCCTGCGAGCAGGGCGCGCGTGCGCTCCGGCGAAAAGAAGCTGCGCACGATGCCCATGCCAAATACGGCGAGCGTCAGCAGCAGGAGCACTTTGGGCGTGTCGTAGACGAAGAAACGCGCCGCTTCCTCTAAGCGGCTACCCGGCGCAAGTGCGAGCAGGGAAACGGCCCAGGCGGAAAGCCCTTCAAGCTGGCTGTAAATGGCAAACCAGATGGAAATGGCCGCAGCAGTTCCCGCGATCCAGGCGACTGGCGACTGCTTTGCCCGCTCGCTGGTGGAGACGTTGGCGCTCATGCGGCTTTCCTTTCGGCATCCGGCAGCGCCGCCAGGATGGCGTCCACAACCGCCAGAATGGCAGGGGACAGCGCCGGATTGCGCCGGTATCTGACCCATTGAGCGTCCCGGCGGTCAACAACCAGTCCGGCAGCTTTCAGAGCGCTCATGTGACGCGACATGCGGGATTGGCTCGCGTCGAGCTTTTCCATCAACTCGCAGACGCAGTGCTCGCTGCCGTCCCACAGAATCCGGATTGCCGCGAGCCTAGTCGGTTCGGCAAGGGCGGCAAGAATGGCGATCGTATGATTCATTCCTCCCCTTATATGCGTAATAACGCATATGCGCAAGAGCGGTTATCGGCCGGCGGGACGAAATTTACTGCCCGGTTCAATATCAAGCGGCTTGTGTGGCTCCTTCATCGATTGGAAAAGGCCGAACCCTTATCGTGCATAAGATTGAAAATATTGAACAAGCTAAAAACGCCGCGCTGCAGCTGTGCACATAAGTTCAAGGCAGCTTATTTTAGACGAGTCGCTCGTATAAGCTTTAACTTAACACATGTATTTGTCAGATATCTGGCTATAATTCTTCTATTGTCTATCTTTCCAGAGGTGTAGACTAATGAGTATTTTGTCAAATGCCGTGCCATTCGCTTACAGAATGGGAAGCATTGAAGGGGCTAGGAGCCCCCGCCCGGCGCAGATCGAGACCTGCCGGCGTGAGCAAGGGAGGATGTCATGAAGCGTTGCCCGCACATAGTGGACGCAGGCCGGCGTAAATTCTTGCTGGGAACGGGTACTGCCGCCGCAGGCGTTGCGGCGGCCGGGATCATGTCCCCAAGAGCCGGGGCATCGCCTCCGCTTGCCCGGGTAGCCTATCCCTCAAGCCGGCTGGCGAATGTAAGCGATCTTAAGCTGAACGAGCCGTTCGATGTCAGCTATCCAGACGGCGATGCGCCGGGCGTGTTGCTGAAGCTTGGCAAGAAAGTCGAAGGTGGTGCCGGGCCTGGCGGCGATATTGTCGGCTTCACCATTATTTGCCCCCACAAGGGAATACCGCTTGCCTATCGCGCCGGGGATCGAACCTTCAATTGCCCTGGCCATTATTCCCGCTTCGATGCCGAAAAGGGCGGGCTCGAAATATGGGGACACGCAACGCAGAACCTTCCCCAGTACATCCTGCGTGTCGAAAGCAATGGTGACATCTACGCCGAGGGCTTGGACGAATTGCTCTACGGCCGCCTCAGCAACGTCCTCGCCTAGGGGAGAATCCAACCATGGCCTACAAGAGACACATTGACCGGCTACCCATCATCCCAGCGGATGCCAAAAAACAGAACGCCATCTGTCATTACTGCATCGTTGGCTGCGGCTATCACGCTTACAGCTGGCCCGTGAACAAGCAGGGCAGCGCCGCCCCTGGCGGCAATGCTTTCGGCGCAGACTTGAGCAAACAGCAGCAGGCCTATGCCGAGGCATGGTATTCGCCCTCCATGTACAACATCGTACAGCAGGACGGCCAAGACGTTCACCTCGTCATCAAGCCCGATAAGGAATGCGTGGTGAATTCCGGTCTCGGCTCCATTCGCGGGGCGCGGATGGCCGAGATGAGCTACAGCCAAGCGCGGCAAACCCAGCAGCAGCGCCTCACCCAGCCGCTTGTATGGCGGTATGGTCAATTGCAGCCAACAAGCTGGGACGATGCTCTCGATCTCGTTGCCCGTGTCACGGCGGCAATCATTAGCAAAGACGGCGAGGATGCCCTCTTTGTCTCGGCCTACGACCACGGCGGCGCCGGTGGCGGGTATGAAAATACCTGGGGCACGGGCAAGCTCTATTTCGGGGCGATGAAGATCAAGAACATCCGCATGCACAATCGCCCGGCCTACAATTCCGAAGTCCACTCGTCACGCGACATGGGCGTTGGCGAGTTGAACAACTGTTATGAGGACGCCGAACTTGCCGATACGATCGTGGCCTGCGGTACCAATGCTTTAGAGACGCAGACGAACTATTTTTTGAACCATTGGGTTCCAAATCTCAGAGGCGATTCTGCCGATAAGAAGAAGCAGGAGCTTCCAGACGAGCCGCATGAGGCGAGCAGGATCGTCATTATCGATCCAAGGCGGACTGTCACAATCAACGCTTGCGAGATCGAAGCCGGAAAGGACCGTGTGCTCCACCTTGCCTTGAATTCTGGAACGGATCTCGCACTCTTCAACGCCCTTCTCACCTACATCGCGGACAAGGGCTGGATCGATAAAGCCTTTATCGATGCCTCGGCCAAGGATTTCGGCAAAGCCTTGAAGGCGAATAGAACCACGATCGAAGAGGCGGCGAAAATTACGGGGTTGATGCCAGATGACATCATCAAGGCGGCAAGCTGGATCGCAGAGCCGAAAAGCGGCAAGCGCCGCCGGGCGATGTTTGCCTATGAGAAAGGCCTCATTTGGGGCAACGATAACTATCGCACCATCGCGGCCCTTGTGAATCTCGCCCTAGCGACGGGCAATGTTGGCCGCGAGGGCGGCGGATGCGTGCGCATGGGCGGCCATCAAGAAGGTTATTCGCGTCCCTCGGATGCCCATGTTGGCCGTCCTGCCGCTTATGTCGACAAGCTTCTCATCGAGGGCAAAGGCGCTGTCCACCACATCTGGGGTTGTGACCACTATAAGACGACCTTGAACGCCATGGAGTTTAAGCGCGTCTATAAGAAGCGCACGGATATCGTCAAAGACGCTATGAACGCGGTCCCCTATGGCGACCGCGCCGGAATGGTCAATGCCATTGCCGCCGCGATCAAGCTAGGCGGACTTTTCGCAGTCGATGTCGATATCGTTCCAACAAGGATCAGCCAAGCCTGCCACGTAATCCTCCCTGCTGCCACATCGGGTGAAATGCACCTCACCTCCATGAATGGCGAACGGCGCATGCGCTTAACCGGGCGCTATATGGATCCGCCCGGGGAATCGATGCCGGATTGCCTCATCGCTGCGCGGATCGCCAACAATATGGAACGCGTCCTTCGCGGCATGGGGGACAATGCCTATGCCGATAAGTTCAAAGGATTCGATTGGAAAACCGAAGAAGACGCCTTCATGGATGGCTATCACAAACACGAAAAAGGCGGGGAGTTCGTCACCTATGAACGTCTGCGTGCCATGGGCAATAACGGCTTCCAGGAGCCCGCGAAGGCCTATACGGACGGCAAGATCGTAGGCACGAAGAGGCTGTTCTCAGACGGGACGTTCAACACCAAAGACGGAAAGGCCATCTTCAAGGAAGCCGTTTGGCGAGGGCTTCAGGCCCCTGGCAAGGAGGAGCAAAAGCGGAAATTCAAATTCCTCATCAACAACGGGCGCGCGAACCATGTTTGGCAGTCAGCCTATCTCGACGCCGAAGAAGAGCTCGTCATGGATCGCTGGCCTTACCCCTACATTCAAATCAATCCTGAGGACATGGCAGCGCTTGGCTTGAAAGAGGGCGATCTTGTCGAGGTTTATAATGATGCGGGCTCGACCCAGGCCATGGCCCTGCCTGCTTCGACTGCAAAAAAAGGCGAGGCGTTCATGCTGTTCGGCTATCCCTCCGGCGTGCAAGGCAATGTCGTGAATAATGGCGTCAACGAGCTGATCATTCCGAATTACAAGCAAACCTGGGCAAACATTCGAAAGATCGCGGATCAGCCCGAAAGCGTCAAACACCTCTCTTTCAAGTCCTGGGAATTTCCGGCTTGACGAGTCCGGGGAGTGGGCGGGAGCGGTGCTGCGAATTTGATGGCAATTGCCGCGCGGCTTCCCGGTCATCGGGCGGGCGGAGGCCAAGGCGCTTCTGGCCCTCAGCCAGGTGCGCCAAGTTTTTTTTGGACCAGGCAGGAAGCTAAGCCGGACATTTATTTGGAAGAATCAGGTTGCATCTGAGTTGTAGCGCACAGCCGTGGGAAGACGATCTTGCCATTCTACCAAGCAAGGGTCATGCTTAGAAACCCCTAGTTCCCGAGCTAGGTCGAAATCATCAACCGAGGAGGGGGTCATGGTCGCAGAGCCATTTGACACCAGTATGCTTATTCGAGACGTTTCCCGGGACCCAAACTTTCCTCATGCGCCGCTCACGTGGACGCAGGAGGTGGCGCAAGCAGCTGCCAAAGAGGAAGGGCTGACGCTGACCGGGGAGCATTGGGAAGTGATACGCGCGTTGCAAAATTACTATGCGCGTCACGATGAGCCGGATGTCAAGTTGCGCGAGCTGCACGATGCGCTGGATGAGAAGTTCCACATCCAGGGCGGCCTCAAACATCTTTACCAAATCCTCCCCGGAGGGCCGATTGCCCAGGGGTGCAGACTGGCGGGGTTGAAGGCACCGTTTATGGCGAGTGATAGAAGCTTTGGTAGCGTGGCTTAGAGTAGGCCGGTTGGCGCCAGGAGTGGAAATTCGACTGCGCCAGCCAAACGGCTCAAGACGGCCCAGAGCTGCCTCGATGCGTTTTGTGTGCAGAGCCAGCAATGCTCCGGGGTTAGCATCGGCCTGTTTTTGGTAAATGCCGGCGAGATGATCGAGCAGGCTGCGGCGATCGTCAACATCCGGAGCTCGCCTCTCTCCGTATCTGGTTGCGATCTTATGAGTTCGCGATCCGGGAAGCTTGCCGCAGGGTCAGCGTACCTACTCGAAACTTAAGGCGTGGTTTACCCAGCAAGGCTGTTTGTGCGGACATTAGCCTGTTCCTAATCAGCTCAAAGACAAAGTATTCGCCTGCAAATCCAATATAAGTCTAATATATAAACTATTGACTGTGTAACTATAGTTTATAAATGAGCATACTCTTTACTATAGCTTTACTTGTGATAGGCATTTTGCTTGGTGCTAACATTCTTTTCGGCCCGCCCCTAGGACAACTCTTCGGCTCCGCGTCAGGGTGCAAACTCGAGAGGCAGCGCAATGCTTTTAGAGAACGACAGCAAGGAAAGCGGGTGCCATCTGTCATGGCCCCGGCTACGACCCTCGGCCAGCGCGCGTCACCCCGCGGCCACCGGCCAGCAACGACGGCAGTGGTGCCAACGCAACCTGGGGCGACGCCAACCAAACCGGTCCCGCCAACACTTCGCAGAAGAGCTTACGCATGGGTTCAATTTGAAGCCAATTAAGCAGGAGCAGAAAAGGAGATTTGCTGAAAGATGCCGCAACATAGCTTTGGGCGTTTGGAGCGCGTCCATCCTGTTGCTGGCGTCAGCAAGTCCGCAAGCGTTCGCGGCAACGCCCGTCGAAGTTACCGGCTTTGGTTCAAATCCCGGAAACCTGAAGATGTATAAATACATTCCGGATCAGCTTCCGCCCTCCGCCCCGCTGGTGGTGGTTATGCATGGATGCACCCAGAACGCCCTCACGTTCGCCTCTGAGTCAGGGTGGATCTTACAGGAAGTATCCGCTTGACGTACCATTTTCCATGATGTATCGTATTTTCAATAAGTT
>CAZCIF010000109.1:0-11589 GCA_964498645.1 uncultured Rhodomicrobium sp. | reverse complement strand
CTCATTGGATTTCTGCTTAATCTTAAGCGGTGCCGCCAATAAATCAAAGGCATCAACCAGGTGTCTCGGCGGGATGAGTGTCGGGAGAGAATGGACGTGGTTCCTGTTGAGCGTGGGAACCGCGGAACCTGCATTGTAAATTCCGAAGTCGATCTTGCTAAGGAGATAGAAGGCATATGTTGGCGTCGATCCTTTGAATTCTCTCACCCAAAGAGACGTGTTCAGCGGCCAGAAATCTTCATGAACGAAATATACATTCCCTAAGACGCCACTTCGCCCCGTGGTAACTCCAGGACCCTTGACCATAAATTCATTGTGGGTTCCGTTAGGGCCGCTCGCGGCAATAACAGGATATTCTCCTCGGCCTCGGGTTGAGACCGGTAAATCAAAACCTCTTTGCAGCACAAGTACATCATCGAGGCGGCCGACCGTCCAGCCCTGGGGTATTAAGCCGAGTTCGGATTCGACGAAGCGATTGGGAAAAAGATCGGCGATGTGGCTGGGAAGGCCGGGATCGCGGCCTTCGGCTTTGGCGCGGACAGGATCGAAGTCGACAAACCAAGACTTGAAGAGCGCCTGAGCCATGGCCTCCAGCGTCTCGTTCATGCGCCGGTTCAGCTCGATCTTATCATCCAGGGCCCCGAGGACGCCAATTATCGCCTCACGTTGCGCGGGCGGAGGCAAAATAATCGGTAACTTCGCAACGTCTCGCAGGTTTAGCGTTACCTGAACAGTGGTGTTAACACGCGATCCGATCATATCCCTCACGATCGGGGAATTAAGAGCCAACTGTACCCAGTATGCTCCAATCTCTTTGCGTACCGGGATCAGAGCTATCGCTCGGGCGATATTCCAGCCCGCCAGCGAGCCGGGCACAATCGCCGTTTCTCCAACTGTACCAACCAACGTCAAAAGCAGCTCACCTCCCCTCAATCGGGTGCGCGTGTACGAGGCTTCGACTTCCGGCGCTACTTTTAATGGATCACTTGTGGCGATGCGTCCCTGCCGGACGTCGCTTACGCGGATTATTGGGATTCCATCCGATACGGGGGCGCCGGGTTGGACAATGCCGTAAGTGATACCCCGATCCGGCTCAAGAACGCTTTCAAGGGGTACTGTCTCCCACTCACTCGCCATAACCGAGTTCCGTCAGATTTGCTACGATCGCAGCGTCCAACCTTGTGGCTTCAGCTTGTTGCGTGCGCAATTCCCCAGCAAGCCATCTCATCTTCTTTTCGAACGGCTCCCCATCGTCCTCCCGCGCTTCAGCGCCCACATAGCGACCTGGTGTGAGCACGTGTCCATGTTTGCGCATCTCGTCGAGGCTTGCTGCTTTGCAAAAGCCGGGAACATCGGCATATGCGCCCGCGCCCCTATCACCGCGCCATGCGTGATAGGTGCCCGCGATCTTCGCGATTTCATCTTCGCTCAATTCGCGGTGCACGCGATCTACCAGCGCGCCCATCTTGCGCACATCGATGAACAGCACTTCGCCGCGCCGGTCGCGGAAGCGGCCATTGCGCTTGTCGCGAGCGAGAAACCAGAGGCAAACCGGGATTTGCGTTGAATAGAAGAGCTGGCCCGGAAGGGCGACCATGCAATCCACAAGGCCGGCTTCAATGATGGCTTTGCGGATCTCGCCTTCGCCGGATTGGTTCGACGACATGGAGCCGTTGGCGAGCACGAAGCCTGCAATGCCAGTGGGCGCAAGGTGGTGGATGAAGTGCTGAACCCATGCGAAGTTGGCGTTGCCTGCGGGCGGCGTGCCGTATGTCCAGCGCTTATCCTTCTTCAGAAGATCGCCGCGCCAATCGCTGTCGTTGAAGGGCGGATTGGCGAGGATGTAGTCCGCCTTCAGATCGGGATGGCCGTCATTGTGGAAGGTGTCGCCATGCGCGATTTGCGCATCGATGCCGCGGATCGCGAGGTTCATCTTCGCAAGCCGCCATGTGGTGTAGTTCGACTCCTGCCCGTAGATCGAAATGTCGCCGATCTTGCCCGTATGCGCTTCGATGAACTTTTCGCTCTGCACGAACATGCCGCCCGAGCCGCAGCAAGGGTCGTAGACGCGGCCTTTGTATGGCGCGATCATTTCAACGAGGATGCGGACGACGTGCGAGGGCGTGTAGAATTGGCCGCCCTTTTTGCCTTCGGCGCTCGCGAATTGGGAGAGGAAATATTCGTAGACGCGGCCTAGCGTGTCTTTGGAGCGGGCGGAAGCGTCGCCAAGGGCAATGTCGCTGACAAGGTTGATGAGCTGGCCAAGCCGCTGCTTGTCGAGGCCGGGTCTGGCAAAGTCCTTGGGCAACACACCTTTCAGCGTCGGATTGTCCTGTTCGATCGCCTCCATTGCATCATCGATCAGCGTCCCGATCGTAGCTTGCGGAGCGTTCGCCTTTAAGAAATTCCAACGTGCCTTAGCCGGCACCCAAAAGATTTGCGCGGCGCGGTATTCGTCGGGGTCTTGGGGATCGGCTCCATCAGCGCGTTGGCCTTCGACGTCTTCGGGGTTGGCGTCAAAAGCATCGGAAAGGTATTTGAGTAAGATCAGGCCAAGGACGACGTGCTTGTATTCCGCCGCGTCCATGTTGTTGCGGAGCGCATCGGCGGCGGCCCAAAGCTTCGCCCTGAAGTCGAGGTCCGATGTGCCGTTCTGCTTCGCTGATTTGGCTTTTGGCCCCTGCTCCGATTTTGCCCGATCCTGCCCGCCGAACAAATCGACCATGCTTTTCCTGCCCCAATAAAATTTCGCCGCGGCAAGGAATCACTTTTACCGCTCATGGCTTTTTTACCGGGGCGGAACGGTTTTCTCAATAGCCTTGGCTCAAGCGTTCGCCTGCGCGATCGTGGCAGCAAGCCAGCCCATGACTTCATCGGCTTTCGCTTTGGAGATTGCGGCCTTCTGCACGACAAACGCTTAGAGGCAAACTCATGCGCCGTGAATTAGTGGGGGCCAATTTGAAAGTCGCCGAGTCGGGAGCAAATAGTCTGGAGTTCCTCCACGGTTTCAGGCCGACCGCTTAGAATAAACTTCTCTGCTACCGCTTTGTATAGCTGCATCCTGACGGTATCGCTTAGACTAAAGGTATCCAAAGCCAAGATATTTGCTGAGATATTATGCTTAAAGACTGTGTCAGTATCTATATTATATGCGGAGAAAAGTCTGTCGGCCTCAGATTTATCAACATATACGACATAAGCCAAATACGGATTGTCTGGGGATACAATATCTAAAGCGATCTTTGAGCTGTCTGGTTGCTTTGACATTCCCCTTTTGATAAAGTAGAGAAGATCAATGAGAACATTTTTATATAATGAATCCAAAGACTGACCTTCTCCGAATTGGAGGCTAGAAGTCGCGCTTCTTGATGAGAAGAAATCGACAAAACGTTGGAAATAACGCTCAGTTTCATCTGCCTGTTTTAACTCGGAATCCCGTGTCGCGTCATATATTTTTGAGCTTCTAATATCATTAGATATCCTGCTTTTTTTAGAATAGCTGGCGTTCCATTTAATAGTTTTTCCTTCGGATGCCAATAGAGCAATGCGATTCAGAAACACTCCTATTTTCTTACTATCTAGATCCTTGTTCTCATCTAAGTAAAAAGTTATGGTTCCTTCTCCTACAGCATTTTCTTTCCTGAGCTTCCGAGATATCCACCAAATCCCGCTAATTACAACAGGTGCTGCGGCAACTATGGTCGCCATGGCCGCAAAAGTATCAAGATTGGGAAGTTTCATAATATGAAGACGAGGAGAATTGCAGTCTAGCTAAGCGATACCTTTTTCAGAAACGCAGTCAACGATAATCTTTCTGATCCAGTCTGTCACGTCAGCGAGTTTAGATCGTTCCAAAATTGCCCGCTGCATCACGAACGCCGCCAAAGGCGGCTGCAGCCGAACTACGCCTTCTGGCGTCACAGGAAAATCCGGCCGCTTCCATGTATGCGACGCGACCCATGGCAGAATGCGGGCGTCGATATCGGCGCGAACGAGTTCAAGCGCGTCATAGGTAAGGGAATGCCGGCCATTCGCATCCGCATGCAGAAATCCCGCGCTGCTATCGAAACCGAAGGCGATCAAGGCTCGCGTGAGTTGCGCCGCGGCGACCGAATAAGCGTAATTCAGAATCGCGTTCACCGGGTGCGTCGCATGCCGCGGTCCGCCTGAGATCAGGCTTGCCCGGTATGCGAAGAGCGTCCACTGAGAAGGCCAGTTCCGTTTCTTGTGCTTGAGGCTGAAGGACCAATTTGCCCAGTATTCGAGGGCGGCTTGCGCCTCGATCACGAGAAGCTCGTCGACGGTGCGAGCGGTTTTGATCTTGGCTAAGGCCGCCCGAAGCTTATCTGCCGGAAACTTCCCGATCGCCAGCTGGCTTTGGAGCTTGCGCGTCAGGATCGCCTTCGCAACCGCAAGGCGGTCTGCCGCGAACTGAGCGCGGCGGACGCTAACATCAGAAGTAGCTTGCGGCGTTGTGACGGAAATCAAATCACCATGCCAGCCAAGTACGCAAATACCGACGCCTTGAGCCTCGCACCATTTGACGGCATCGATGCTGATGATCCCGCCCTCGCCGAGAAATGCGATCGCATGCAGCCCATGGCTGACTTTCGGAAATGAGCGCTCTTCGCCTGTGTCGAAGGCCACAAGCTCGTCATTCCTGACCTTCAAAGAACAATTGAAGCCGGAAAGCACCTGAACCGCACTTCGCGGGTTCGACTTCGTCTTCCAGTACAGCTCCGCGATATGGTCTTCTTCGGCTGAGTAATCCGCAAAGCCTGCCGGTTCGGCCAAATCGCTGGCGAAGCCGATATCGGCTTTTGCTTTCGCTTGCTCGCTAAGCCACACCTTATAAAGCGTGCTGAAGTGAGCATAGGTGTAAGGCCGAGCGCAGCCTTTGGCGTAGTCCTGCCAAGCTTCCTTGACCGTCAGCCCTTTCGCTTCGAAATCGGAGACACGCTCGAAATCCGGCAGGGCGCCTTGCCCGTTTCTCGGGCGCTTTGGGATAGCAGGCTTCGACGGCTTGGGCTTTTCCCCGGTTTCCTGCCATTGGAGGATGCGCGCTACGCTGCCGTGCGAGATGCCGACATTGGCGGCGATTTTGCGGTGAGAGAGGCCGCCGTTTTTCAGCGCGAGAATTTGTTGTAAGGCTTGCGCGTCGAGTTGTGCTAGTCGTACAAGTCTGGCTTTCCGCACAACAAGCCCCCTGAGCTTGGCGGCAAAGTTATAATCTGTTTTGCTAGTATATTTTTATTTTATTGTTAAACTGTTAAAAGCTATTAGTCATACGTCCACTTTATAAACAAGCCAACTCTATTGCTCTAAACTATTTAACTGTGCATGATGTGGATGTTATAATATCATCTTGGCAGACATTATTTTTTATACCAGGAAGAGAACTCGCAAAGATCAACAATCATTCACAAGATGAGTCAATATCGTCCTCGAACACATATCCATAAATCGAGTTTATAAGAGGATCACCGTGCCTTATTTTCCAGTAAATCCCGTCTCCATTCAACCCTTGCACATAATAGTCAGTGTCAACCTCCCTCACATCAGGCGGTAGCTGGCCAACTACTTTTGATTTTCGATCGGCTTTAGCATATACATTTACTTCCTTATGCCTTAATCTGGCAAAATATTTATTGCCACGAGACCATTTCATTTTCTTCCGACAGCTGCTGATCGCTAGCAAGATGTCAGTAGTTGCTGAAAAAATATATTCAGCCACTTGGGATGCCGCATTTATGTCGAGTAAGGCGAAATCATTCTGATAAATCCATTCACCACTCTGCTTTCTGTATACCCTCGGAGTTAGGCGCCATATATTCCAAAATTGAGCTATGTCAACGCCATTCGAAAGAAGCTCCTGCTCAACCCGAGTGTGGTCAAGCACTATAAATTCTGTAGGATTTGTGACGCTTGTTTCTATATAATTCTTATTTCGTGCAAAGTAAGGCGCATACGAAAACGCGCTTAGTAAACCAAGAAAATTAACGTCTCCTGCAAATTGCCTAATATTATACTTTTGTTCGATCTCAAGATATATGGCCTTCCGGCACTCAACTAAGCAGTCCGCGAACCTCTCTTCATTCAGCGCAGTTCTTGCACTCTCTAGTGCTCCCTTCGCCTCGCCGGCTTCGATAAGATCTAAGGCGCTGACAGTTGCGAAATTTGCCCCCAAGATAGTAATTGACACTTCCTCAAATAATTCGCGTACGCTCGTAGCTAAGTTTTCGCATTCTGTACGAGAAGGTTGAATGCCGTAGTGTTTCGAATTTATGCGCAAGCGGTTAAGTCGAACCATAGCCGCTTTAAAGGGCAATTCCTTAGGGGAAATTTTTTCGTTAATCCGCACGAAGTACTTGTCAAAATCCGTACGTGAATCAATAGATGCCCCAACGTGTTCTGCAACTGCAAGCAGAAACGCTTCGACGGCATCCTGAAACAGATTTACTGCCGCGAAGAGGTGAACGTCATTAGTACCCCGAAGACACGAACTTCCAAGCTCATAAAGATGCCTTGCCAGCCCGATGCGTCGTGCGATTTCGAGCCTCACGGCTACTTCCCTCCAAATTGGGGGATTATATACCGTATCGATTTGGAAGGGCAGGAGTTCGATACGCTGTTCACAGGGTTGAGGCAGGTGGAACTAGGAAATGTGCACCGAGATCGCTCTTTGTTTCCCACACTTGCATCCCGTGAAGACTATCGCCTTCAGGTGGCTCAGTTCATGATATCTTCCTCTAAGCTCCCAGGGAAAGTTGACCTCCATCGGGAGGATGCAAAAAACTGTAAACTTCGCAGCGGATCGAGTTAGCGGCCGTCTGCTCCGCTGATGTCAGGAACGACCGAAGAACGCCCCGCGAGCACGATTCTCGGCGTGGGTTAATTAAGTTTCTTTCTAATGCCTTGAGGCAACCGATCCACGACGGTGTTGTCAGAAACTGTAAACTCCGCTGGAGATCGCCTTACCCCAATGGCTGGGGAACCTGGATTCGAACCAAGACTAACGGAGTCAGAGTCCGCTGTTCTACCATTAAACTATTCCCCAAGAATCAAGGACTTAGCCTTGAAGTGTGCAGTTTAGCCAATTCCGGCGCATTCGTCTAGCGAGCATGCCGCGAGCTGGACACATTTTGCACGATGCGGTGCAAGCCGCCGCCGCTTATCAAAAGCCGAAATCGGCAATGACGGGGACATGATCCGATGGCCCCTCCCAGCCGCGCGCTTCTTTGAGCACCGCCACCCCGCGCGCCTTCGCCGCCAGCGACGCGCTTCCCCAGATGTGATCGAGGCGGCGGCCCCGGTCCGAGGCTTCCCAGTCCCGCGCGCGGTAGCTCCACCATGTATACAGCTTCTCTTCCGCCGGAATGAAACGGCGGACAAGGTCAACCCAAGATCCATGGCTCTGCACCTGGGTCAGCGCCTCCACCTCCACGGGCGTGTGGCTGACGACTTTCAAAAGCTGCTTATGGGACCAGACGTCGGTTTCGAGTGGCGCGACGTTAAAATCGCCGAGAAGAATCGCATGGCCGTTTCCGGAGACGCCGGTCCATTTTCCAAGGGCGCCGAGATAGGCAAGCTTCTGCTTGAACTTGGGATTGATGCCGGGATCGGGGATATCTCCGCCGGCCGGCACGTAAATATTGTGGATTGCAACCGGCCCGCCGGCCGGCGTGCTGACGGCGCAGCCCAGGTGCCTCGCTTCGGCGGTGCCGCAAAAGCTTTCCCGCGGCAATGGCGCCAAAGGCAGTTTCGAGACCGTGGCAACGCCGTGATAGCCGGCCTGCCCGCTGATCGCGATGTGGCTATATCCAAGATCGTGGAATGCCTCGCGCGGAAACAGTTCCTCCCTGCATTTGATTTCCTGCAGGCAGAGGATGTCGGGCTGAGCTTGCGTCAAAAAGCGCGCGACCAAGCCGATGCGTAGCCGGACGGAGTTGATATTCCAGGTGGCGATTCGAAGTGTCATGAACAAAAAAAAGCGCCCAACTCCGGCGAAGGTTGGGCGCTTTGCGTTTTCACGCATGCGCCGGGAGGGAGGCCGGCGCTGAGAAGCTGGGCCTTCGGCTAGACGGGGGGGCACTACCGATGGTGACTGGCACCAGCCTCTCAATGCCCGTAAAGATAGCATGTATGAGGCTGGATGCAAATGAAAAATATGCAATTCTGCGCTTGACTGTTGCGAATATACCTCAAGCGCGGCTTTGCATCTAATTTGACCTTTTGAATCCGATGTCTTTCGAGAACTCGAAGAGCTCGGCCGCCAGCTGTTTGTTTTGCTCAAGGTTGGCCACCTGGATGCGCGTGTCGAGACCCTGCGCGTCGCTGATGACCCACTCCTTGAGGCTCCAGTCGGCCTTGTTGAAGAACAGCCGGACCCGGCCCGAACCATCCGCCTTTTTGTCTTCGACCGTAAGGATGATAGTATCCGGCCCCTGCTCCGCTCCGAGAATGTGAGCGTCATTGGCGAGATCGACCTTCTGAGCCAACAGAAGCCGGAAGGGCGTCATTTCCAGCGGATAGCGGTCCGAGGTATTCAGATCGTGGTCCTCGATCGCGATATATTGGCCGTCCGAAATGATCTTCAAACGGCTCGGGGCGCCGTAATCGAAGCGTACTTTGCCGGGCCGCTCGAAATAGAATTTGCCGTGCTTCTGCTTGTTGTCGGGGTCCGTTTGGACGAAAGTACCCTGCAGGTCTATCAGATTATTGAAGTAGTCGTTGACCTTCGTCACGACCGCAAGATCGATTTCCTGCGTGGAGCCTGGCGCTGTACCCGCAGGCTCAGCCGGCTGCGTAGGCTGAGCGTTGGTCTGCCAGTTTGAGGCGGCACCGATAGGGTTTGCGGGCTTTGCCGCAGGGCTCGCCGCGGCTTGCGGAACAGCCGCCGGCGCGGCAGCCACGGGCGGCGGATTGGACGGGGCCGTTTTGGTCACCTCGGTTTGCCCCTGAGCGAAAGCGAGCTGAGCGAATCCTGCTGCGATCATCGCGCCGATAGCGCCGCGCATCAGCGGCCGGGCTGCCTTGAAAGATCTCAAATCTTTGCGTCCATGGTCCATGGTTCAGTCGTCGCCCCTTGTGTAATTGGCCCTTGCTGATTTGCGGCTATGAATTTGCACGAAAAGCGTCAAATTCGGGGCGGCCCAGACCTTCCCAGCGATATTCCGTGAGGAGATGAGGATTCCGGCCGGCTCCGCGCTTCCGGCGCCCGGTGCGGGGCGTTCGAAAGGGTGAAATGAGGCGGGTATATCCCAAACCGGAAAGGCTACTTTTGGGACCCTGCTCAGGCCAGCTCGGGCTCCCACGCGCCCGCCTGCTCCTGCTCCTGGCCTTCCGGTTTCTTGATGACCTTCGCAAGTTTTAGCAAAGCCTCGCGCACGCCAGCCCCAGATACGCCCGAAAGCAAGAGCGGCTTTTTCCGCGCAACGCGCTGAAGCTCGGCGGCTTTCTCCGCCGCCACTTCCGGCGTGACCGCATCGCATTTGGACAGCGCCACAATCTCGCGCTTGCGATGGAGGTCTGCGCCATACGCCTTAAGCTCGCCCCGTATTGTCCGATAGGCTCCGGCCACGTCCGGCCCGGTCACATCGACGAGATGAAGCAGGACGCGGCAGCGTTCCACATGGCCAAGGAAGCGGTCCCCGATCCCTGCGCCCTCGTGAGCGCCCTCGATGAGGCCTGGAATGTCGGCCAGCACAAAATCCGTATCCCCGGCTTTGACCACCCCAAGATTGGGATGAAGCGTCGTAAACGGATAATCCGCGATCTTCGGTTTCGCCGCGCTGATGGCTGCGAGAAATGTGGATTTCCCCGCATTGGGCAGCCCGATTATGCCGGCATCCGCAATCAGCTTGAGCCGCAGCCAGATCGTCATTTCAACGCCGGGCTGTCCGGGGTTCACGCGGCGCGGTGCGCGATTCGTGGAAGATTTGAAATGTGCGTTCCCAAATCCGCCATTGCCGCCTGCCGCGATAAGCACGCGCTGGCCTGGATGCACCAAATCTGCAAGAAGCGTCTCATTGTCCCCGGCGAAGACCTGCGTGCCGGGCGGGACCTTCAGGACAGCGTCCTCGCCGGACGCTCCAGCCCTGTTCGCACCCATGCCATTCTTGCCATTGCTGGCTTTGAAATGCTGCTGATAGCGGAAGTCGATCAGCGTGTTGAGATTGGCAACGCACTCAACCCATACATCTCCGCCCCGGCCGCCATCGCCACCGTCCGGCCCGCCGAACTCGATGAATTTCTCGCGCCGGAAAGAAAGGCAGCCGTTGCCGCCATCTCCCGAGCGGATGTAAACTTTAGCTTGATCTAAAAAGCGCATGAACTGCACTTAAGGAGAGTTGCTCTCCGAAGCAAGCAGATCCTTGAGCGCGATTCCATTCAAGGACTGCTTGCGAATTCTTGCCCCTGAGGGGTCCGGAATTATTCCGAGCGCTCGAGGTTCACCGCCTTCGGACCTTTGCCCTTCGGATCGGGCTGCGTCTCATAGGTCACCCGCATGCCTTCGTCGAGCATCCCCACCCCGGAACGCTCCACAGCAGAGATGTGAACGAACACATCCTTCCCGCCCTCGTCCGGTGTTATGAAACCGAAACCTTTGGCCTGGTTAAAAAATTTGACCGTACCGGTCTGGCGCATGGGATGTTCACTCCTCTTCCCCAACGAAAAAAACATGGCCGATAGACCATGTTTTTACTTTTGCAGGCAAGACAGGTATCGGGGGAAGTCATGCGTACTGTGACCGCTCTTGCGGCTGAATATTCAACGCGTAGTTCCACGGGGTCCGATAGTTTGCCCGGTTGGGCCGGATTATGCGCGATCTCGGCTGTTTCGTAAAGGGCCGCGCGCGAAGTTTTTAAACACTTGGCCATCTGGAGGCTGCAGTGATGCATAGACGCATCACCGTGATTTGCTTTGTGCCTGAAAGAAAAGCATTTAGGCAGCCGGACCGTGATCTGCGGCAGGCCAAACTAACCTCGTACTTAAGACACGCGGCTTATGCGAATTTTCATCGCCCCAAAGTCTTTTGCTCGGGCCGGGCCTTCGCCAACTCTTCTTTCGCCTGCTTCGCGGCCTGTTCAGCGGTTTCCTTGTCCTTCTGCGCCTTGCTCAGCGCTTCCCGTGCGTCCCGGGCGGACTGCTCGGCATTTGCCAGCGCATTTTGAATTTGAGTGAGCCGCTCATTCGAGGACTTTACAGCCTGCTCGGCTTTGTCACGCGCCGCTTGCTCTTCGGCCAGTTTAGCCGAGGCGGCCTTCGCGTCCTTCTCTGCCGTTTGCCGGGCATGCTCCTCATTTGCGAGCTTGTCGCGCAGAGCTTGCAAATCCTTGGCGTTCTTATCGCGCGTCTCGGTCAGAAGCTGAGCCTGTGTCTCCAACTCTTTCGAGGCTTGATAGTACTGGTATCCAAGACCGGCCAATCCGGCGGCCAATACGACGATGAGAACATTACGGATCATGATGTCCCTCCGGAGCGCAACGGCTTGAGTGTGTAAGTTGATCCTACGGCTGATAGCGGCTCATACCATGGAGGCTTGACGCCTATTATGGCATTTCCGCCGGCATCTCACTTTTTGCGCGG
>CAZCIF010000108.1:0-11649 GCA_964498645.1 uncultured Rhodomicrobium sp. | reverse complement strand
AGAGAAGGAAAAGAAGTAATCGCGGCGTGAAAGTCATCCTGGGCATCGGGAATCTCTTATGGGCTGACGAAGGCTTCGGGGTTCGCGCCGTCGAAGAATTACACCGGCACTGCCAGTTTCCCGCCAATGTCAAACTGCTGGATGGCGGCACTCAAGGGCTTTACCTCCTCGAACATGTGACGGCTGCGGATATTCTCATTGTCTTCGACGCCGTTGACTATGGCCTTGCGCCCGGCACGATGAAACTTATGGAAGATGGCGATGTGCCGTCGTTTCTCGGCGCCAAAAAAATGAGCCTGCATCAAACGGGCTTCCAAGAGGTGCTGGCCACCGCGGAGCTTTTGGGTAAGGTGCCGGCGCATCTCCTCCTGATTGGGGTGCAGCCCTCCGAACTTGAGGATTATGGCGGCAGCCTCCGGCCAGAAGTGAAAGCGCAAATTCCAGCCGCGATGGCGGAGGCTGTGAACTTTCTCGGCCGCTTTGGTATACTGGCCCAGCGCCGGGCCGAACCATTGGCAGAAAACGCAACGTTGGCCTGCAAACACATGCTGATGTCGCGCTACGAGGCGGAAAGGCCGGGCGAAGAGGAGGCCTGCCGGTCGGGCGACGCCAGGGTGCTCGCCATGCGATTTGCGGCAGATCAAGGCCGGGAGGCGCTTTGATGTGTATCGGTATTCCCATGCAGGTCGTTGAGCCAAGGCAGCGTTACGCACTCTGCTGCGCCAATGGAGAGAGCCGCGAAGTCGATATGGCGCTCGTGGGCGAGCAGCCGGCGGGCGCCTGGGTGCTGGTGTTTCTCGGCACGGCGCGCGAGGTCATCAGCGCCGAAGATGCAGTCAAGACCGGCGACGCTCTCCAGGCGCTGGCGCTCGTCATGCAGGGCGAGACCTCTGTCGATCACCTCTTCGCCGATCTGATCGGCCGCGAGCCTGAGCTTCCCAGTCATTTGAAGCCGCAACGCACCGGAACTTAAGGGAAAGCCATGACCTCGCCTCTGATCGATGCCCTGACTGCTAAACATGGTTTCGCCAGCGTGAACGCAGAGACTGCCCCCGCCTTCCTGAAAGCGAACGCAGAGACGGTGCTGTTCTTCGCCGGCGACTCCGAACGCCTCGTGGAAAGCGATGACGTGGCCGTCATCCTTCCCGAAATCTTGAAGCAATTCGGAGGACGTCTGACGCCCGCACTTGTCGAGAAGCCGGCCGAGCGCGCGCTTCAGCTCCGTTATCGCTTCAACGCCTTCCCCGCCCTCGTTTTCTGCAGGGGCGAAGGCTATCTCGGCGCGATCTGCCGCGTGCTCGATTGGCAAGATTATCTCTCTGAAATCGCAGGGATACTTGCGCGCGAGCCTTCGGAGCCGCCGCCCTACCAGTTTCCCGAAGGCTGCATCCCAAGCACTGCGAACGGCGCGAGCCACGGCCAGGATCATTTTGGAGATCATCCATGAGCGGCTTCAACGGATTGCCCGGCCCCGGCAGCCAGCCCCATGACGAAGACGGCGCAGAGTTCGCGTATATGGAAATGCCGAAGGGCATGCGCACCTACGCGATGCCCGAGGTCCCAGAGAAAGAAGACGCGCAAGCCTTCCGCCCCGCGCTTCTAAAGCTCGATGAAGTGCTGGATGCTTTGCGGGCGGCGCCGCCTCCCGGTACGACGGTTGAGATCTGCGTTGATGCGCTCAACGCGGCCAATCGCGATTTCATCGGACAGCTTTTGGGCGAGGGCGAGGTCAGCATCATCGCGGGACCGTCGATCCAGGCGCAGGAGTCCGTGCTGGCCGGAGTTTGGCGGCTGCATGAGGTGGATGAAAACGGCACGCTCACCGGCGACCGCATCGAGGCCGGCGATTTTCCGGCAAGTGTGCTGAAGATGGCGCAAGAGGCCGCGGGGCCATATCTCTGTCCCGTTGACGGCGTGGCTGCTCCCAATCTCATGAACGCCCCAGCGATTGCAACCGAGCTCGCGGAAAAGCTCGCGGCCTACCGGCAAGGCGATCCCGCGCATGTCATCAATCTCAGCCTGCTTCCGCTAACGGAAGAGGATTCCGCCTATCTCGACGGGCGCCTGGGCCAGGGTGCCGTCACCATTCTCTCCCGCGGCTATGGCAATTGCCGCATCTCCTCCACCGCCGTGAAAAACGCCTGGTGGGTGCGCTATTTCAATTCGCGCGAAGCGCTGATCCTTAACACCATCGAAATCGCAACCATTCCGGCTGTTGGCTGCGCGGCGAAGGAAGACCTTGAAGACAGCGCCGAGCGGCTGGCCGAAATCCTGGGAGTTTATCGATGAGCGGGCATTTCTTCGCCGGCTCTTTCGGCGGCGACATTCAGAAGATCGGCGACGCCACGCGGCTTGAATGCAAGATCTGCTGGTATGTCTACGACCCCGCTCAGGGCGACGATTATTGGCAGATCCCGCCAGGAACGCCGTTCTCGAAATTGCCCGGACATTGGACTTGCCCCGTCTGCGATGCGGCGCAGGAGGGCTTCATGGTGCTGGACGAAAAAGATGCCTGAGGTCGTGCTAGCGGACGGAAATTGCGAGCGCGAGGCGGCTGGGCATGCCATTGCCGCCCCGGAGCTTACACGCGCGCTGGAGGCCGCCTTGCCCAGGATCGAACGTGAGCGCATGCGGGATGTTCCGATCCTCAATCCCGCGCTTTCCGTCGCGGCAATTGGCATGCGCTCCTTCAGCGGCGTTTGGCTTTCGGTACTTGTGACGCCCTGGTTTATCAATGTGATGGCGCTGCCGGCAAGCGAGGCGGATGCGGAGTCGTGGAGCCGCCTTGCCTCCGGAACCAAGGTTACAAGGCAGCTTCCGGCAGGAGCGTTCGAATTCATTTGCGGCAGCGAGGACGGGATCGGCCCGTACCAGATGTGCTCGCTGTTCTCGCCCGTGCTGGAGTTCGAAAATCAAGAGGCCGCGGTTGCGGCGGCGGAAGCAGCACTTGACGCTCTCTTCGACGAAAGCCTCAATCCGGCCCATGAAAAGGCTGCCCAGCAAGCCGAAGCTGCGAGCGTGCCGGCGAAGGCCGGAGGCGCGCAGCTGAGCCGCCGCGATCTCATGTTTGGCGGGTTAAGCTCGAAAGAGGGGCGGACATGACGCCGGAAGGCCGGATCGCAATCGATCTTTTTCCGCGCGCCAGCGGCGCCGCAAAGATCGTGTCGAGCCGGCCGCTTACCATCAGCCGTCAATTCTCCGGCCATCGGCCTGAAGACATTGTGCAGACGGTTTCTCTTCTCTTTGCGGTTTGTAAGGCCGCGCAATCGGTGGCGTCCGCCGAAGCTTTCGAGGAAGCGCTTGGGATCGAAGCGAGCACAGACACAAAGCGCATCCGTGCGCTTCTTGTGCTGATGGAGATGGCACGGGAGCATGCTCTTAGGATTTTGATCGATTGGCCGGCGTTCCTGCCGGAGGGCGGGCAGCCATCACCGGCTGGGGCTTTGAAAGCCCTCATGCAAATCTTCCGGGATTTCGAGCGGTTCCTGGATGAAAGAGGCGCCGCTATGCAAATCGGCGGCAAGGGCGCGGCAGCTTATGACGGCATCGAGGCCGCATCCCGGCGGCTGAAAGCATTATTGGAAGACGCCATTTTTGGGGAAGATCCGGTCTTGTGGCGGGAGCGCATCGCACCGGAAAACATCGCCGGTTGGGCGCGGAGCGGGAAGACGCCCGCACAACGGCTGATGCACCAGGTTTTCGATAACGGCCTTCCGGACGCAGGCGCGGCTCCCCTGGCGCCGCTGCCGCCGTTGGACCGCGCACAGCTTGCCGGTCGAATTTTCGCGGAGGACGCGGACCGGTTCGTTGCGGCCCCGAAGTGGGACGGGCAGCCCCGCGAGACGTCGCCGCTCGCGCGGCAGCGCTCTCATCCCCTGCTGGCCGGCTTGGGTGAAGAGGGTGAATTTGGGCTTGGCGCGCGGCTCGCTGCCTGCCTCGTGGAACTCGCTGAAATCCCAAGCAGCATGCTCGATCTTCCAGGTGGTGCCGAACCCGCAGCTGCTTCGTCTGCTGCAACGCTTGGCACCGGCATCGCGCAAGTCGAAGCGGCGCGCGGGCGCCTCATTCACGCGGTCGTCCTGGAAGACGGGCGCGTCGAACAATATCGCATCCTCGCCCCGACCGAGTGGAATTTCCATCCGGACGGAGCTGCGGCGCGCGGGCTTCAACGCCTCGCCTCCTCTCAGCGTAAGGACCTCGACGCGGTCGCCCGGCTTTTCGTGACGGCGGTGGACCCTTGCGTTGGCTACGATGTGAGGATTCACTAATGCATGAGATGTCGCTCTGCCAAGGCGTGGTTCAGATTCTTGAGGAGCAGGCTGCCGCGCATGCTTACTCGCGCGTGAAAACCGTGCGGCTTGAGATCGGCCCATTTGCAGGCGTGGAACCCGAAGCGCTGCGTTTCTGCTTCGACGCGGTGACGCGCGGCACGCTCGCGGAGAATGCGAGGCTTGATATAGTAACGTCAACCGCCTCTGCATGGTGCTTTTCCTGCGAAGAAACAGTGCCGGTCAATGACCGTCAGGCGGAGTGCCCGAATTGCGGCAGCCACCAATTGCAAGTGACGGGAGGAGACGAACTGAGGATCAAGGAATTGGAGGTTGACTGATGTGCGGGGTTTGCGGATGCGGAGAAGGCGAGATGCGCCTTGAAGCAGTAGGTGGCCTGAAGAACGGCCATGCGCATGATGAGCATAGCCACGGTCACGGGGATGGCCACCATCACCACGATCATTCGCATGGCGCGGATCAATCCCGGGTCGTGAAAATCGAGCAGGACATCCTGGCGAAAAACGATGCCTATGCCGCGGCAAACCGCGCCCGCTTCAATAGCGCGGGCGTGCTCGCGCTCAATCTCGTCTCAAGCCCTGGATCCGGAAAGACCTCGCTGCTTGCCGCCACGATCAATCGTTTGAAGGATGAACTTCCCGTCGCCGTCATCGAGGGCGATCAGCAAACCTCAATGGACGCCGAGCGCATCCGCGCGACTGGCGCGCCCGCGATCCAGATCAATACGGGCAAGGGCTGCCATCTCGACGCACATATGACTGGTCACGCGTTCGAAGAATTGAAGCCGGCGCTTGGGTCCGTTCTGTTCATCGAGAATGTCGGCAACCTCGTCTGCCCCGCGATGTTCGATCTTGGCGAGGAGCATCGCGTGGTCCTGGTGTCGGTGACAGAAGGCGAGGACAAGCCGCTCAAATATCCCGACATGATCCGTAGCTCGGATGTCATGCTTATCACGAAGGCCGATCTCCTCCCCCACATCGAGTTCGATGTGGATGCGCTCGCCGCGAACGCACGCAAGATCAATCCCGGCATCAAGATCCTGAAAGTATCCTCGCGCTCCGGCGAAGGCATGGAGGCATGGCTGGGCTTCATCCGCGCGGCGCGTTCCATTGCCCTGACCGGGCACCCCAAGGCCGGGGCTAAAGTTTAGCGAAAGGTAGATGCCGATGTGCCTTGCCCTTCCCGCTCAAGTCATCTCCGCCGATCCAGGCTCGGAGACCGCTATCGTCGCGCTTGGACCCGTCAGGAAAGAAATCTCGATCGCGCTCCTCGATAGCGTCGCGCCCGGAGATTTCGTGCTCATTCATGTCGGATTTGCGCTTCATAAAGTGTCGCCCGAGGAAGCCGAGCGCACGCTCTCCATGATCCGCGAAGCAGGCGAAGAAAGCGAGCTTGCGGCCTTCGCAGCGGAGGGCGCGCAATGAAATACGTCGACGAATTCCGCGACCGCGAGCTTGCCCAAGTTTTGGCCGGGGCGATCCGGCGCGAGGCGCATGCTTCCCGCCAATACAACATCATGGAGTTTTGCGGCGGCCACACGCATGCGATCTTCCGCTATGGCGTGCAAGATTTGATGCCGGAGAATGTAAACTTCGTGCATGGCCCTGGCTGCCCGGTCTGCGTTCTTCCGGTGGGGCGCATCGACAACGCGCTCGAACTCGCGGAAGAGCACGGCGTGATCCTGTGCAGCTATGGCGACATGCTGCGCGTTCCGGCATCGAAGCGCCGGAGCCTCTTGAAGGCGAAAGCCGATGGCGCCGATGTGCGGATGGTTTATTCCGTGGACGACGCGCTGAACGTCGCGAGGCAAAACCCGGAGCGCGAGGTGGTTTTCTTCGCCATCGGCTTCGAGACAACCACGCCGCCAACGGCGGTTGCGATCCGCAAGGCAAAAGCCGAGGGCCTTACGAATTTCTCCGTGTTCTGCAATCATGTGCTCACGCCCGCCGCGATCCAGCAAATCCTGGAAAGCCCCGAGGTACAAGATACCGGCAGCGTCTCCATCGATGCGTTTCTCGGCCCGTCCCATGTGAGCACGGTCATCGGGAGCGGTCCCTACGAGCCTTTTGCAAAGAGGTACCGGCGGCCCATTGTCATCGCCGGTTTCGAGCCGCTCGACGTCATGCAATCGGCCCTGATGGCGGTCCGGCAGTTGAATGAGGGCCGGTACGAGGTGGAAAATCAATATCTCCGCGTGGTCACCCGCGAGGGGAACCTCAAGGCGCAGCAGCTTGTCGCCGATGTGTTCGAAGTGCGCCCGTCCTTCGAGTGGCGGGGGCTTGGCGTGGTGGCTTCCAGCGCGCTGTGCATCAAGGACGAGTACGCCGCTTTCGACGCCGAGCGGCGCTATGCCGTCGAGACGAAGCCGGCCCGCGACGCCAAGAGCTGCGAGTGCCCGTCCATTTTGCGCGGCGTAAAAAAGCCCACGGACTGCAAGCTCTTCGGCACCGTCTGCACGCCCGATAATCCTATCGGCTCCTGCATGGTCTCCTCCGAAGGAGCCTGCGCGGCCTATTGGACTTACGGCCGTTTCCGCCAACAGCCATCGACCGCTGGAGCCGCCGCATGAACGCACCCGAGACCCGGTTTCCAGGACAAAATACCTCGCTGCCCTTTGAGGGCGCGGTGGAGCTCGCGCATGGCAGCGGCGGGCGGGCGACAGCGGAACTGGTACGGTCACTGTTCCACCGGCATTTTGACAATGCGCTTCTCGCTCAAGGCAATGACCAGGCGGCGTTCGGCATCGAGGCAGGCCGGATGGTGATGACAACCGATGCCCATGTCATTTCGCCGCTCTTTTTCCCCGGTGGCGATATCGGATCGCTCGCTGTCCACGGCACAATCAACGATGTCGCGATGGCTGGCGCGCGCCCGCTTTATCTGTCGGCGGCGTTCATCCTCGAAGAAGGGTTTCCCCTCACAGATCTTGAACGCATCGTCGCGAGCATGGCGCGCGCTTCCCGCGACGCTGGAGTACCTGTCGTTACGGGCGATACGAAAGTTGTCGAGAAAGGCAAAGGCGATGGCGTGTTCATCACGACGACGGGCATCGGCATTGTGCCGGCCGGTGTGGACATTTCCGGCGACCGCGCCAAGCCCGGCGATGCGATACTTATCAGCGGCACGCTCGGCGATCACGGCATCGCCGTGCTCTCGAAGCGCGAGAACCTGACCTTCGAAACAGAAATCTTGTCGGATAGCGCGGCCTTGCACGGCCTTGTCGCGGATATGGTTGCGGCCGTCCCCTCGATCCATTGCCTGAGAGATCCCACGCGCGGTGGATTGGGAGCGACCCTGAACGAAATCGCGCAGCAATCGCGCATTGGTATGCGCCTCACCGAAAGCGCTATTCCCTTCAAGCCCGATGTGCTGGCAGCCTGCGAGCTACTCGGCCTCGATCCGCTTTACATTGCCAATGAAGGCAAGCTCATCGCGATTTGCGAAATGAAGGACGCCGAACGCCTTCTCGAAGTCATGCGCGCCCATCCGCTCGGGCGCGATGCCGCGATCGCCGGTGAAGTCGTTGCCGACCCCCACGCCTTCGTGCAGATGCAGACCAAATTCGGCGGAAGCCGCATGGTAGACTGGCTCGCGGGCGACCCGCTGCCGAGGATTTGTTAATAGATGCGCGTTTTGGAGCATACTCAGCCAATGTGCGCTTATCCGTCATCGCGAGGCGGCCTTGGCCGCCGTGGCGATCCAGCGATCACCAGGTTCGTGCCGCCGGCCCCTGGATTGCTTCGCTACGCTCGCAATGACGTTGGCGGGAGGACGTCATGAGTACCCTGCCTTCCGTGCTCATCATCGATGACGAGATTAGAAGCGTCGAAGCGCTCAAGCGCATTCTCGAAGACGACTTCGACGTCATGAAAGCCACTTCGGTCCGTGAAGCCGAAGCTATTCTGGCCGATCAGGCAATCCAGGTCGTTTTCTGCGACCAGCGCATGCCCGGCATGACGGGCGTGGAATTTTTGAAAACCGTCCGCGAGCGCTGGCCGGACGTGGTGCGCATGATCATTTCGGGCTACACGGACGCCGAGGACATCATTCAAGGCATCAACGAAGCGGGTATCTATCAATACGTCACCAAGCCATGGCAGCCAGAAAGCCTGACGCTAACGCTGAAGAACGCCGTCCGGCTTTACGAATTGCAACGGCAGAATGAGCTTCTTGCCATCGAACTCAAAATGTCGTCGAGCCGCGCGGAAAAGGTCATCGCGGGCCGCCGGCTGGGCTTGCGCGAGCATTACCTGAGCGATGACGGCATCGTGCGCGAGAAGGCAAGCCCGATGAATGCGGTTTGCGAGCGCATGCTGCGGGTTGCGCCTTTCGATATCTCTGTGCTGATAACGGGCGAGTCCGGCACGGGCAAAGAACTCATCGCTCGTGCCTTGCATTACAACAGCCTCCGCTGGAACAAGCCCTTTGTCGTCGAAAACTGCGCTGCGCTGCCGGATGAGCTCCTGGAAAGCGAATTGTTCGGCCATCGCCGCGGCGCTTTCACAGGGACCATCGAGGACCATACGGGTCTGTTCCAGCGGGCCGATGGCGGCACCGTGTTCCTCGATGAGATCGGCGAAGTCTCGCCAGCCTTCCAAGCAAAGCTGCTAAGAGTATTGCAGGAGGGCGAAATCCGTCCCGTTGGAGGACGGCAGACGCGCACCGTCGATGTGCGCGTGGTTGCTGCGACCAATCGCGATCTCGAAGCCGAAGTGCAGGCTGGCCGCTTCCGCGAGGACCTCTATTACCGGCTTGCGACGGTTACGATCCATGCTCCGCCCTTGCGCGACCGGCGCATGGACATTCCCATTATTTCCGTAATTCTCCTGGAGAAGGCGCAGAAACAGCTCGGAAAGTCTGTAAAGGGCCTTTCGCAGGAAGCGATCGAGTGCCTGAGAACCTATCAGTGGCCAGGGAATGTGCGGGAACTTCAAAACGAGATCCAGCATCTCCTGGTGATGGGACCGCAGGAAGGCACGATTGGAGCGGAGTATCTGTCGCGGCGCATTTTGCAGGCACCGCGCTGCCAGGATGCAATCGAGTCCGATTTGACGGTTGCAAATCTCGAAGGAACGTTACGCGAGCGCATCGAGACCCTCGAAGCTTGCATTCTCCGCGAGAGTCTGATCCGGCACCGGTGGAACAAGAGCAGGGCAGCGAAGGAACTTGGCCTGTCCCGCGTCGGTCTTCGCGCTAAGCTTGAACGGTATGGTTTGGAAAAAATAGAGGCGCTCCCGGTGGAACCCGCGAAGAAGAAGTTCGCTTCGGGGATGTCATAAGTCGATGGTGAAACCTGCGCCGAAACCGGCCTGTCACGAGCAAAGCCTGCTCGCCCGCGCAGGCGTAGCTCACGCCATTTCACTTGGGCAGCCCAATGAGGACGCATGGATCGAGGTCATCCAGAAAATGGATGCCGTTTACGCCGAGCTCGTCGAGAACCAGGTTGAGCTTGAGGTCAAGAACGCAGCTTTGGAAGAAGCTCAGCAGCTTATTGCGAGCGTGTTCGCATCGATGACGGACGTGCTTGCCGTTTGCGACCGCTTGGGCCGCATTCAGCGCGTCAACCTCGCGCTCGAACAGGTCACAGGGCGCCGGGAGGCTGGGATGATAGGACAGCCGCTCCTGACAATTTTCGATCCGGGGAGCGTTGCCACGGTCAAGCAATTGATGGCAAAGCTGCGGGAGGACGGCGCGGTCGCCGATTGCGAGGTCGCGCTGCGTGAAAGCAGCGGAGCGCCTGCTCCCTTCGCGGTGAATTGTTCCGCCCGTTTCGACCATAAGGGCCGGTATGCGGGCGGGGTCATGGTAGGCCGCCCGCTGGGCGAGCTGCGCCGGGCCTATAAACGCCTCGACCTGGCGCACCGTGAGCTGCAAGAGGCGCAACAGCACCTCGTTTTCTCGGAGAAAATGGCGGCGCTCGGGCGGCTCGTCGCCGGCGTCGCGCACGAGCTGAATAATCCGATCAGCTTCGTTTTCGCCAATATGCACGCTTTGAAGAAATACGCGCTGCGCGTCCGGCGCTATATCGAGGCGACGAATGCCGGAATACGGGGTGAAGACCTTCAGGCGCTGCGCAAAGACCTCAAGATCGACCGCATGCTGGCCGATATCGAGCCGCTCATCGATGGCACGCTAGAAGGTGCAACCCGCGCCAGCGAAATCGTCCAGGATCTGCGGCGGTTTTCAAGCAGTCAGGCGGAGCCGCCGGAAGAGTTCAATCTAACGCGCGTCATCCAAACTGCGGCAAGCTGGGTGGTGAAAACGGCGCGCGCGAAGCCAACCGTCTCGTTTGACACGCCAGACGATCTGAATGTGCTGGGCGCGCGCGGCGCTATTCACCAAATTCTCGTCAACCTGATACAAAACTCTCTCGATGCCATGGATGGTCAACCGGCGCCTAAGCTTGAGATCATCGCCAAGAGAACGGGCGACTGGGTCAGCATTGCCGTCCGGGATTGCGGACCGGGCATTCCGCCGGAAGCCATGAAGAGGCTTTTCGAGCCGTTCTTTACGACGAAACCGATCGGCAAGGGGATCGGCCTAGGCCTCTATGTCAGCTACGGGCTTGCCGAGGACATTGGCGGGCGGCTCTGCGCCTCCAACCATGCCGCAGGGGGCGCCGTCTTCACGCTATGCATTCCACGCAGCACGGACCGCCATGCCGCTTGATACGCTGAGCCCGGAAAAACTCACCCTCCTCTGGCTGCAATCGGGCGGTTGCGGCGGCTGCAGCCTGTCCCTTCTCGGAGCCGAGGCACCGGATTTTTTCTCCACCCTCGATCTTGCCCGCATCGGCGTTCTCTCGCATCCGTCCATAAGCGAAGCGGGAGGCACAAGCCTCAACGATCTCTTGAACCGAGTCCGGTCGGGGGAACAGCCGCTCGGCATCCTGTGCCTGGAAGGGGCCGTGCTTCGCGGGCCGGGCGGCTCCGGCAGGTTCCACGTTCAGGCCGGAAGCGGCACGCCGATGATGCAAATTATCGCTGAGATGGCGCAGGCTGCGCGATATGTGATCGCAATTGGCTCCTGCGCGGCATATGGCGGGGTGACGGCAGCCGGAGACAACGTCACGGAAGCCTGCGGGCTTTCTTTCGAGGGACGCGAGGCAGGCGGGCTGCTTGGGGCCGGTTTCCGCTCGCGATCCGGGCTTCCCGTCATCAATATTTCCGGATGTCCCATTCATCCGGGCTGGGTTGCCGAGACGCTTATTCAGCTCTCGCTCGGCCAATTTGGAGCCTCAGACCTCGACCAATTCGGGCGGCCGCGATTCTTCGCCGACCATCTTGTGCATCATGGCTGCTCGCGCAACGAATATTATGAATTCAAAGCGAGTGCGGAGGAGTTCGGCCAGCTTGGCTGC
>CAZCIF010000107.1:354-11690 GCA_964498645.1 uncultured Rhodomicrobium sp. | reverse complement strand
AATTTGCCTTCGGGCCTTGCCTTGCCGAATACCACATCCAGCACCGCCGCATCGGCGCGGCAGTGTTCCAAACTCTCTATGCCCTTTGCCACGCGCCTCGCCGAAAAGGCGACTTCGCAGCCGAGCTCGGCCAGATATTCCTCAATAAGCATCGCCACGAGCGTTTCGTCCTCGACGACAAGCACGCGCAACCCCTTCGGGAAATCTTCCGGCACGTTTGGAACCGTCAAACGAGACCTCCGCAGCACGACGTCAGCAACTCTAGCACCTCTCGCGAGACTGGATTCTGAACCCTTGATAGTGCGGATCGAAGCCCCTTGTCCGCCAACGCTTCTTATTACCTTTTGGGGTTTAACGCCTCTCATGCAAGGAGCGATTGGTCGAAGTTCGCACTTTCTACAGGCTGAGCAACGCGGAACGCCGTCCAGGCGTTCCCAAATGGGGCCTTGCGCCCGCTAATGGGTGCGGATAAGAACGCTCTGCTAGCAGGGAACGGTCATGCTTTTTCTTCGCCTATTAGGCAAGTTGTTCCTCTTCCTCGCATTCATCGCCTTGGCGTATGACGGCGCGCGCATCATTGCCACCCCCGGGGAGGGCCTGCTCCTCACATCGCTTTCGACCCATTTGCAAACCCATATCCCCCAGGGACAGGAAAATTTGGAGCACTTTTTCCTCGGCCATGGCCAGGCATATTTGTGGAACGGCCTCGTCGAGCCGTTGCTGACCTTGCCCGTTTCCATTCTCTTTGGAGTGCTTGGTGCGCTCCTTTTCATGGCGGGATACCGGCGCCCGCCGCCAGAAATCGTGAGCGACTAACGCCGGACCGCTGCTGCCGGTTTTGCGAATGTCGCAGTTACGATGCGGACGCCCTGAAAGACTAATCCTCCCGCGATGACAATCGCGATAGCCGCCATGGCCCCTTTCCAGGCCTTGGCCTCCGCATTCAGAAGCCTCGCTGCCTCTGCGTCGCTTATGCTTGGCGCATCCTGGGGCGGCTCATCATGCAGCAGCGCGCGCAGCCTCGTTCCGCCCGCGACCGTGCCCCGGCTGGCGACAGGAAGACCTGTCCGCCTGCTCAATTCCTCCGCAAGCTCGGCATAGGGGAAAGCATTCTCGGCAGCGTTTTCCCTTGTGTATCCGATTTGAACGCGCTCGCCATTCCGGCGCACGACCGTCAGGCACTTCGCAGCAATAGGCAGAACATAATATTTGTAGATCTCGCCGCGTGTTTCAATCGCGGAGATGTCGCTATAAGGAATAAACAGCCGCCGGTATGGCACATAGGGCGTCGGACCGCGCCAATTCGGAACGAGAAGCGCTAGGCCATTGGCTCCAAGCACCGCCTCGGTATTCGTTGCCGAGAAAAGGAATGCCGCCCCTAGAAAGACGAGCCAGCACCCCGCGCCGAACAAGAGAAAAAAGATCAGCGCGTCGAGCCAAAGATTGTGCCGTACAAGCCAGACCGATCCCACGATCGCATTGATTGCGAACAGAACGGCGAGAAAGAAAACAAAACCCAAAGTGTATTTGAGACCGGCGCTTGCTTTGTAAATCTGGTCCGGACCAGAAAGCCCTTCCTGGCCTGCGATGCCCGACATAAGAATCCCTCCGCCATTAGCTCCGGTTCAGCATAGCCCGGATAGCTACAATTTTGAAATGGAGCAAGCCGTATCAAGTCCGCTTTGAATGCTTCCGCGGCCGTCATCGCGAGGCGCTTTAGCGCCGTGGCGATCCAGGAGCAGTCAGCACCGCCGCCCCGCATTTGCTGCCTGTGGATTGCTTCGGGGCTTTGCCCCTCGCAATGACGGGCGTGGGCGCTATGAGCGCGGAACCGCTATATCCTTCTCAGCCTGCTTGATAGCGGGCATGATCTTGTCCGCTACGATTTCCGGGGTCAGCGGCCCAGGGAAGCGGTAAGCGATCCGGCCCTGGCCGTCGATTACGAACGTCTCGGGCACTCCGTAGACGCCAAAGTCGATGGAAGTGAGCCCCTTTTCGTCCACGCCGATGGCCTGGAAGGGGTTGCCGTACCGCGCAAGAAACCGCCTCGCGGCCTCGGCGGTGTCTTTATAGTTAACGCCGAAAAGCGGAACACCCTGCTTGCTCAAATCTAACAGAACTTGTGACTCGGCCGCGCAAGGCGCACACCAGGAGGCCCAGACATTTAGGAGGCTCACCCGGCCGGTCTTGAACGCTGCGGTGGAAAGGCCGGGAACCGGACCGTTGCCGCTCACGGCTTGAGGAATGGCGGGCAGGCTGAATTCCGGCACAGGCTTGCCGATCAGCGCCGAGGGCAGGCGGGACGGGTCGCCCGATCGAAGCGCCACAAAAAGAAATACGAGAAGGATCCCGGCAAGGACAAGCGGCAGGATAAGCGTAGCTCTCGGCTTCGCCTTTCCTGGCGTCTCATCGGATGAAGCACCTGCGGTCATGCTAACTCAAAGCTCCTGCTGCGAAGACCTGCGCTTGAGGCCGCGGCGTTCCAAATCGGCGAGGCGCTTTCTCTGGGATCGCTCACCCGCCCATGCCCACACGGTAAGCCCAGCGACGCACAGCGCAGCCGCAGCATAGGAAATCCAGATAAATCCGGCATGCGGGCCAAGGTCAAACATGGGATATCGCCGCTCCGCCCGCTTGCGCCTGCCCTGCACCGCCACGGACATGCATGGTAATCATGGCCTCGCAGCGCCGCCTTAAGATCTCGGTGCGCATCACCTTTAGATGCAGCACCACGAACAAAACCGTAAAAGCAACCGCCATGACAAAAAGCGGCCAAAGCAACGACGGGTCAATGGTAGGGCCGTCCGCTCGAATGATGCTAGCCGGCTGATGCAGCGTATTCCACCAATTCACCGAGAACTTGATGATCGGAATATTCACAGCGCCGATCAGGCTCAGAATGGCAGCGGCACGCCCTGCCCTTCCCGGCTCGTCGATGGCCTCGCGCAATGCGATAAGGCCGAGATAGAGAAAAAACAGGATCAGGACCGAGGTCAATCTCGCGTCCCATACCCAATAGGCGCCCCACATAGGCTTGCCCCAAAGCGAGCCGGTTAAAAGTGCGAGGAGCGTAAAGGCGGCGCCAAGTGGGGCGGCGGCCTTCGCCGACACATCAGCAAGCGGATGCCGCCAGATCAGATATCCAACCGAGGATACCGCAATCAGGCTATAGCATGCCATCGACAGCCAGGCGGCGGGCACGTGTACGTACATGATGCGCACGGTTTCGCCCTGCTGATAATCCGGCGGGGCACGGAACGACATGACGAGACCGGTCACGAAGAGGATTACAGTCAGCGCCACAAGCCAAGGCAGAAGCTTGCCGCTCAGGCGCATAAATGCCGAAGGGTTTGCGAGCGCGCTAATCCGCCACCAGCTTGCCGGTTGAGATTCTATAAGTTCAGCCATTCGAAGGCATCCAAGCTTTACCCTGATATAGGGTCACTCCAATCCGAGGCGAAGAGAAAGGGCAGCGGCAAATGGCACCGCCGCCACCGAGAATAGGGAAAGAGCGGCCAGCAGAAGAATGCTTTGCTCGAAAGCACCCGGCGACGCTGCCATCGCACCCACCCCAAAAATCAGAAAGGGCGTGAAAAGTGGCAGAATAAGGAGCGGCAGCAGAAGCGCTCCTTTCCGTAACCCAAGTGTGAGCGCGGCCCCGGCGCCTGCGACAAAGCTGATGCCGATCGTCCCTGCGGCGAGCGCGGCAAGGAGCTTCGGTAGAGTTTCCGGCTCGATATTGAGAAGAAGGCCGGCAAGGGGGGTGATGACGATCAAGGGCAAGCAAGTCGTGACCCAATGGGCAAGGCTTTTCGATGCGGCGATCAACTCGGCGGGAAGCGGGCCTAAAACAAGCGCATCGAGCGATCCGTCGTCGCGGTCCTCTTGAAACAGCGCGTCTACCGAAAGCACCGCCGATAGCAGGAATGAAATCCAGAGGATGCCAGGCGCAATGCGGCTCAAAAGCTTCAGATCCGGGCCTAGGCCGAGGGGAATGATGGACACGGCAACAAGATAGAAGCCGAGCGCCGTTCCGACGGCCGAGCCTTGCCGGGTTGCGAGACGGAGGTCGCGGCCTATGAGGGCAAGAAAGGCGTTCATTGGAGAAACTGCGGGGGGACGAGTTCGAGGACCGGGGCGTTTGGCAGAGCTAGATCCAGATGCGTTGAAATGATGGCGAGACCGCCAGCGGAAAGATGGCCGGCTATGGCCTTTTCAAGAAGCTTCGTGGAGGCCGCATCGAGGGAAACCGATGGCTCGTCGAGCAGCCAGACCGGCCGGTACGCCGCAAGCAGGCGCGCCAGACCGAGCCTTCGCGCTTGTCCTTGCGAGAGGTGACCGGCGCTGAAGCTTGCAAGGTTGAGGAGAGCGAAAGCATCGAGCGAAGCTTCCGCAGCCTCGACATCCTCGCCTCCACTGTAATAGCGCTGCCAGAAACTCACATTTTCGATGACGGAGAGGCGTGGTTTTATCCCGTTCGCATGACCGAAATAATGGAAGACACCGTCACCGGCGTCCCCTCCCGTTCTATCCCTCTCTTCACGGGTGGAAGGAACACTCCCGGCGCTTCTCCCGTTGGGAGGAGTGTAGGGGTGAGGGAGTCTTGGCGAACCGCGCGTTACCCGGATAACCCCGGCTGCGGGAGGTAGGAATCCAGCGATGGTGCGAAGCAGCGTTGTCTTGCCCGATCCATTCGGCCCGCGCAAAGTGAGCGCGCTGCCGGCCTGCACCTCGAAAGACAAGCCAGACACCACGATGCGGCCACCCCTCTGGCAAGCAAGACCTTCCGCGGCGATCAGCTGCACGGCTCCCGTCCGGTTAAGCTTCAGGTTTACATTGCCCGAAGGCTCGATTCTTGCCAAGGAATTGCTCATCCCGTTTTTACGATCTGCCACCCATCTTTATGTTAGGGTGACCCAAGCTCACAAGACGCTTTTTCGCATGATGATGGAGAACCCGCTGTGGCCTCTTTGACTCCACGCTCGCTCGACAGCTTCCGTTCCCGCAAGACGCTGACCGTCGATGGCAAGGCTTACGAGTATTTCTCACTGCGCGATGCCGAAATGAACGGCTTAGCAGGAATTGCCGCCCTGCCCTATTCGCTGAAAGTTCTGCTGGAGAACCTCTTGCGGTTTGAGGACGGGCGCACGGTGACGGCGGACGACATCCGCGGCATGGCGCAATGGTTAACAAGCAAGAAATCCACCCGCGAAATTGCGTTCCGTCCCGCCCGCGTCTTGATGCAGGACTTCACCGGCGTTCCTGCTGTCGTCGATCTGGCGGCGATGCGCGATGCGATGACCGCCCTTCACGGCGACACGGCCAAGATCAACCCGCTCGTCCCCGTCGATCTTGTAATCGACCATTCGGTGATGGTCGATAGCTTCGGTAATACGCGCTCCTTCGAGATCAATGTGGATCACGAATATCAGCGCAATAAGGAGCGCTATGAGTTCCTGCGCTGGGGCTCACGCGCTTTCGCGAATTTCCGCGTCGTACCTCCGGGAACCGGCATTTGCCATCAAGTAAACCTCGAATATCTTGCGCAGACCGTCTGGATAAAAGACGAGGACAGCGTCACGCAGGCATTCCCCGACACGCTCGTCGGCACCGACAGCCACACCACCATGGTTAACGCGCTTTCGGTCCTCGGCTGGGGCGTCGGCGGCATCGAGGCCGAGGCGGCAATGCTCGGCCAGCCGATCTCGATGGTGATCCCCGAGGTCATCGGCTTCCGCTTCACGGGCGCCCTTCGCGAGGGCGTGACCGCGACCGATCTCGTTCTGACCGTCACGCAGATGCTGCGAAAAAGGGGCGTTGTCGGTAAATTCGTCGAATATTTCGGCCATGGCCTCGACTCGCTGTCGCTTGAGGACCGCGCGACAATGGCGAACATGGCGCCCGAATATGGTGCAACCTGCGGCTTCTTCCCCGTGGATAAGGACACCATCAACTATCTCAGGTCGACCGGGCGCGACCCGCATCGCGTGGCGCTCGTCGAAGCTTACGCGAAAGCGCAAGGGATGTGGCGCGAGACCACCACTCCCGATCCGGTCTTCACTAGCACGCTCGATCTCGATCTTTCGTCCGTGGAGCCGAGCCTCGCAGGGCCGCGCCGCCCGCAGGATCGCGTTCCGCTGGCCCATGCGGCTGAAGGCTTCATCGATGCGCTCGCCGGGATGCGCAACGTGGAGCCTGGCGGCGAAGAGGCAACCATGGTCAGCGAAGGCGGCGCGATTCAGCCTTTCGAGAAAGCTGGTGAGGTCGAAGGCGAGACCTATTCGATTGCAGACGGCCACGTGGTCATCGCGGCTATCACATCCTGCACGAACACGTCCAACCCGAGCGTCATGATCGGGGCAGGCCTGCTTGCGCGCAAAGCCCGTGAAAAAGGCCTAAAGCCAAAGCCATGGGTGAAGACCTCGCTTGCACCCGGCAGCCAGGTCGTGACCGATTACTTCTCGAAGTCCGGCCTGCAGAGCGATTTGGACGCGCTCGGCTTCAATCTTGCCGGCTATGGCTGCACAACCTGCATAGGCAATTCCGGGCCGCTGCCTGACCCGGTCTCGAAGACCATCAACGAGAACGATCTCATCGTGGCGGCGGTTCTTTCGGGCAACCGCAACTTCGAGGGCCGCGTCAACCCGGATGTGCGTGCGAACTATCTTGCTTCGCCGCCACTGGTCGTAGCTTACGCGCTCGCAGGCACGATGAAGCTGAACCTGGTGACGGACCCGGTCGGTACGGACAAGAACGGCTCGCCCGTGTTCCTGAAGGACATCTGGCCCTCTTCCGGCGAGATCGCGGAATTCATCCGGACCTATATCACGCCGGATATGTTCAAGTCGCGCTATGCCGATGTCTTCAAAGGAGACGCGCGCTGGCAAGCGGTGGGCGGATCCAAGACGGGCGATACCTATGCTTGGGATACGGGATCGACCTATGTGCAGAACCCGCCCTATTTCGAAGACCTGTCAGGCGGCCCATCTGCGCCGGCCGGCGATATCGAAAATGCCCGCATACTCGGCCTTTTCCTCGACTCGATCACGACCGACCATATCAGCCCCGCAGGCTCCATCGCCAAAGCCGGACCTGCGGGAACCTACCTTCTCCAGCATCAAGTCAGCGTTGCCGATTTCAACTCCTACGGTGCACGGCGCGGCAACCATGAAGTCATGATGCGCGGCACCTTTGCGAATATCCGCATCAAGAACCAGATGGTTCCAGGCGTCGAAGGCGGCGTGACGATCCACTATCCAGACGGCGCCCAGATGCCGATTTATGACGCCGCCATGCACTATAAAGCGGAGGGCGTGCCGCTCGTGGTCTTCGCCGGCCGCGAATATGGCACGGGATCGAGCCGCGACTGGGCGGCGAAGGGCACGCGGCTTCTTGGCGTGCGCGCCGTGATCGCTCAGAGCTTCGAGCGCATTCACCGCTCCAACCTTGTCGGCATGGGCGTGCTGCCGCTCGTCTTCGAGGAAGGCGTATCCTGGAAGGACCTCGGCCTTAAGGGCAACGAGACTGTAACGATCAAGGGACTCGGCAATTTGTCGCCGCTGATCAAGCTGACCGCCAGCATAGCCTTCGCGGATGGGACGGCGAGGGACGTGCCGCTCCTGTGCAGGATCGATACGCTCGACGAGTTGAATTACTTCAAGAGCGGCGGCATCCTGCATTACGTGCTCCGGAACCTTGCTGCAGCCTGAAGATTCGAACGCTATTCCGGGACCAAGGCCCTGCTTTAGCGGGGCTTTTTTTATGCAGAGCATGAAGCAAACCGTTAAAAGCTAAATCTTAACAGGAACCATCGTTTGTCTAATGCAATCGAAAGAGTTTGAATTTGAAATATTTATCACAGATCGACTATCGTTCGAAGAAACTCTTGATTGTAGACCTAGCTCCTGAGACACTAGCTCTATAGCACATTTGGCGGAGCTGAGCCCAACGCTCGCGAACACTTTCGCGCGCGCGCCTGGAAGGTATTTCTTGGAAGCTCCCAGCAACGTCTAAGAAACTAAAAAAAAATTAAGGGAGACATGCACATGGCACAAACACCACAAGCTCCATTTCAGCAGTGGCTGGAGACGGCACACAGCCTTGGCCGCCTTTCGCCTGGGAGCGTGGCGTGCCCATGCTGCGGAAGCACTTCGCTAAGCGCAAAGGATATGGAATATGGCTTCGGCCACGAAAAAGGGGTTCAGCGCTACATTTCTTGCGGTTGCTGCGGCGCATTCACGAGTGTGAACGTCAGGCGCGCGGGCGAAAGCGAGAACCACACTCTTCAGCCTGCGGAATAACCGCCCTAACGCCGGCCTGCGCCTCCCGATGACCGTTAAGCTTGCCGGTATGGAGAGTGCAGAGTCCGCCGCACCTCCATGCGCAAGAGGTCTATCGGGGCGAGGCCAGATTGTGGCTTCTGAAAATGCCAGAAGGTCCAGCCATTGCATGCGGCGCGCCCTTGCGCCTTTGCGCCCACCGCGTGGATCGACCCTCGCATGCCATCCCAAAGGAGCGAGGCGTCGGCCATGACTTGCGCCTTGATCTCTGCCTTCGCATCAAAAAGAGCGTCGCCGGGGCGTAGCATGCCGCATTCCAAGACCATGCCGAAGGGCACACGCGGCTCGGCGCGTTTCGATACGATGGGTGCAGCCGCCTTCGCGTCGCATGGCTCCACTGCGGCGATGCGTGCGCGGGACGCTGCAACATAATCTGCGTCGCGCTCGATTCCGATGAACCGCCGGCCGAGCGCTTTCGCCACCGCTCCCGTCGTGCCGGTGCCGGAAAATGGATCGAGCACAAGGTCGCCGGGCTTTGTCGTTGCGAGCAAGACGCGCATCAGAAGCGCTTCCGGTTTCTGCGTGGGATGAGCTTTGCGGCCGCCATCGTCGCGCAGGCGTTCCGGCCCCGAGCAGATCGGAATGAGCCAATCCGACCGCATTTGAAGATCGTCGTTGAACGCCTTGAGCGAGTCGTAATTGAACGTTGGCCGCGAATTCCGGTCGCGCGCCGCCCAAATCAAGGTTTCATGCGCATTGGTGAAGCGCGTGCCTTTGAAGTTCGGCATCGGATTGGTCTTAAGCCAGACAATGTCATTCAAAAGCCAAAAGCCGAGATCCTGCAATGCCGTGCCGAGCCGGAAAATATTGTGATAGGTGCCGATGACCCAAAGCGCCCCATTCGGCTTCAGCACGCGGCGGCATTCTGCCAGCCATTCGCGGGTGAAGCGGTCATACGCCGCGAAATCGTCGAACCGGTCCCAGGAGTGGTTTACGCCATCGACCCGCGTGTTGTTGGGCCTCAGAAGATCGCCGCCAAGCTGGAGGTTGTATGGCGGATCGGCGAAGACGAGGCTTGCTGAGCCAGATGGCAATCCGCGAAGCACCTCGATGCAATCGCCTTGGAGGATACGGTCCTCAATATCTGAACCGGAACTACGCTCTAACGCCTTAGCACAACGCATGACAAATCCTACAAACAACTATTTTTAAATCATAGCAGAGATAGCGCTGCGGAGGGTTAACGATGCGCCGAATGCAGAAGAGTCATCCCGGAAGCCGCTTGCGGCTATCCGGATCGTTCCAAATGCAGATCTAAACCTTTTGCGATCCCGGAGAAGGCGCAGAGCGCCTTTCCGGGATGGCTTAGCGCGCGGCTATTTCCCGAACGTGCGAACGTCGACGAAGCGGCCGGCGATGGCAGCGGCAGCCGCCATGCCCGGCGACACGAGATGCGTGCGGCCCTTGAAGCCCTGCCTGCCTTCGAAATTGCGGTTGGAGGTGGAGGCGCAGCGCTCGCCCGGCCGAAGCTTGTCGGCGTTCATGGCGGGGCACATCGAGAAGCCCGGCTCGCGCCATTCGAAGCCCGCGGCGAGGAAGATCTTATCCAGCACATCGGCCTCCGCCTGCTCCTTTACGAGGCCGGACCCCGGCACCACCATGGCGCTCACCCGCTCGGAAACGCGATGGCCATTGACGATGCTCGCTGCGGCACGGAGATCCTCGATGCGTCCGTTGGTGCAGGAGCCGATGAACACACGGTCGATGGAGATACCGGTCATCTTCGTGCCCGGCTCGAGACCCATATAGGCGAGCGAGCGGGCAATGGCGGCGCGCTTGCCCTCGTCCGCGGCCTTTGCCGGATCGGGAACGCTTCCTGTGATCGCCACCACATCTTCCGGGCTCGTGCCCCAGGTCACCATCGGCGGCAGGTTCGCCGCATCGAGCCGCACCTCGCGGTCGAAATGCGCGCCTTCATCAGAAGGCAGGCTCTCCCAATAGCGCCGCGCGACATCCCAGGCCGCACCCTTCGGCGCGCGCGGGCGGCCCTGGATATAGGCGAAGGTCTTCTCATCCGGCGCGATCATACCAGCGCGGGCGCCGCCCTCGATCGACATATTGCAGACCGTCATGCGGCCTTCCATGCTGAGCGCGCGGATCGCTTCGCCCGCATATTCGATGACATAGCCGGTCCCGCCGGCCGTGCCGATCTCGCCGATGATCGCAAGCGCGATGTCCTTCGCGGTGACGCCGTCCGGCAGCTTGCCGTCCACCGTCACGCGCATGTTTTTCGCCTTCTTCTGGATGAGCGTCTGCGTGGCCAGCACATGCTCCACCTCGCTCGTGCCGATGCCATGCGCCAGCGCGCCGAACGCGCCATGAGTTGAAGTGTGGCTGTCGCCGCAAACGATGGTCGTGCCCGGCAGCGTGAAGCCTTGCTCAGGCCCGACAATGTGCACAACGCCCTGCCGGTGGTCGAGCTCGCTGAAATATTGGATGCCGAACTCGGCGCTATTCTCCGCCAGCGTCCGCACCTGCAGCGCGGCTTCCGGATCTTCGATGCCGTGGCTGCGGTCGGTGGTCGGCACATTGTGATCCACGACGGCCAGCGTCTTCTCCGGCGCGCGGACGCGGCGGCGGGCCATGCGCAGCCCCTCGAACGCCTGCGGGCTCGTCACCTCATGGATGAGATGGCGGTCGATATAAAGGAGGCTCGTGCCATCCTCTTGGGTTTCGACAACGTGATCGTCCCAAATTTTGTCGTATAGCGTTCTTTGCGCGCTCATTGTCCTGCCTTCCGCTTTTGTTCCATCGTATTAGGAACGCGGGGGCGGAAACGCAAGCCGCTTGACGCGGCTATGCGGGATGAAATGCGCGCGCGGCTTTCGAGGGTTCGGGAAGCGGATTGCCCGCGCTTTCCATAGCCTCAAGCCATGCCTCGATGGCATCTTGCAGCTCGCTCAGCGCTTCTTGCTGCGTCGCGCCGAACGCAGAGCAGCCGGGCAAATCGGGCGCGATGGCGATGAAGCCCCCGTCCTCATCGCTCCAAAATACCTG
>CAZCIF010000107.1:0-344 GCA_964498645.1 uncultured Rhodomicrobium sp. | reverse complement strand
ACGCATCATTCATGATCGTCTCCGTATTTCTCCACCATCGCAATGAGCTAACTCGCCTGATACAAAGGGATGCGTCCGTTCCGGTTTTGAAAGTTCAACGCCACGGGCTCGCCTAGTCTCGCATAAGCTTGGTGCGATCCCTTGCCGCCCTTGCGTGTAAAGCCTAGCGACTTGGCAATCTGGATTGCGTCATCAAAACGAACATCTTTAGGGTTGTTCAGTAGCGCCGCGATCAGCTTATCACGCTTTGTCATAGCGAATAATATGGATGCACCATGATTTGTGCAATTGCCCTCATCCAGCAATCGCAAAGGTAGGTGATCGCGCGCGTTCCATTTCCACGC
>CAZCIF010000106.1:0-11732 GCA_964498645.1 uncultured Rhodomicrobium sp. | reverse complement strand
TGGTGGTCATGTCGATCCGGATCATTCGGCCATTCGAGCGCGGCCTGGTAGAGCTGCGAGGGATGCCGCGGCATGTTGCCGCCGCCGGTGTTCTCAAAGATCACGGCCCACGGCACATCCGTCGTGCGACCCCAAAGCTCGCCGTTGATGAAGTTCGCGATGCGGCCGAAAAACAGGCCGAATGGCACGGCGGCCGCCGATAGGTCCATCAGCGAGCGCACGGGGATGCGGTTGTGGCGCGCGAAAAGCCAAATCGCAAGTCCGACGCCTAGCAGCCCGCCATGGAATGCCATGCCGCCTTCCCAGATGCGGAAAAACTGGAGAGGATCGTTGATGAGCATGCCCGGCTCGTAAAATAGGAAGAAACCCGTCCGCCCGCCAAGCACGGTACCGAGCGTCGCCCAAAAGAGAAAGTCATCCGCTTGATAGGGCTTCATCGGTGCCGGCCCGCCCCAAAGGCGCTGCTCCTCGCAGAGCCGGCGCATATAAAGCCAGCCGAGCAGGAGCCCAGCCATATAGGCGAGGCCGTACCAGCGGACAGCGAGCGGCCCGAGATGGATCGCCACCGGATCGTTGAAGGGGAATGCAATCGCCATCAGGTCCATGGAAAGCCTCGAACGCCCGCTGCCATTGCCGCCGTCTTAGCAGGAGATGGAAGCCGCGCCAACAAAAGCCTTAACTCCAAACAATCCCTAAGCAAAAATGCATCGCTTCGCAGCGCGATGCCGACAAATGCAGGATGTCTACGTCGTAATGACTTCTCCATCCCGGCCGGGCGCCCGTCTTGGTATCAGCGGCTTTCGGGCTCGACGACGATCTTGAACTTCGCCAGTTCCTGCGTCAGGTGGCGGACAGTCTCATCATCCTGGCAGATGAGGCGAGTAATTGTCCCATCTGCACATGCCGTTCGGAAATCAAATGACAGCTGCAGGGAGGGCGGGAAATTGATGATGGTATTATCCGCAAGAGTGAAGTTACCGACCCCCAGCGTGGCAAGAGTAACCCTCAGTTCGTGCTCGCCACTAAACTCGTGTTGATCCTTTATGTAGGAGTAGATGATCGGATTGGACAACCGTTCAGCATTGGTTTGAACGGCGGAGGTGTCGACATAGCCGACCTGGCCATAGTTGATGTAGAAGATCTGCTTGCATCGCAGGTTGCCGACCATCAGCGCCGACTGGCCGGGGGCGTTGCCGATCGTTCGATTGAGCGTGGACCTAAGCTTCCCGAAATCGAAGATGACGCAGACCTTGCCGAGGGGATCGCACACGCCGTACCGCTCCCAGATGAGGGGGGAATTGCTTAGCGAGAAACTGCATGAATAGGTGCGCGCGCGACAATTATCGTAGTAATTGGCGGCGCTGTAATCAGGCGCCTTTCGAAAGGTGACGCCCGCGTTGATGGTGCGGTCCTGCATCGGTTGCTCGCCGTCGTGGGCGTCAGCCGTAAGAAAGTCTTTGTAGCAGTCGACCCGCTGGAAATGGAGGTAGTTTTCCGCCACCGAACGAACGAGGTGACTGACCCTCATTATCTTGAACAGTTCCTGGTAATCGGACGGTTGCTTCAATAGCCAAGCATGCGGCTCGACGTTGCCGTGCTCCAAGAATGCCGTATCTTTCACCATCGCGTTCCCGCCTCCTGCCCCTCATGTGGGACAACTGTGCGCATGCTCAAGGTTGAGCCATCGCGAGAAGCAGCTGACCGGCGGGGGCGTCCCGCCAGCCATTGCGTGTCCACGACAGACGAAAGCCCGTCGTGCAACAGCTAATTAAGTTTATAGTTCACGCCTACGCGAATGAGATCGAGGTCCGAACGCCACATATTGGGCTCAGCTTGCATGTCAGTACCGGATATGTCTTCCAAACCTACATGCAGATACTCAACTTTGCCCGAGATCCGGTCGGTGAACATATGTTCGGCACCGAGGCCGGCAACCCAGCCGGAGCGCCATCCCCGCCCGTCAGTACTTTCCTTCGGCGTGTTGCCGACGACATATTCTGCGGAATGCAACGCAGCGTAGCCTGCCGTACCGTATATCAGAGTACGGCCGAGGCTATATCCAACGCGCCCGCGGAGGGTAAGCAGACCATCCCAGCCGGTGAACCAGTAATGCCCGTCATAGACCCGCTTTTTGTCAACGCCATTGATATCGGCGAAGCTTAGATCGGCCTCCGCTCCAACAACCCAATCTGGATAGATCTGGTAATTATATCCAACCGTTGCGCCTCCGATCAATCCATCCGGGTCATTGGATGCCCAGTCATGGTTGTCATTCCGGTCAAGATAGTGCTCGGATGTACCGGAGCCGTATCCCAGAGTTAAACCGCCATAGTAGCCAGCCCAACTCCATGGAACTTCGACGAAAGGTGTGTCCTTGAGACTGCCCGCGCCGCCTTTGTAAGTATCTGCAGCATTTGCGGCAGATACCGCGCACAAACTGATAGTTACTCCCGTGAGAATGGCCCTCAAGCCCATTGTTCTCTCCATAGAAGAAGGCCAGCCGCCAGTATTATGCCGCTAGCACTTCTGTTTCAGCCGGAAAAAGAGAGAGAATATCAACGGGAACGAGCGTCACTGATTTGGTTGGCGGCAAATTGACTGAATCGAGACAATTTCGCCTTGTTTTTGACCGCAAGAAGTTGCAACTTAAAATTTAACTTGTTGAATTTAGTGATATATTTTGGGGAATTGCCGGATGACGCCACATTCCTTGGCTTATGCCGCGTTCACAGCTTATGCTTGAGAATCAAGAGCTTCAGGAAAGCGCGTAGAAACGGGAGGCCGCCTCGAACTCGGCGAACCTGCTCTTCTGACGCTGTGCCGCTTCGAAGTCCTCGCCCCACTGCGAGATTTGCCAATTTTCGTCGATATTGGCCGCGTCCCATGCGGCAACCGCACTGAGATACCCGCCAGCATGTGCGAGCGCGATGAGAGCGGAGCCCGTGAGCGAGGTCTTGACATGCAGGGCCGTCAGCGTGAACGCGTCCAGCTCCATAATCACGCCTCGAAGTGCGCCGAGCGATGCATCGGGCTGAGTCACATGCGCAACCCCGGTCCCGGTTAGAAATTGCGCATCGTACTCGGCGCTAATCCAGTTCAGTATGGGATCCCAAGCCTGCGCTTGCCTGGCGGCGAGCGGTGCCGGATGGGACGCACGGTAACAGAGCAGATCGGTGGCCGCGTATTGCAGGATATCGTTCGCGACCTCCGCTTGCCTGCCCGAAACGCCATCGATAGCCGTATTCGCAAGCTTGGTGAGCGGCAGGCTCGCAGGCACGATGACTTCACCTTGCGCGTTCCATTCCGCGGCGATGGCATCTGCGAGTGCGCGCGTTGGCACCACAAGCAGGCTGCCTGCCGGCGTCTTGATCGGGCGTCCGTCGAGCTGCACGCCAAAGCCGTCGCTGTGCTCTGCGCTACCTGCGACCTTGTAGAAGCGCTTGGCGCTGCCTGGTTGAGGAGATTTCATCATCTATCGGTTTTCGCTGCTTGGAGAATTCGACCTATATGGAAATTTTGGCTCCATCCTTCGACAAGCTCAGGATTAGGTCAAGTTATATCAAAGAGTTAAACCTCATGGCGAGCCTGCCGGCTATGGGCCGCATGCTATATCGCGCGCCGCCGCGCCGCCCGCCAGATGCGCCAAAATCGCCTGATGGGGTTTACGCTCGCGATCGTGTGCAGAGGGTCGAAGGACGGCGCCGCCATGGCTTTAAGATAGGGCTTCACCAGTGTAAGCGGAAGGAAAGCAGGCCAGGCTGCCGGATCGAGTTCCGGGGCGAGCCCGTGGAACTGCTGCAACGCGCGATTGGCCGCACCTCTAAGGTCGGCCAGGGCGGCGCCGAAGCTTGCATCCGCTTTCCCGCGATAGAGCACGGCTAGATTGACGCCCCGGCTCTCGAAGTAAGAGGGAGGCAGGAGGATTTTGCGGCGCGCGGCTTGGATTGGAACGGTGCGCAGCACTTGCGTGAGGCCATAAGCGAGGCCCGCATGCCCGGCTGCTTTCCCCGCCAGCTCGCCGCTATCGCCGAGGATCGCCGCCGCCAGCTCGAAGAGGGCGCCGTGCGTTGCCTGCAACGAGGCTCTCAAAGCCTGAATATCGGCGGGGGGATCGCCGAATATTTCCGGGATTCGCCCATCGGCCATCTCAATGAGACGCTCCTTCGGCAGATTGTGCTCCACAATTGCCGCGGCGAGAGCATCGGCGACTGGGTTCCCCGTTTTCGTGCCGGGTGCCGCGAGATCGATCGCATCCCGCCACCATTGCAGGCGGATTTGCCCGACCATAGGCTCATTTATGACATCTGCGATATGCGTCAGCTCGGCGTTGTATGCATAGAGCGCGAGAAGGCCAGCGCGTTTCGAGGCCGGGGCGAAGAGGGCGCTCCAATACCGCTCCCGGTCGCGCTGCCTCACGAGAGCGGCGGCGGCCGCGTTTTCCATCCGAGCTTGCCGGCCGTCTTTGGACTTGTCCATCACCTCTGCTGACCCGCATCGTGCCATCCCCGGCGCCGTCATCGCGAGGCGGCTTTTGCCGCCGTGGCGATCCAGCGCAACATCAGAGACGTAACTCTGGATTGCTTCGCTTCGCTCGCAATGACGGTAAATCCGCTTCCGGCGGAAATACCCTAACCCCGCCGCTTGGAACGCCCGGACTTCACCTGGCCTTTGCCGCGCGCCGGGGATGTTCGCGCCGGTGAGCTTGAAGATTTCCGGGCCTCCGGCGCAAGAGCGGGCTTCGGCGCTTGTGCTTGCACGGCCGGCGCCGCCACTGCATCCAGAGCGGCGGCCTCCTCATCCCCGGCATAGTCATCCAAACCGTTCGCGTGCGCGGTGCCTGCCGCCGCCGCCGGGAGCGGTGCGCGTTTCGCGCCGGGCTTGGCCTTTTCCAAGCCGCTCCAATCGCGTTTCACGCCGACCAGGATCAAGAAAGGCGCCGCGATGAACACCGACGAATATGTGCCGACGAGGACGCCGAACAGCATCGCAAATGTGAAGCCGCCGATCACCTCGCCGCCAAAGAAATAGAGAGCGATCAGCGCCATGAACACCGTGCCGACCGTCATGATCGTGCGCGACATCGTCTCGTTGACCGAGAGGTCGAGAAGTTCGCCAAGCGGCATCCTTTTATAGCGCCGCAAGTTCTCGCGAATCCGGTCGTAGATCACCACCGTGTCGTTGATCGAATAACCGAGGATGGTCAAAAGCGCAGCGACGATGGTCAGATCGAAGTCGAGCTGGAACAGCGCGAAAATGCCTATCGTGAACATCACGTCATGTGCGAGCGACACGATGGCGCCGAGCGCAAACTGCCATTCGAACCGGAACCACACATAGACGAAGATCACGAGATTTGTGAGCACAATCGCCCAAATCGCCGAATTGATCAGCTCCTTCGAGACGGTACTGCCGACTTGCTCGCGCCGCAGCTCCTTGATGCCGGGTCCAAGCGCTCCAAGCACCTTTTCCGCCGCAGTCTTTTGAGCCTCCGGGCCGCCGGGCTGTTCGGGGAAACGGATCAGAATTTCATTGGGCTGCCCGAAGCTCTGAAGCTGCATCTCTCCGAGCCCCAGGCCGGAAAGCGTGCTTCTCAGCTTTGCGACATCGGCGGGGCCTTGCGTCTGAATTTGCATCAGCGTCCCGCCCTTGAAGTCGATGCCGAAATTCAGGCCCTGGGTGGAAAGAAGGACAACCGTCCCAACAATCGCGACAATCGAAAGCCCCAGGCAGAGTTTGAAATACTTCACATAGCGAAGATTCATTTTCTGCGGGAGGCGGAAAAGCGGTTTTAGCATCATCATGGCTCAACTCATCCGGCGCTAAATTTCAAGGGCGGCAGGGCGCGCCTCGCGCAACCATGTCGAGACCATCAGGCGCGTAACCGTGATAGCGGTGAAAAGCGAGCTCACAATGCCGAATGACAATGTGACGGCGAAGCCGCGAACCGTGCCCGATCCGAAGGCGTAAAGGATCAGCGCGGCCAAAAGTCCGGTCAAGTGTGAGTCGATAATGGTCGCGTAGGCCCGGTCGAAGCCCGCCTCGATGGACGAGATCATCCCCCGGCCGCTCTTCAACTCCTCGCGTATTCGCTCATAAATCAGAACGTTCGCGTCGACCGCAACGCCCATGGTGAGCACAATGCCCGCGATGCCCGGCAAAGTCAGCGTTGCGTGGAAGAGCGAGAGGCACGCCATGATGATGGCGATGTTGACCACAAGCGCGATGACCGAGAACAAACCGAACAAGCCGTAAGAGGAGATCATAAGAACGGAGACCGCCGCAAAACCCACGATGGCTGCGGTTTTTCCCGCCTCGATCGAGTCGGCGCCAAGGCTTGGGCCAACGGACCGCTCCTCGATAATGGAAAGCGCGGCGGGAAGCGCGCCGGACCGCAAGAGCAGCGCGAGCCTGTTCACTTCCTCCACGCTGAAATTCCCGGTGATCTGGCCCCGGCCTCCTGGAATTTCCGAGCGTATCACGGGCGCCGAGATGACCTTATTGTCGAGAACGATCGCGAAAGGCTTGCCGATATTGTCGCGCGTCACCCGTGCAAACGCGGCAGCGCCCCGGCTGTTGAACTCGAAGTCCACGGCGCGTTGCCCAAGGCCGCCAGCGCTGTTGTCGTAACCGGCATAAGCATTCACGAGGTCGTCGCCACTTACAATCACTTCCTTATGTACAAGTACGTTTCGGCCGGGGTTCTCCGCGTCGGCCAAAAGCTGATCGTCCGGCGGAACGCCGCTTGTCTGCGCCTCTTCCGGCGTCATGGAGAGATCGACGAGCTGGAACGTCAGCTTCGCAGTCGTGCCGACCCGCGCCTTAACCTCAGCGGGCGCCAGACCTGGCACCTGGATCAGGATGCGGTCCTGTCCCTGTGCCTGGATCGTGGCCTCTGTCGTGCCCGTAGGGTCAACGCGCCGCCGGATGACTTCAATCGATCTCGATACGGCATTCTCCACCCTGCGCTGCAAACCGGCGGGCGTAGGCTCGATGGTGATGGTGCCATTCTCGCCGCCTGCAACTGAAAGATCGAGTCCGCCGGCAGAGTTTCCCGTGAGAAGCGAGGCCGAGATGGGCTGGGCGAGCTTTTTCAGCCGCTCAAGCGCTTCGCCCATCTTGGCCGGATCTCTCAACGTCACGCGTACCAAATTGCCCGCGATCGCAACACCCGAATGGGCGATCTTCTCCTCGCTCAAGGCCCGGCGCGCATCCGTCTGGATGGATTGCAGCCAACCCTTCTTAAGCTGCACAGTGTCGATCTGATAGAGGAGATGCGTTCCGCCTCTGAGGTCGAGGCCGAGCGGCATGCGCGGCAGCTGCGCCCAAGCAGGCATGCTATCATAGATCGAGACAGGGATCAGATTCGGAACCGTGAACACAACCGACGCGATTGACAGAAAAAGCGTAGCCAGCGCGCCCCAGCGCGAAAAATGTAATGAAAACCCGAACATTGAGATCCGATCCTTTATGCGCTACCAACGCGGCTAGGCGGTTGGTTGTGTCCCGTTTCCGTCTCCGCTTGCCGGAGTCTCGGCTTTTGCTTTTTCCTTTACGGGTTCGCCCTTGCCGCGCACCTCTGTTATGGTGCCTTTCACTATGCGAACCTGAATATTTTCAGCGATTTCCACTCGAAGCTCGCCATCGGAGGCCACGCGGACAACCTTGCCGATGATACCGCCGGAGGTCACCACCGTGTCGCCGCGCTTTACCGCGTTGATCATCGCTTGATGCTCCTTCATGCGCTTCTGCTGCGGCCGGAAAACCAGCAAGTAGAAAATGCCGAAGACAGCAACCATCGGCAGCAGCAGATCGAGAAGACCGGCACCGCCGCCAGCGCCTGGAGTTTGAGCGAATGCAGGAGAAATCATCGAAGAGACCCCGTGGTGTGCGGAAAGAGATTGCGCGCTTGGAGCGGCGCGGGTGCAAGCGTTTTAGTCTTATAGCGGCTTGCTTGAAGTTCGCAACTTTTCACAATGTGCCGTTGCGTCAATGGTAAAATAGCGCATAGTTGCCCATCTTCCAGGCCCCGCGCCCTGGCCGCGCGCGCTTTTGTCCCAGACCACCCCATGACACACACGCCTCAGACGCTAGAAGCCACTCTTCATAGGATTGCCGAAGCCCTGGAGCGCTTGTCGCCGCAGCCGCTTCCCGCACCTGATTTTGCAGCAGCGGAAGCGTTCATTTGGCAGGCCGAGGAGAACCGCTTTCTCCCCGTGACGCATGTGAACTGCATGCCCATTGCGCTTCTGAAATCCGTGGACCGGATGCGCGACACTCTGCTTGCCAACACCGAAAACTTCGCGCGGGGCTTGCCCGCAAACAATGCGCTGCTTTGGGGATCGCGCGGCATGGGCAAGAGCTCGCTTGTCAAGGCCGTGCATGCCGGGATCGCGGCAAAGCAGAGCGGGATTGCGTCCGGGCTTCTGCTTAAGCTCGTCGAAATCCACCGCGAGGACATCGGCAGCCTGCCGCGCTGCCTCTCACACCTGCGCGGCCGGGCCGAGCGATTTATCGTTTTCTGCGACGACCTCTCCTTCGATGCCGACGAGACGTCCTACAAATCGCTCAAGGCCGTGCTCGAAGGCGGGGTCGAGGGCCGCCCGGCCAATGTGATCTTCTACGCCACGTCAAACCGCCGCCACCTCATGCCGCGCGAGATGATGGACAATGAGCGCGCGACCGCCATCAATCCCGGAGAAGCGGTGGAGGAAAAAGTTTCGCTGTCCGACCGTTTCGGGCTTTGGATCGGCTTCCACAACTGCAGCCAGGCCGATTATCTCGGCATGGTGAAAGGCTACGCGGAGCATTACGGGCTGAAGCTGCCGGCCGGGCAGCTGCACGCCGAGGCGCTCGAATGGTCTATGACGCGCGGCGCGCGGTCGGGGCGCGTGGCGTGGCAGTATATCCAGGATTTGGCGGGGCGGCTGGGGAAGAAACTGGATTAATGGGAATCCGGCCGCAATGTGTTCGCCGTCATCGCGAGGCGGCTTTAGCCGCCGTGGCGATCCACAACAGGATCAGAGACTTAGCCTGGATTGCTTCGCTTCGCTCGCAATGACGGTTATTCCGCTCTCATTGGCGGGCCAGCACACCCATGCGACGGCGGATATTGCTGCAGCGGAGGGAAATCGATGAGCAGGCTGGAAGCGTTGATCTTCGACGTTGATGGAACCCTGGCCGACACAGAGCGGGATGGCCATCGGGTTTCGTTCAACCGCGCCTTTTCCGAGGCCGGGCTGGACTGGGAGTGGTCCGTGGAACTCTATGGCGAACTCTTGTCCGTAACGGGGGGCAAGGAACGGATTTATCACTACCTCGACCGGTACATTCCCGAATTTCCCCGTCCCCATGCCCTGTCCGATTTTGTGGCCGGCCTGCATGCCGCCAAAACCGGGCACTATGTCCAGCTTCTCGCCGAAGGGCGAATTCCCTTGCGCCCGGGAGTGAAGCGCCTTCTTGGTGAGGCGAGGGATTCGGGGCTGCGGCTTGCGATCGCAACGACGACCACCCCGGCGAATGTAACCGCCTTGCTCGAAAGCGCGTTGCCCGGCGGGGTTTCCTGGTTCGAGGTCATCGGCGCTGGCGACATCGTTCCGGCCAAAAAGCCCGCGCCCGATATTTACCGCTTTGTGCTCCAGGAAATGCGCGTCAGTCCAGATCGATGCGTTGCTTTTGAAGACTCTGAGCAGGGGCTACGCTCCGCGCTGGCCGCCAACCTCAAGACGGCCGTGACCGTTAATGGCTACACCGCCGGCCAGGATTTTACCGGAGCCGCGCTCGTTGCCGACCGGTTGGGCGAACCGGAAGAACCGTTCCAGGTTCTTGCCGGCAACGCATATGGCTCAACCTATCTGGACGCCGCTCTCTTCCACAGGCTTCTCGCTGAAGCTTAATCCACCGCAAACTCTGGTTTTCGAAGAGGTGCCGGGATTCATCCCCGGACTCAATCAGGTAATGGATGAGCTCAATGGCGGTTTATACGGCCAGCCAAAGTCCTGAGCCGGTTCAAATCGATGATCTGTATGGTGGACGCCCGGATCATCGTAATCAGCTCAAGCTCGCGAAGCTTGGTCAGCGACCGGCTCACCGTCTCTATGGTCATGCCGAGCAGGTCCGCAATATCCGCGCGCGTCATGGGGATGGTGAGGAGGCACGGATCTTGTCCATTCCGCGAATTCCGCTGCGACAGGGTCAGAAGGAAAATCGCTACCCGTTCGATCGAGTCGTGCTGCCCCAAGGTCAAAAGGAGATCGCGCGTCGTTTCCAATTCAGAAGAGACGGCCTGGTAAAGCCCAAGGGCGAAGCTCGGGTCCCTCTCAGCGAGCTGATAGAGCCTAGAAACGGGCAGCGATTTCAACTGAGCCTGGCCGACGGTCTGTGCACTGCAAGAATGGGCCTTGGAAGCGCCAAGCCCGATGACATCGCCTGCAAACGCAAAATCGAATATCTGCCGTCTGCCGTCGGCCATCGTCTTATAGAGCGATACTGCACCAACTTCGATTTTATAGACGCTCCGCTTGGGCTCGCCTTCGTAGAAAACATCTTGCTTGGGCGCATAGGTCTTGTTCACGGCGCCGGACAAGACGCTTTCACAAATCAGGGGTGTGCGGCTATATTGAGGGCCGGTTGCTGCCTGTAGGGTCATCGCGCTTCCTCCAGCTTGAAATCGATAGCCAGATTTAACCAGCGGGACTTGCCTGCCGTATGCGCGCGTTGTGCAATTGGGTGCAAAGACGCCTTTTTCAGTGACGATCGTCCAAATATGTTAAAGTTTGTGTAAAGGCATGGGTTATGTCTCAGATCTGGCAAACTGCGCATATTCTTATCGTCGACGACGATCCGGACGTGCGCGCACTGCTGCGCTCAGCACTGGCTCCTGAGGGCTTCCAAGTTTCGGAAGCAGGAGACGGCGCAGAGATGATGGCTGCGATCTCTGCCGAAGCTCCCGATCTCATCACCCTTGATCTAGGTCTGAACGGTGAAGACGGTCTTAAGCTCGCCCGCGACGTGCGTGCGCGCTCGAATGTGCCGATCGTGATGATTACCGGGAAGGGCGACACCATCGATCGCGTGGTCGGACTGGAGCTTGGAGCCGACGATTATATCGCCAAACCCTTCCATGTCCGGGAGGTGCTTGCGCGCATTCGTGCGGTCCTGCGCCGCTATGCTTATGAGCCCTTGCCGGCGGTGCAAACAGAGGGTGCCTCTACCGAGCGGTATGAGTTCGATGGCTGGATTTTGGATATTTCGCGGCGGGAGCTCAGCGCGCCCTCTGGAGAGTTGTGCGACCTCACCACAGCCGAATTCGAGCTTTTGTCAATCCTTGTCCGGCGGCCGGGGCGCGTTCTCTCCCGCGACAATATTATGGACCTCTTGAAGGGTCAGGACTGGTCTCCTCTTGACAGAACTATTGACGGCCTCGTCGCCCGGCTCAGGCGAAAGATCGAGCCCGGTAATGAGCGTCCGAGGCTCATCAAAACGGTCCGCAGCGTCGGCTATGCCTTCGGTATCGAAGTCAAAAGGTATTCATCCGGTTAGCTGGGTGTGGGCTGAATATCGGCAACGGAATCAAAGATAATATGTGCGTGTTTGTACATTTTACTTGTGTTCCTGATTTGTTCTATGTCAACCTCCGGCAAGGAGACCCAGCCATGGACTATGATGCGAATCCGAAAGTGAACCTGACCAAGCTCAAAGATGTCGTGCATTACATCTGCGCGCAGTGCGACCAG
>CAZCIF010000105.1:0-11753 GCA_964498645.1 uncultured Rhodomicrobium sp. | reverse complement strand
CTCATCAAGCAGCAGCCAAGCGGGTCCACCTCAAGTCGAAAATGCAACTGTAATGTTAGAGTCTGTCCGGGATCATTTTGTTTTTCTGCAAAGCTTTATTAGCATCAGCCGGATGGAGGCCCAGCGCAGGAAGGCAAGCGCTTTCCGGTTCAGGCATTCCCAATCTTTGGCCAGCCTGCGGCAGCGGTTGAGCCAGCCGATCGTTCGCTCCACGATCCAGCGTTTGGGCAGAACCGTGAATGTCTTTGCCGTATCGGAGCGCTTGACGATCTCCAGGTTCAGCTGGCTCAAGACGCGGCTGAGCGCCGCCTTGAACTGCGGTCCCCGATAGCCGCCATCGGCGTAGAGCTTGAGAAGGAACGGATAGAGGCCGAACAAGCTCGCCATGACCAGAATGCCGCTATCGCGATCTTGAACATCGGCGGCGTGGGTAACGGCGTGCATCAAGAGGCCTTGCGTATCGACAAGGACGTGACGCTTCTTCCCCTTGATTTTCTTGCCCGCATCGTAGCCGCAAGGGTCGATGCAGCGCCCCCTTTTTCAGCGCTTTTCACGCTTTGGCTATCGATGATCGCCGCCGTTGGGCTTGCTTCCCGCTCCGCCTGCTCGCGGCATTTGACGTACAAGGCGTAGTGGATGCGGTCGAGCGTTCCATCCCAGTTCCAAAGGTCAAAATAGCCATGCACTGTGCTGCGCGGCGGCAGATCCTTCGGAATGGCCCGCCATTGGCAGCCTGTGGAAAGCACGTACATCAAGCCGTTGACCACTTCCCGCATGCCGACGGTCCGCTTTCCCCCGCCGCGCTTCGCGGGCGGGATCAGCGGCTCGATCAGCGCCCATTCCTCATCGGTCAAGTCGCTTGGATAGCGAAGTTTGCTGCGGTCGTATAAGCTGCGGTTCCCGTTCGTCCACATCGGCGGCCCCTCCGAATCACGGCCGCCGTCATTGAATCACAACCGATTCCTACGACTCAAGATGTCTTCGGACTGACACTTAGCCTCCACAGCAAAGGGCGTAACAACACGAAGCTTATTCATGCGCTCATTGGCGATTTCAAATTCTATTTCAGTAATCGCCATGGATGCTTCCCCATTTCTCGCAGAGTTGATCGAGTTCAGATTCCAGTCCCGTGGCAATCTCATTGAGAACTCTCAATTCGAAACCGAAATTCTCGCGAACCTCAACTGGATCGTTTGGGCAATGCAACTTAAAGTGGCTTCATTGCCTCCGCTAATCACCTGCACATGGGCAGGGCGGTGATCGTTGGAGTAAATCACAACGCGCAATCCATTGAGTTTGAGCACCGTCACCACCGGTATCCGCCTGCCCGTTTTGGCGCGCCAACACACGCGGAACCGAAGCGCTTTGGAAACATAGACCCTTCGGCTCGCCGCGGCAAGATCGATTGTTGACGGCCTGTGGTTAGCAGATGACCGGTCACGCTATCCGTTTGCATTAAGCGCGTTTCGTCTGCGGCCCGTTTGCGCATTACACGCCGGTCAACCTGGTGGCGTTTCTCTGGTGGTGGCGCGAGCCGGAAGAGGATATGCGGCTTGCGGCGGTAACCGGTGCACCAGCACAGCGACCACGACGAGCGTGACGGCGCCGGACAGAACCGGCGTTAGCAGGAACGTCCATGAAGGATGCGTGAGCATCACCGCAAGCGCCGTGGCTCCGGCTGGGGGATGAGTCACGCGCAACAGTCCGAGCAGCACAATAATGGCAGCCACGGAGCCGGCGAGCGTCCAGGGGCTCGCTGGTAGCAAGCGGTCTGCGAGTAACGCCGCGGCCGCCGCTACTCCATGCCCGCCAATGACATGAGCGGGCTGAGACAGCGGGCTTTCCGGCACGCCGTAAACCAGCACCGCAGAGGCGGCCATCGGTGCGACGATCATGCTGGCACCGGTGACGTCGCCGAGAGCCAAGGCGACACCGAGAGCCGCGAATGCGCCAACACCTGCCTTCAGCCAGCAGGGCAAGCATACCTCCGCCTGGTGGCGTTCTGTAAGGCGCCGAAGCATCTTCCCCCCAAACGAGGCGATTGTTTCGCCTGCATACATTTGAATGTTTGAATATCATGTGCCTATAAATTGAGCAAGATGCTTCTTGCGGATCCATACACGCGGTCCTTGTGCTCTGGCCAACGCTTTGACGTTTGGCTCCAGCCGGCATAGGGTTAGAGCGTATGAACTTCATATCCCGCGGGACGCTTCCAGATGCACAGCGCACTTCACCACCGCGCCAAGGGACTTTGGCCAGAGTTGCAAGCGGAGGGGAGCATCACGCTCGATTTCGACGCGCGCCACCGCCGCCGGGTCAAAATGACGACGGATCAGGGCGAGCCGGTCTTGCTCGACTTGCCGCGAGCAGTCGCGATGGCCGACGGCGACGGCTTGCGGCTAGGAGACGGGCGCTGGATCAAGGTGCGGGCGGCTGCTGAGCCTGTCGTCGAGGTGCGCCATGAAGATCCGGACCAGTTCGCACGGCTTGCCTGGCACCTCGGCAACCGCCATCTGCCGGCGGAAATCAGGGCCGGCGCAATCCGTATCCGCCCCGACCATGTCATCGAAGAGATGCTGGCGCGGTTTGGCGCGCGGCTGACGAAATTGGACGCTCCGTTTCAGCCAGAGGGCGGCGCCTATGATAGTCATAGCCATGGCGGATCCGGGCATGCCGGGGATCATGAGCACCACCATGATGGTGGCAGCGATCGCTGATCGCCCTCAGCGCGTGGGCCGGGGCCTGACCGGAAAATCGTAACGCTGCCTGTCTTTGTCCCCATAAAATGCGAAATGCCACCACTCGCCCGCATAGTTTTTGAACCCGGTGCCTTCCAGGATGCTTTTCAAAAGCATTCGCGCCTTGCGCTGCTCTGGCGTGACCAGGGGTGATGCGGTGCTGGCGTTGGGGTCGAAGCAGTCGAACGCGGTGCCCATGTCGAGGCTGCCGCTGCCAGTGGAGGGCGCGGTGCAGTCTCTCTCGCCGGACGCAGAGTGCCGGTCAGCCGCTGCGGCCGCTACGGCTGGAATGAGCGTTAAATCGGCGGCAGCACCCGTGGAATGCCCGGACTGCGGCGCGATATAAGCCGGCACCAATTGCGGCTTTTTGAGATGCGGATAATAGCGCTTCGTCTTTCCATCTTCGGGAGCGGCGGCCCATGCCTGAAAAGCGCGCACGGCGCGGGCCGGCCGGTAACAATCGAAGACCTTGAGAGAAAAGCCGAGGGTTTGCGCCTTTTCCTGCGCGCGCTTCAGCGCCATGGCCGCACCGCGCGTAAGAACGCATTCCGCCGCTTCGTAACCGGGCACAGGCTTTCCGGTAAAATTGCGCTCGGTCGCATAGCGCATGTCTTGGACAATCGAGGGCGCGACGTCGCGCAAATAGACGAAGCCGTGAGGCAACTCATCGCCCTCCGCGCCGGACGCGCCGCTCATGAAGGCGAAGCCGCACGTTAGGGCAAGAATGAGACGGACGTGCTTCAACACTCGAGACAGCTCATAACTCCCAGGGCATTAAACGGTGCCTGCCGCCTGGACAATGAGCCTGCCCAGCTCGGCGAAATCCTTTGAGCGCGGCGAGGATTGCCGCCAGGTCAGGCCGATCTTGCGGGACGGTTCCGGCGGCGCGAAGGACAGAAGCTGGATATCGCTGCGGCGGGCTTCGGTTTCCAAGCTCATGCGGGGAAGGAGCGTGACGCCGAAGCCGTTCGCAACCATTTGGACAAGGGTCGATAAGCTCGTGGTCCCGAAGGTATTGAGGTTCTGCACTTGCTTCAATTCGCAAAAACTCAGCGCCTGATCTCTCAGGCAATGGCCCTCCTCCAGGAGGAGCAGCCGCTCGTTCTCGAACAGCTCCGGCGTTGCCACGGCCCTATCGGGCACCCGGTGTGCGGCCGGCAAAGCGAGCACGAAGGGATCGTCAAACAGCTCGAGCGTTTCGATCTCGGGGAGGCCGGCAGGAAGGGATAACAGCACGGCATCCAGCCGGCCACCGGCAAGATCGGCTAGCACGTACTGCGTTTGCGCCTCGCGGAGATGCAGATCGAGATCGGGATATTCGCGGCGCAGATGCGGTAGAAGTCTTGGCAAGACATAAGGCGCGACGGTCGGGATGACGCCGAGGCGCAACGGCCCGGTCAAGACACGCCCGCTATGCCGCGCGCAATCGGCCATGTCGCGCACGCTCGCAAGGATCGAGGCGGCGCGGCGGGCTATTTCCTCTCCTTCCGGCGTGAGCTTGGTGCCCTGCCGCGTCCTCTCTATCAAGACAACGCCGAGCTCCTTCTCGAGCTCCTGAATCTGCATGGAAAGGGCGGGCTGGCTAACAGCGCATTGCTCGGCGGCCTTGCCGAAGTGCAGCGATTGTGCCAGCGCGTCGAAATAACGGAGCTGCCTGAGTGAGATATTATTCATAAGCTGCTCTTATCACACATTCAGATAATACGAATAGACCTTATTATTTCATCCGCTTACGGTCTAGTCATCTCAACCGATTGGAGACCATTGGGATGGCACAAGATTCCACACCCACTACGGCTGACGCGCCCGTCGCGGATAACCAAAATTGCCCGTTTCATCGCACCGCCGCAGCCGGTGATGTTAAGTCCAACCGCGAGTGGTGGCCGAACCAGCTGAACCTGAACATCCTGCGCCAGAACTCGCCGCTGTCCGATCCGATGGGCGAGGGCTTCGACTACGCCAAGGAATTCAAGAGCCTCGACTTGGCGGCAGTGAAGAAGGATCTCCATGCCTTGATGACCGACTCGCAGGACTGGTGGCCGGCTGACTTCGGTCACTATGGCCCCTTGCTCATCCGCATGGCCTGGCACAGCGCCGGCACCTATCGCATCAGCGACGGCCGCGGCGGCGCTGGCGCGGGGCAACAGCGCTTCGCGCCGCTCAACAGCTGGCCCGACAACGTCAACCTCGACAAGGCGCGCCGGCTGCTATGGCCGATCAGGCAGAAGTACGGTCACAAGATCTCCTGGGCCGACCTGATGATTCTCGCCGGCAACGTCGCGCTGGAATCGATGGGCTTCAAGACTTTCGGCTTCGCCGGCGGGCGTGCGGACGTGTGGGAGCCCGACGCGTCCGTCTACTGGGGCCCGGAAGGCAAGTGGCTGGAGGACAAACGCTACTCCGGGGACCGCGACCTGGAGAATCCGCTTGCCGCCGTGCAGATGGGCCTCATTTACGTGAATCCCGAAGGCCCGAACGGCAACCCGGACCCTCTCGCCGCAGCCAAGGACATCCGCGAGACCTTCCGCCGCATGGCGATGAACGACGAGGAGACCGTGGCGTTGATCGCCGGCGGCCACACCTTCGGCAAGACCCACGGCGCGGGCCCGGCGACCCACGTGGGGCCCGAGCCCGAAGCCGCTCCCATCGAAGAGCAGGGCATGGGCTGGAAGAGCAGCTTTGGCGCCGGCAAGGGCGGCGACACCATTAGCGGCGGCCCGGAAGTCACCTGGACCAGCACGCCGACGAAGTGGAGCAACAACTTCTTCTGGAACCTGTTCGGCTACGAATGGGAACTGACCAAAAGCCCCGCCGGGGCGCAGCAGTGGATCGCGAAAAATGGCGCCGGCGCCAATACCGTGCCGGACGCCCACGACCCGGACAAGCGCCACGCGCCCACGATGCTGACCACGGACCTGTCGCTGCGCTTCGACCCGGTGTACGAAAAGATTTCGCGGCGCTTCTACGAGCACCCGGACGAGTTCGCCGATGCCTTCGCGCGGGCCTGGTTCAAGCTGACCCACCGCGACATGGGCCCGCGCGCCCGCTACCTCGGCCTGGAAGTGCCGGCCGGGGAACTGATCTGGCAGGACCCAATCCCCGCGGCCGGCCACCCGCTGATCGACGCGCAGGACATCGCCGCGCTCAAGGCCAAAATCCTCGCGTCGGGCTTGCCGGTTTCGCAACTGGTGTCCACCGCCTGGGCCTCGGCCTCGACCTTCCGCGGCTCTGACAAGCGCGGCGGCGCCAACGGCGCGCGCATCCGCCTCGCCCCGCAAAAGGATTGGGCGGTCAATCAGCCCGCGCAGCTGGAGAAGGTGCTGGCCACCCTAGAGGACATCCAGAAGGCGTTCAATGCCGCGGCGGCCGGCGGCAAGAAGGTGTCGCTCGCCGACCTGATCGTGCTGGGCGGGTGCGCCGGCGTCGAGCAGGCGGCGAAGAACGCCGGGGCCGCCGTGACGGTGCCCTGCACCCCAGGGCGCATGGACGCCTCGCTGGAGCAGACCGACGTCGAGTCCTTCGCGGTGCTCGAACCCGTCGCCGACGGCTTCCGCAACTACCTCAAGGGCAAGACCAGCGTGCCGGCCGAGGCGTTGCTGGTGGACAAGGCGCAATTGCTGTGCTTGACCGCACCCGAGATGACGGTGCTTGTTGGCGGCATGCGCGTGCTGGGCACCAACGCTGGCCAGACCCAGCATGGCGTGTTCACCCAGCGGCTGGGGGCGCTCACCAACGACTTTTTCGTCAACCTGCTCGACATGGGCACGCAGTGGAAGGCGGTCTCGAGCGGCGAGGACGTGTTCGAAGGGCGCGACCGCAAGACCGGCGCGCTCAAGTGGACGGCCACCCGCGCCGATCTGATCTTCGGCTCGAACTCCGAGCTGCGGGCTCTGGCCGAGGTCTATGGCAGCGCCGGCGCGAACGAGAAGTTCGTCCATGACTTCGTCGCGGCGTGGAACAAGGTGATGAACCTCGACCGCTTCGACCTCGTGTGATCCGGGAGGCCGCGACGCAGCAGTTTTTTTTCCCACCGCTCCCCGGCCTGGCACCTGCTGATCCTAGCCAGGCCGGGGGCGAGCCGGTGAGGGTACGCCTTCCGCTCGCTGAATTGATCAAAGGCACGGCGCGCATCCGCTCCATAAACGGCAGCTGGCGCGCGCCGTCCATGGAGATGGCGAGCGCGACAGTTTCGACGGCTTCCCGCCGCGCCGCCCCGTGCCGCTGGGCCATCTTCGCGTGATAGGCAACGCACCTATCGCAATGAGCCGCAATGCCGATGGCCAGCGCCAGACAATCTCGCCGAGGCGATGGAAGGCGTGCCGCTCGAAATCGTGAAGCGCCAGATCGGGCATTGCTATAAGATCGATCCCGAATATGGCCTGGGCCTCGCAAGACGCATGGGCATCGCGACCCGCAAAGTGGACAGGTATGTAGGCGAAGGACTGGGCAACCGTTCGCAGGAATGAGATGGGTTTTCTAATTTCCACCCAAATCATATGCTCACGTTCTAGAAGTTATTGCATGAACAGGGAACATGCTCTAGGCGAAGGAAAAGGCATGCGACTCCGGATTGGAATATGATCGAAAGGGTTCTGTGGTAATTTGATTGGAGGTATGATCTCCGGAGAAGAAACGCATGTCGACAACCAATGTTGACCTATTTCCAGACTCACCGCGTGTGATCTACGATAAGGCTCCTTTGGTAGAGGTTGTATGCCAACTGCGTTTTCCACGGATATTACGCATCGAGACACAGGCTCCAGCCGATTTCCAAGACGCTGTTCGTGACGTCTTTCCTCTGCTGGAAAAAGTAGTTCATGCAAACATTCCTCCTGGCGTGCAGGTTCCCCCCGAAATCTTGCAAGTCCTGGAATCCCAGCTGATCCCCTCCTATCAGTTCTTGACGGAAGATCGCTCCGCGAATGTGACGCTCGCTCCGGACTCAATTTCTCTTTCGACAACGCGGTATGAGAGGTGGGAACAATTCTGTGGGGCATTAGAATCCCCTTTGTCTGCTCTTATTGAGATTTATAAGCCATCGTTTTTTAGTCGGATTGGGTTACGATACATAAACGCAATCGAGCGAAAAGCACTGGGCTTAGACGCGCCTTGGTCTGAGTTACTAAGTAAGGACATATTGGGTGAGATTGCGTTGAGGCAGTTCGAAAATAATCTTCAAGCAGCCAACCGATTGATAGTAATAACATTGCCTGATCAGACCGGATTGTTGGCATTGCGTCATGGGTTGGGTCAAGTTCAAGGACATGACGAAGTGGCATACACAATAGATTTTGACTTCTATACGGATAAGAGGACAAAAGTCGAAAATGCAAAATCTGTTCTTGAGCACTTCAACAAAAGCGTCGGTCGAGCCTTCAGGTGGTGCATTAGCGACACCCTACATCGCACTCTTGGCCCCCGACTTCTCTAGCCTAAGCTTGCAAGCTGGTAACTCACTTAACTGGGTTGTCGATGATGGAACCAAAGGCGGCATTAGGGTCGTCACAAATATTTCTATAACATCTCAGACACAAACTGAGCTAGCTGAACATGTGTGGCTTCGCTTAGCTTGTTATTATCTAGTTAGCCGCCTATCAAGTGGTGCATTATGGAAAGTCCTGGAGATCTTATTCAAGGCATACCGTTCCCAAGACATCGAGACCGAGCCAACGATAGCTTCACAAGCCGTAGCTGAGGCAGTTGCTAGCGTTAGAGCATTCGCAAGAGAGCCTGATAAAACTTATGCAGAGCGTGCGCTTAAGCATATCCAAAAAATTGTCAAATCGGATATCTCAACTTATCCTGCGCCTAACGGCGGGGTAGTCATTGAGCACAGATACGAACGAAACATCCTTGATCTCATCATAGAAGAAGACTTGGCGATCTTGATTCGAATCGGCGATGACTTCGCGATACGAGACGAATTTAAGCTGGGCCCCACGACTGTGGGAGAGTTGCTAAGCAGATATGCTAAAGAAGTAGAGCTACTACAAAATCCACCTGGGGGTCAGCGTGGCGCTTTGGAAACCATCAGATAAGGTCACCCCCAATGAACTTATCGGTCGTCGAATTGTAGATAAGACACCACGTAAGGCAGATGGGAATGGGGTGCCCATCCTCCAGATCAATGATTTTCACGAAAAGCGGGAGGGCAGCGATCTTTCCGTGGATAGATTAGGCAACCCTAACCCGTCAAAAGAGACGTTGTTGGCGGTTACAAATCTTGCCGACCGGGATGCAGGAGAACGCGAACCTCCTCACACGTTTCTTGGCTGGGCTAGCATCATGGTGAAATACCTTGCTTTTCCCAGTTGGGCTGCGACAGCTAAAATCAGGTCGGCGCCGACTGTTGACGAGCAGGGAAAAGTTGGAAACCCATGGCACGCAGAAATTTCCAAAGAGGGGTTTCGCGATAAGGCGCAGTCATACGCTTTAGCTGCGACGCTTAGGCAAGTCTTTGAACAAAAGGGTAATTTTGTACAACCACAGAGGGATCGTACCGCACAGCCGCTCGCCCACACTACAAAATTCCCTACCTCCTCGATTCGATAGACCAGATAGCCAAGCACACCGCCTTCCATCGGCGTTGCTGGCTACGCCTGTCCCCTGCGAGACATCCCCTTTTCTCTAGCCTGGAGTAAGAGTAGGTTTGTTTCTTACATAAAGCCGCGCCGGACGCGACGGCCAGGGAGACAGGGACGGTGAGCCATTTCCCCGCATTCGATTTCGGCCTGGGCGATCATATCGGCATGCTGCGGGATAGCGTGCGCGCGTTTGCGGATGAGCGCATCGCGCCGCGCGCCGCGGAAATCGACCGCACCGATGAATTTCCGCGCGAGCTTTGGCCCGAAATGGGCGCGCTCGGCCTGCATGGCATCACCGTGGCCGAAGAATATGGCGGCTCGGATATGGGCTATCTCGCCCATTGCGTTGCCATGGAGGAGGTCAGCCGCGCTTCGGGCTCGGTTGGCCTGTCCTACGGCGCGCACTCAAATCTTTGCGTGAACCAAATCCATCGATGGGGCCGCGAGGATCAGAAGCGGCGCTATTTGCCGAAGCTTATTAGCGGGGATCACGTTGGCGCCTTGGCCATGAGCGAGCCGGAGGCAGGCTCGGATGTGGTGTCGATGCGCCTGCGCGCGGGCCGCAATGGCGGCCACTTTGTGCTGAATGGCACCAAGATGTGGATCACGAACGGTCACTGCGCCGACACGCTCGTAGTCTACGCGAAAACCGATGCGGTGGCTGGCCCGCGCGGCATCACCGCCTTTATCGTCGAGAAGGAGTTCAAAGGCTTCCGCCCAGCACAGAAGCTGGACAAGCTCGGCATGCGCGGCTCGCCCACCTCGGAGCTCGTCTTCAAAGATTGCGAAGTGCCAGCCGAGAACGTGCTCGGCGAGATCAATGAAGGCGTCAAGGTGCTTATGAGCGGGCTCGATTACGAGCGCGTTGTCCTCGCCGCCGGGCCGCTGGGCATCATGCAGGCGGCCATGGACATCGTTCTGCCCTATGTGCGCGGCCGCAAGCAATTCGGCCAGCCCCTTGGAGAATTTCAACTCGTGCAGGCGAAACTGGCCGATATGTACACCGGAATGAACGCCTCCCGTGCTTATATTTATGCCGTGGCGCGAGCCTGCGACCGGGGCCAAACCACCCGCCAGGACGCCGCTGGCGCAATACTTTATGCCGCGGAATGTGCGACGCGCATTGCGCTCGACGCCATCCAGCTTCTGGGCGGAAACGGCTATATCAACGACTATGCCACCGGGCGGCTCCTTCGTGACGCCAAGCTCTATGAAATTGGCGCCGGTACAAGCGAGATTCGCCGCATGCTAATCGGCCGCGAGCTGTTCAACGCGGCCGGCTGAGGAAGGCGCGACGCCTATGATCTTGCACTCTTCCCTGTCGCCGAAGGACCCGGCCTTTGAGGCCAACGCAGCCGCCATGCGAACCCTGGTGGATGACCTTCGCGCCAAGGCCGCTGAAATCGAGCTGGGCCGCGGCGAGCGGGCGCGCGAGCGTCACCTGGTGCGGGGCAAGCTTCTGCCACGGGACCGCGTGCTCCGCCTCCTCGATCCGGGGACGCCCTATCTGGAGCTGTCGCAGCTTGCGGCTTATGGCGTCTATGACGAACCCATCCCAGCGGCGGGCATCCTCACGGGCATTGGCCGCGTCGCCGGGCGGGAATGCGTTATCATTGCTAACGACGCCACCGTGAAGGGCGGCACCTATTACCCGCTCACGGTCAAAAAACACCTGCGCGCTCAGGAGATCGCCCGCGAGAACCGCTTGCCCTGCATCTACCTCGTGGACTCCGGCGGCGCCAATCTGCCCAGCCAGGACGAGGTCTTTCCGGGCCGCGACCATTTCGGGCGCATTTTCTACAACCAGGCAACCATGTCGGCGGAGGGCATCCCGCAGATCGCTGTGGTGATGGGGAGCTGCACGGCGGGCGGCGCCTATGTGCCGGCCATGAGCGACGAATCCATCATCGTGCGCAATCAGGGTACCATTTTCTTGGGAGGGCCTCCGCTTGTGAAGGCCGCCACCGGCGAAGAGGTCTCTGCGGAGGAGCTTGGCGGCGCCGAGGTGCATTCGCGGATTTCGGGCGTCACGGACCATTATGCGAATGATGATGCCCACGCGCTCGCCATTGCCCGCCGGATCGTCTCGAACCTCAACCGGTCCAAGTGTCCCGGCTTGGAAATCCGTCCGCCCGCAGACCCATTATACACCGCGGAGGAACTATACGGCATCATCCCCGCCGATCCGCGCAAGCCGTTCGACGTGCGCGAAGTAATCGCCCGCGTGGTGGATGGCAGCGTGTTCGATGAGTTCAAGAAGCTTTACGGCGCGACCCTCGTTTGCGGTTTTGCGCATATCTTCGGCTATCCCGTGGGCATCCTGGCCAATAACGGCATCCTGTTCTCGGAATCGGCGCTCAAGGGTGCGCATTTCATCGAGCTTTGTGCGCAGCGGGGCATCCCGCTCGTCTTCCTGCAGAACATCACCGGC
>CAZCIF010000104.1:0-11819 GCA_964498645.1 uncultured Rhodomicrobium sp. | reverse complement strand
ACCGCGAAGGATGTCGGTGACGTACCAGGCTGCAGCCGGCTGAAGCAGCCGGGGCGCATCGGGGACATCCGGCAATGGCCCTGATGTATCTTTTTGATAATGGATAGGGATCACGCTGCCGCCGCGCGCCAGTGCCAAATAGAGCGTTGTCAGATTCTCAAGGCTGAGCCCGGCGCCGCCGAGCGCTATGGCGAGGTTGCGCGGCAGCACGAACGGCATCCCGGCCTCCCGGAACCGGGCAGCGAGCTTCACGGGGCCGACCTGGTTCAAAACCTTCACGGCGGGCACATTGAGCGAAAACTGCAACGCGGCGCGCACCGTCACCGTGCCGTGGAATACGCTGTCGAAATTGACCGGCGCATAAGTGTCGAAGCGCACCGGCCGGTCTTCGATCAAGGTTTCGGGATGCGCGAGGCCATCCTCGAAGGCGAGGCCGTAGATGAACGGCTTCAAGGCCGATCCCGGCGAGCGGACCGCCGCCGTCATGTCAATGGCGCCGAGCCGCGTATCGTCGAAGTAAGCGGCGGACCCCACATGGGCGAGCACTTCGCCGGTGCGGTTGCTTACGATCAGCGCGGCGATCGAGACTTTTTCGCCCAGGCTTTGCGCATTCCGCTGCGCGATCAGTTCGGCGGCTTGCTGGAGCCTGCTGTCGATGGTCGTTGCGATGGCCGGCCGGTTGGGAATCGCTGCGATCAGCCGCTCCGAGAGGTGCGGTGCAAGAGCGGGGAACTCGCGCCGGCCCCGGGGCGCTGCTTGCGCCATCGCCCTTCTTGCATCTGTCTTCGTAATGACATGGGTCGCGGCCGCGCTTCGAATGACCCGGTTACGTGCTTCGATGAGCCGCGCATAGCCTTGTCCTCCCTCGCCACGGTCGAGCCGGCGCATCTCCGGCGATTGCGGGATCGCGACAAGCATCGCAGCTTCAGCGATGCTGAGCCGGCCCGGCTCCTTTCCGAAATAGGCGAGCGAGGCCGCGCGCACGCCTTCGAGGTTTCCGCCATAGGGGGCAAGCTTCAGGTAGAGCGCAAGGATCTCTTTCTTGGAGAGGGCCGCTTCGAGGCGCAGGGAATCCGCGATCTGCTGGAATTTTGCGGTGACTGAATGCGTTGGCGATCCGCGCAGCAAGCGCGCAACCTGCATGGTCAGAGTCGAGCCGCCTGAGACGGGCCGCCTATGCCGGATCGCCTGGAGGACGGCGCGGCAAAGCGCGAGCGGGTCGACGCCGGGATGCTTCCAGAAGCGCCGGTCTTCGAAAGACATCAGGAGGGAGAGGTAGGTGGGGCTCACCTCGCCCGGTTTCGCGTCCAGGCGCCAGCGTCCATCGGGGGTCGTGAAGGCGCGCAGGAGATGCCCGTCGCGGTCCAGCACAAGGCGCGACGAGGACGCCGCCGCTTCGAGGGGCAGCGGTTCGAAGAGCTTCAAGCCATAGGCGGCGAGCGCGCAAGAGCCTGCGAAGGCGCACGCAGCAAATGCTCGAATAAGCCACCGGCGTTTCTTGTTGTCATTGCGAGGGGCATCGGCCCCGAAGCAATCCATCTTTTCTTCTGGATTGCTTCGCTTCGCTCGCAATGACGCGATGAGCTTCATCGGTGCACGTCCTACTGCGCCGCTACGATTTCCACTTTCGCGCCCGAAGTTCGCCCGAAGCGGTCCGGCCTGTACATATCCTCGACCCGCGCGCCGGCGTGCGTGTAAACGCCGGGTGTGACGGCCCGCATCACATAGGCCATCGTGATCTGCGCTGGAATTTTGCGCGACGAGTCGGAGAGCGTGTAAGCGGCCACGAACCGGTCATCGCGGAAAGAGGAGAACACAGGGGAATAGGCCGTAGGCAGCCAGGAGAAGGCCTTCAGGTCCGAGCCTTTCAGCAGGGCAGGGTTCTCGATGTCGAAGCCCGCCGGAAGCCTGTCCTCGACAACGAGCTCGCCGAGCTTCGGCGTGGCCTCCGTCACCTTCAGCACGACGACAACGCGGTCATTCTGCTTCAGCTTGTCGAAGGGGATTTCCCTGCCGTCGGGCGAATAGGTCTTGCGCTCGATCTTGAAGCCGTTCTCGGCTGATGGCTCCGGCTCTACGCCGTCGCCCGTGACGAGAATGGACGCCGGAACGGCTTCGGGGCCCTTGTTCCGCACGATCAGCCCATCCTTGGCGAACTGCTCCGGGCTCAAGACCGTGTCGAATTTTTGCGAAGCGGTGTTCGGCAGTATGGCGCTGACATTCGTCACCTGGACCGGTCCTGCCATGAGGTCGCTGCCGCTCAGTACCGCCTGGCACGAACCCTTCCCGGGGGCGCCGTTCACCTCAAGTGCAAGGTCCTTGTTTTGGGCGTCGAGAGTGCGCGCCGCGAGCAGGAGCCAGAGGCTTTCCTGCGTCGTTGTCTCCTTCTGTTGCGCCCTGAGCGCCGTGACGATCTTGAAGACCTTTTGCAGCTGCGGCGTGGCAGCATTGTTTTCGCCCATCAGCGCGAGCACCGCCGCCGCATCACGAAGCTGCGTGCCGTAATCCGGGCGTGCCGCTAGAGGCACCTGCTCTTCGGGCTGAGAAAGTGCTGACAGCGCGGCGTTGAAGGTGAGCGCTGCCCGTTCCTTGTCGCCGAGCATGGCAAGGCCCGCGGCGAGCTGCGCCTTGGCGATGGGCGTAGAGAACGCATCGATCTTTGTATCCGCGTAGTAGCGCAGATCGCCCAGCACCGCCCGTCCCGCCCGTGCAAGCACATAGAGCGAATAGGCAAGGTCTTCGCCGCCCTTATGGAAGTCGCGGGTATTGTTGACGGCGTTTTTGAGCCGGTCGAGCGCGATGTCATACACAGTATCGCGCACGGCGAAGCCCTTTTCCTTGGCGCGGGTCAGGAAGTCCGTGACATAGGCTGTCAGCCAGACATCCTCACTGCCCGGCCCCCATAGTCCGAACGCGCCGGAAGACGATTGCATCTCGTAGAGGCGGGTGATCGCCTTTTCGATGGCCTCCTTGGCTTTTGGCTCTTTGCTGAGCTTCGCGCGCGATGCCACCTCATCGTAATAAAGCAGAGGGAGCGCACGGCTCGTGGTCTGTTCCGCGCAGCCGAAGGGGTAGCGGTCGAGCCCGATCAGCAGGCCGGGTACATCGAAGGAGGCTGTACGGCTCGCAGTTACGGATACCTTGGCGGTGGCGGGAACGAGATCGTGGATCACCTCGCTTCCAACCCGCAGCGAGCCGGTGGAGGCAGCCAGGAGCTGGCTCGTCCGGCGGCGCACATTAGGCGCAGGGGGCTCGACCGGGATTGCGTAGGTCCGTTCGATTGCGACATCGCCGGGGCCAGTCAGAGCAAAGGAGACATGGCCATCGCCCACGGAAGCCCCCTTGAGCGCGATGGTCTCGCTGATGCGTTTATTGAGATCGAGCGTGAGCGTGCGCTCGGCTGCGCCCGTAATTTCGATGCCGCCATCGGCTTTGGCGGTCAATTTGTAAGTTCCGGCCGGTGCTTCGGCGTTCTCGAGGCTGAGATGCAAGTTCGAGCTATCGCCGAGCATCAGAAATTTCGGCGGCGTGGCTTGCGCGACCACGGTGTCGCGGACGATCACGTCTTTCTCGCCATGCCCGAGCTTGGACGCGGTCCAAACCTGAGCCGCGAGCCGCATCGTGCCATTGAATGCCGGCAGCGTGAAGGTCACCTGCGCCTTGCCATTGGCATCCGTTTGCAGCGGGCCGGAATAGACCGCGAGCGGCACTTCCGCGAGCGGCCTTCCCGCCATTTCAAGGCCGCCCTCGTCGCCGCCGGAGCGGACCACGCCGCGCACGCCTTGCATCCCGTCGATGAGCTTGCCGTAAAGATCGCGCATCTCAAGGCCAAGGCGCCGTTGCGCGAAGAAATGAGCGGCCGGCGCCGGCGTCTTGTAGCGTGTGATGTTCAAGATGCCGAGATCCACGCCCGAAATGACGAGCGTGGCGTTCTCGCCCGCCTCAAGGCCTGAAACCGAGGCGGATACCGTGACCGGGCCTGCCGGGCGCACGGAGGGCGGCGTGTCGAGTGCAACGGACAGCATGCGCGGCTTCGTGTCGAGCGGAATCCACTTCACGCCAACGGCCCGGCTTGGCATGCGCTTTGCCGCGCTATCCATGGGCCGGTAGACGATCGCGGTGGCGTAGGCGCCGGGTCCCCAGGTGGGATCGGCCTTGAAGCTCGCCGAACCGCCAGACGCGCCGACCTTGATCATCTGGGTGGCGAGCACCTTGTCGCTGACGATCGCCACGAGCGCCTGCCCTGCCATGCGCGGCATGATGTGAACCTTGACCTCGTCGCCGGGCCGGTAGGAAGCGCGGTCAAGCGCGAGGTTCAGGATTTCCGGCGTATCGGAGGTCTCCGAAACATACCAGCCTGCGGAGAAGGATAGGCTCGTCGCCGGGCCTTGCGCCGAGGCGGAGGCGATATCGAGCCGGTAAGTGCCAGATTCGACCGGCGCCTTGATCCGGACCGTGCCCGAAGCCGGCGTATCGATGGTTCCGCCCGCGGCGCGGTTTTCATAGGTGATAAGCTCGTAGGACCAGCGATTGTCGCGGCTATACCATTGGAATTGGTTTTCGACCCGCTGAAGTTCCCATTTAAGGCCTGTGAGCGCGGCTTGCTTGCCATCCGGTCCGATGCCCACGATCTCGAACTCCGCCGGCGCGCCGTCCGGCACGGAGCCGTCGAAGAGCGGCTTCACGCCGATGAAGCTCTTTCCCGTGCCGATCTTCATCGCAATCTTATCGGCCAGCGCCCGCCCGCTCGGCTCGCGCAAGCGAACCGTGACATCCGCGATGAGCGGCTTCGACGTTTGCGGCAGGTCCGGCAGCGGGATGGAAAGCGAAGCCGCTCCGGTTGCATCCGTATTCGGGAGCGCTTCAAGCGCCTTGCGGACGGCCGCGAACTTTTCGCTTTGCTGCCCAACGCGGAATCCGGGGAACCCGGCAATCTCGTTTGTGGCGGAAATGACCATTTCGCCTTCGAGGCCAAGATTGGAAGCAGGCGCGCCATAAAGGTAGCGGCTCGTGAGAGCGATCACGCCCGGCGCCGCCGCCGAAATCATAGGCTGCGAGGCGGCGAGCTTCATCTCCAGCCGCTGGGGAACGTAATCCTCGACGAGGAAAGTGCGCTCATAAAGGGCGGAGCCTTTGGGATCGGCGAATGCCGCAAGACGCCAGGAGCCTGTCATGGCCGTCCCGGGCAACGCGATCTGCCAGCTCCGTCCACCATTGCCCTGATCGGCAAGCGTCTGACGCCTGTCTTCCACGCCGTCGGGGCGGAACAGCTTGAGGATCAGGGGCACGGCCGGAACGGCATTGGCCGCGGCGTCGCGCAGAAGCGCTGTGACGTACACGGTCTCGCCTGGCCGGTAGACGCCGCGCTCGGTGAACACCATTGCATCGAGCGGGCCCGGAGGCGTGCGCCCGCCGACACCGCGATCCGACAGGTCGAATGCCTGCTTCGTGATGTCGAGGAAGCCGTAATCATTACCGGCACCGCGTGCGACAACGAGCGCGGGCGCAAGCCCGCCTTTGCCATGCGCCAGGCCGGCCTCGAAAATCGCCACGCCATCGGCGCCGGTCTTGACGGTGCCAAGCACCTCATTATTGCGGGCGACAAGCCGGATCCCGGCACCGGCAACCGGATCGGCGTTCGCCAGCGAGCGGGCGTAAACATGCACGCCATCGGCTCCCGAAAACGCGGTCAGGCCAAGGTCGGAGACGACAAACCACTGCGTCGCCTTCGTGCTGTAGTCCTCGCTATCGTTCCCGTTGCTTTCCGCAGTTTTGGCATTCTCATCGGCTGCGCTCGCGGCGATCACATAGAGGCCGGGCTTCAAGTCCGGCAGGAGCTTATCGACCGGAAACGCCGTCGTAACCTCTTCGTTGAGCTTCGAGGCAACCGGCATCTCGCCGGACCAAAGCTTCTCGCCCTTTTGACCGGCGATGCGGTTCAGGTCATAGCTCTGAAGCTGGTGCTCGAAATCGCCATCGAGCACCTCAGCCGCAAGCCTCCGGTCGCCGATACGATAGATCGCCGCCTTCACGAGCTTCGTGTTGATGCTGATGACGGGAATGCCCTGCTGGCCGAGCCTTGGCAGGACGTAATTCCGTCCGGAAATGCGCACCGAGGGCGAGCGGTCGCGGATATAGACGGTCAGCTCGACGGGTTTCGGCAGCAAATCGTCTTCCGTCGATGGGATGCCGCTGCGCACCTTCACTTCGTAACGCTTGCCGTGCAGCAGGTCATCCACGCAAAGCTGGCGGCCGTGCACCCGCACTGAGGCTGGCTTCTCGCCGTTGACGGTGACGTAGTTCGTAAAGTCGATGCGGCCCTTCGCCAGATCGCCGGAGAACTGAATGCAAATGCGCGGAGAGTTCGACTCATTATCCGCCGTATAGTCGAGCATGCGGAAGCCGTGCTCGGCGAAAGCTTCATCATAGTTTTTTTGGACCTCTGGATCGGCCACGAGAGCGAGGCTCGACTTGTAGATGCGGAGCGCCGGCCGCCACTGGCTGCGCACGCTTAGGCCTTCGGCCAAGACAGCCAAAGCCTGCGCTTTGGCTTCGGGCGTGGTGCTTCTCGTAAACGCGATGTAAGCCGACGAGCCGCCATTCCTGGCGAAAGTTTGCTTCTCACCATACTTATCGGTCTGAATGGCGAGATATTCGCGCGCGAGCTTGAGCCAGGTTCCGGCGTTGTTCTTGTCGAGGAGCGCGGACGACGCATAGTAGCCGGTCGCTGCGCGGTGATCGTTCGCCGCGCTCGCGGTATTCCCTTTCGCAAGCCAGCCTTTCGCATCCTTGCCCTTGGTTGGCCAAGTGGACTGGAGCGTGTTTTCGAAAGTCTCAGCTTCCCGGACGATGAAATCGTCGACGGCGGGCTTATTTTGCTGGGCGGGAGCGGCTCCAAGGAGAGCTACGGTAACGAATGTTGCAAAGAAAATGCGGATCAAGAACATAGCGGCAACTCGGCGTTGGCGGGTGTAAGTCTATTCTGCAATCAGAGTGGCGCCGGAAATTGGGCTGGCGCAAGGCGGAAAACGCCACGAAGGGTGGTCATTTGGCGGAGAAAAATGGAAGTTTTTTGTGCTGGTTTGTGAATGGGCAATTCATCCCTTCAATTTGCAATTTTCCGCATGTGCTGTGGTTGACAATCCGGTGCGGGGGCCGGTATGGGCGGGCGTGAGGCAAGGCCGGGAGGCTCGGATGAGGCGCAAGGGCGCATTTGTTTTTGCGGGAGCCGCGGTTCTGGCGGGTCTTTCCTTCTGCGCCGCGCTGGCTCAGTCCCAACAGAGCGATGTTAACGCTTATATCGCCAAGGCGCCCATCGCCGGGCTGCCTCCGGGCCCTTACAGCCAATGGACCAATGAGCAGAAGAAAACAGCGCACACCCGTATCGGAGGCTTTTGCCAGTTTCTTTGCGTGGATGCCTATGGCAACGCATCATTTCCGAATGTGGCGGCGGCGGAGCGCGCGAAAGCCGAGGCGAAAGTGTGCCTCGAGGCCTGCATCATCAATCACTTGCCGTCCGGCTATCCGCTATTGGAACTGGACCGGCTGAAGCAGCAGCTGCACTCGGACTACGCCAAGGCAAAGCAGCTCGGATCGGTCATAGCCTGGCCGCTGCCGGAGAAGTGATCAGAATGACAAAGCCAAAGCTTTTGATGACGCGGCTGCTGAGCCCGGCAACGGTCGGGCGGGCACGGCGCGATTACGATCTCGATCTCAACGAAACCGATCACATCATGAGTCCGGACGAACTCGCCGCGCGCTGCCAGGGCAAGGATGCACTCTTGGTCACGCTGACCGAGAAGTTCACGCCTGACGTCATCGGCAAGCTGCCGCCCAGTGTCCGCATCATCGCTACCTACTCTGTGGGCTATGACCACATCGACCTTGCCGCGGCGAAGTCGCGCGGCATCCGCGTCTCGAATACGCCGGATGCCGTGACCGTCGCAACCGCTGAGATTGCCATGCTATTGATCCTAGGTGCGGCCCGGCGCGCGCCCGAGGGCGAGCGCCTCCTTCAGCAGAAGAAGTGGGGCGGCTGGCAACCCATGCAGCTCATCGGGCGGCGCCTCGACGGCAAGCGGCTCGGAATATACGGCATGGGCAAGATCGGCCAGGCGCTGGCGAAGCGAGCCCGCGCCTTCGAGATGGAAATCCATTACCACAACCGGCGGCGGCTCGGCCCAGCCGAAGAACAGGGCGCAGTCTATCATGAGACGCTGGATAGCCTGCTCGCGGTAAGCGAATTCTTCTCCATCAACGTGCCCTCGTCGCCCGGTACGCGCGGCTCCATCGATGCTTCGGTGTTTTCGAAGCTGCCGCGCGGCGCAATCGTGGTGAACACAGCGCGCGGAGATCTCGTGAATGACGATGATCTCATCGCGGCGCTGAAATCAGGTCAGATTGCCTATGCCGGCCTCGATGTCTTCAAGGGCGAGCCGGACATCGATCCGGGCTATTACGATCTCGAAAACGTGTTCCTGCTCCCGCATATGGGAACGTCGGCGATCGAGGCGCGCGACGAAATGGGCTTCGCCGCGCTCGATAATATTGATGCTGTCTTCGCAGGGCGCGAGCCGCCATCGGCGCTGGTTTGACTGGGCTGGCATCCGGTAATGACATTTCCCCGAATATCGCGCATGTAGAACGCCAAAACCTTCATATTCCTTTGCCGCTACAAGCCTAGTGAAGCGACCGAAATGCCAGACCTCCTTCTTGAACTCTTCTCCGAAGAAATTCCTGCGCGGATGCAAGCACGCGCGGAGCAAGACCTTGCGCGCATGATGACCGAGGCCCTGACGCAAGGCGGACTTACGGTTGGCGCGTCGCGCTCCTGCTCCGGGCCGCGGCGCATCGCGTTCATGGCAGAAGGCCTGCCTGCGCAGTCGGCGTCGACCGTCGAGGAGCGCAAGGGCCCGCGCGTGGGCGCGCCGGAGAAAGCGGTCGAGGGGTTCCTGCGTGCGGCAGGGCTGGCGAGCCTCGATGAATGCCAAATCGTGAAAGATCCCAAGGGCGATTATTATCTCGCCCGGACGGAAAAGCCGGGCCGCCCGGCTTCCGCGATCATCGCCGAAGCTGTTCCGGACATCGTCCGCAAATTCCCCTGGCCCAAATCCATGCGCTGGGGCACGAGTCGCATCCGCTGGGTGAGGCCGCTTCACTCCATCCTGTGCTTGTTTGGCGGCGAGCCGGTCGAGTTCGAGGTGGACGGGGTCAGAAGCGGCAACATCACTTACGGCCACCGGTTTTTGAGTGGCCAAAAGGTCACAGAACCAAAATCTATTAAGATTTCGAAAAATGCGGACTATTCAGAGGCTCTGCTGCACGCTAAGGTTGTAACCGCAGGAGAACAACGGGCGAAGGCAATTCTAGATGGCGCGCATAAAGCCGCCGCAGAAGCCGGGCTTGCTCTTGTTGAAGACCACGGGCTGCTAACCGAGAATGCGGGGCTCGTCGAGTGGCCCGTGGTCCTTTCTGGCAAGTTCGACGAAGGCTTTCTCGACGTGCCGGAAGAAATCTTGATGACGTCGATGAAGGCGCATCAGAAGTGCTTCTCCTTACGCCATAAAAAATCGGGGAAATTAGCCAACCGGTTCATCCTTGTCTCCAATTTGGAGGCGGAGGATGGCGGCAAGGCTATTGTCGCCGGCAATGAGCGGGTCATCCGTGCCCGCCTGTCGGACGCGAAATTTTTCTGGGAGAACGACCGCGAGCGGCATTTGGCTGGACTGACTGAACTGCTGGGGCAAGTCACCTTTCATGAGAAGCTCGGTACGCAACTTAAGCGTGTAGAGAGAACCGAACGGCTCGCGCGCGATCTTGCGCCGCTGGCAGGTGCGGACCCGGATGAGGCGGAGCGCGCGGCGCATCTCGCCAAGGCCGATCTCCTGTCGGAGACGGTTGGCGAATTTCCGGAGCTGCAGGGTATCATCGGGCGCTATATCGCACTCGCCCAAGGCGAGAAACCGGCCGTCGCCGATGCCATCGCGGAGCACTACAAACCGCAGGGGCCTTCGGACGCGGTGCCATCGAATCCCGTTTCCATCGCGGTTGCGCTGGCCGATAAGCTCGACATGCTCGTTGGCTTCTGGGCCATCGATGAAAAACCAACCGGCTCAAAAGACCCGTTCGCACTGCGCCGCGCAGCACTTGGCGCGATCCGTATTATCCTGGAAGAGAAGCTTAGGCTCCGCCTGCGCGCGATCCTCGTCCGCCTTTCGATAGAGCGTGAGCTGGAATTGCGGGCCGATGAGGCGTTTCACAAAGCTTTGGACATCGCCTGGGCGGAACTCGGCTTGGATTTAAGCCGGGAGCATCACGCCGAAATCTCGAAATCGATTGCGCGCAAATACTCGGTAGAGCCGCTTTCAGGGCCGCAAAAAGCCCACGAGCTGCTTGAGTTTTTCGGCGACCGCCTGAAGGTATATCTCCGCGAAAAAGGCGCGCGGCACGATCTGATCGATGCGGTCTTCGCGCTACCGGGGCAGGACGATCTGCTCATGATCGTGCGGCGGGTTGAAGCTCTGGGCCGCTTCCTAGAAACCGAAGACGGGGCGAGCCTGCTCGCGCTTGTGAGGCGCGCGCTGAACATTCTCAAGATTGAGGAGAAGAAAGACGCGCGCAGCTTCGATGGGAAGCCCGCCGCCAAGCTGCTCAAGGACAAAGAAGAGAAGGCGCTCAACACCGCCATCAAGGCGGTTGGCAAAGAGGTGCAGGGTGCGCTCGCCTCCGAGGATTTTGAGGGGGCGATGGCGGCGCTCGCGAAGCTCCGCGCGCCAGTCGATGCCTTTTTTGACAAGGTTACGGTGAATGCGGATAAGCCTGATCTCCGCGAGAACCGGCTCATGCTGCTTGCCCAAATCCGGGCGCTCACGCTTCACATTGCGGATTTCTCGAAGATCGAGGGATAAGGGCAGGATGAGGGGAATTGAGCTTACGAATTCTGCCGTATGGCGCCGCAGAGCAGGTGCTGGCATGAGGCTTCAGCAGCGCGTGTTGCAGTCAACTTCCTCGCGTTTCTCGATGGTCCCTTTCAGCGGCAGCACGATTTCGCGGAAGCATTTGCCCGCCTCCTTGATGATCCGAACCACTTTTTGCCCCTGTCTCGCCTGGCACAAGACCTCCATGCCAGCCTGCGCCAACCGGACTGAGGAGGCTACTGACATGTTCTTGAGTTCAGTGGCTCCTGCCGCATGCGCTGAGGCGAAAAGCCCGGGGAAGGCGGCCGCTTGAGCGGAAGGTTTCTGCAACTGGCTAAAGGCAATCCGCTCATATGCAATACCCCCGCGATCGCCTGTGATCTTGATGGCGATGTCGCCTGTCTTGGGGCACGCGCCTACATCCACCTTGTTGCCGCTTGCGATCAACAGCGCGCGATAGTCGATTTTGCACTCAAGGTTCTTCATCCAAAGAGCGTATTGAGCGAGGCGATGTGAGACCTCGCTGAACGGTATGTCATTGGCCCAGGAGTAATAAAGATCCTTCGCGGTCGGAATTGCAGCAGCAATCGAAACAAGCAGCACAGCTGCTTTGATGAGCCGAAGCGCCCGGCGTGCAACATGACCGGCAGGGCCAGGCAGCGCTGATATTTGACCCGATTGTTCCTTCATGGCGGCCCCCCCGGCGATAGCTAAACTAGCCCACATCTTTGGTTTGCAATCGCGCTACCATCTGCTACCCGCTTCCCCGGCCGGCGCCCATGACTTTGGGCAACAAAATAGCAAGTTGTATCGGCCCTCGATTTTACGATGGCACCAGCCGGCGGATAATTCCGGAAGGCGAAAGCTTGACGGCGCAGGTGAACCGTATGGCCGGATTGTGGC
>CAZCIF010000103.1:0-11858 GCA_964498645.1 uncultured Rhodomicrobium sp. | reverse complement strand
AGGGCCGATGGGAATCCACCCTGACGAGTCAGGACTTTGGGCCGTTGGTATTATTGCGGCATCGATGCAGTGTTGTCCTCTTTCACCGCAATTCTCCACGCACGAGATCACAACCAGACAGATGCGGAGGCTGCGAGCTCTTGAGCAACGCCGGTTTGTGATCACTCGGGTTCAGCGATAGTCCCCTATCGAGACCGAGGGAATATCGATCACCCGGCATCCGCTGGCGCTCTTTCCGGGCGGTTCTTGTAAGGCTCCGCCCTCGCGCAACGCAAGGGATCGCTGACGCTGGGCAGGGACAGTCTCCCCGGCCTTCCGCGCGGATGCGTGCTACGCACTGTCAGCATCATCATTCCATCCGCTTGTGCAGGCCGGGTGATCCCCCTCCGTCCCCGTTCAAACGGATCTGGCTTCACTCAGGACAGAGGCCCTGTTTCGCCAGCCCGTCGCGGATTTCGCCTTTCGTGCCGCAAACAGGCTGCGCCACGGCGCGCGCTTCCGCGCCCTTGCCATTTTCTTTGAGGGTAATCGCCAGGTTCGCCCGGATGAACTGCTCAAGCTGCGGCTGAAAGAACAAGCGCAGCATTTTGCCATCAGCGAGCGCCGCTCTCCACTCGCGCTCGGCGCCCAGCGTATCCCCGGCATCCATAAGGGCCAGCGCGCGATACATATGCGAGCGCGGATCGCGCGGGTAGGACTGAATGAGGCTCGCGGATTTTTCTTTCACGGCCGCAATGTCTTTCGGCATTTGCTGGTCCGGAATGAGGTTGGACGAGGGATCGTACTGGTCATGGCCACTAGCGATTTGCACGCCGCTATAGAGAGTGCCGCAAAGAACGGCCGCAGCCAAACCCAAGGCGAGCTTCCGGTAAGGCGGAAGGAGTTCATCGCGCTGCCAGATAACAACCAAAAGCGCACCGATGACAGCGCCCCCGATCGCGCCGCCAATGTGCGCCGCGAAGTCGATCTTCTGACCGAACAAGTCACCGAAGAGCGGGATCAGCGAGGGAATGAGCATCCGGAGGGAGCCCGATTGCAGAAATGTTCGCATGGGCGATGCAGTTGGATAGCGATAGCTGACCGCGAATGCGGCCCCGAACATCCCCATGATCGCTCCCGATGCACCGACCGAGATGAGCGCTTGCGGGTTGATCAGGAGTGACATGAGCGCCCCCGCGATGCCGCTGACCGCGAACACGGCGGCAAACCACGCCCGGCCGATGACGTTTTCGAGAACGGCGCCAGCGAAGAAAAGCGCAACGCCATTGAGCGCGATGTGGATCAGCCCGCCATGCAGAAGCGGCGCCGAGAACAGGCGCCACCATTCGCCGCCCTCGATTATGAGAGTCTTGTCGAGTGCGCCAAGCGCGATCAGCGTTATGATGCTTGGGTCGAGAAGCCCGCTCGCGGGGCCGATGCGGAAGACATATTCGCCGATGAAAACCGCCGCTATTGCCGCGAGAAGGCAATAGGTCAGGTAAAGCGGCCGGTGTTCGGGGAGGGCTGCCGCCGGCTTTGGCATGAGTTCGCTTTCGGCCAGCCGCGGCTTGGTCATAAGGCCTTTCAAAAATGGACTTAGCGAGAAGCGGCCGCGGAAGGGAGCATTCGTCCAGACCTCCTGCGCCGCTTCGTCCAGCGCCCATGCCGAGATCAAGACCTTGGCGAAAGGCGACCGGCTTTTCAGAAGCTTAAGGCGCGCGGTCTCCTCTGGCGGGATGGCGGTGCCCGTTTCAATAATCATGATGGTGACGGGCAGCTTGCGGAAGCCCGCCTTCCCAGTATAGCGGAGGCAGGCCGTCCCGATCTTCTCCAGCGCTGCCTTCGTGAGGCCAAACTTCCGGGCGGGATCGCGTTGCCTGTCAACGATGGCAACGATCTCGAGCGTCAGCCCGTTTGCACGCGTCAGAACAAAATCGCAATGCTCAGACAGCTCCCGCGCCTCGGGCACCGCACCGGCGTGGTAGCCCTTCTTCACGATCAGCGTTTTCGCGAGATAGACCGCAAGGCTTTCCGGCCGCGTTTCGCGGATATTGTGCATATGGCGGGCGCTCCCAGGACGCTGGCTTGAAGGCCATTGCGACGGATGTGGGGATAGAATAGCGGGCAGTAGAAGGCCCCCGGTCTCTTACATGCTGGTTTTGCGTTAATTGCGGCTTGCCGGGAACAACGACTGCGCAACACTTTGATGAAGGCGGATTACTGTCATTGCGAGGGGCATCGCCCCGAAGCAATCCAGAGTTAACCGTCTGATGTTCCGTTGGATCGCCACGGCGGCTAAAGCCGCCTCGCGATGACGGCGCACCGGTTGAACTCGCCTTAGCTCCTAAAGAGTCCCCAGAATTTCGTCCAGCGCCGCATCGAGCGCCTCATTCGCCGCTTCCGTGACCGTGCCTGAGCCAGTATGGAGGAGCACTGCCCGGATATTCGTATTCGCATAGATGCGTTGCAGGGCGAACCGGTAGCACGCAAGCTGCGCGAGATGGTGGCGCTGGAGATCGCTACCGGCTGGAAGCGCCCCGGATTTGTAGTCGAAAACCGTGACCTCGGACCCTTTCAGGAGAATGCGGTCGGCTTGGCCGAGGATAGCCGCGACCGCCCCGCCTTGCGCGCTTCGAACCATTGCCCCAAGGCCGGCCTCCGGAAGCCCCTGCGCGCCGGCGCCTGGCAGAGCCTCGCTCGAAAGAAACGCAAGGACCGCCTCCACGGACTCCGCCCTTTGCCTGGCCGGAAGCTCCGCGGAAAAGGCAGACGCGATCAAGCGCGCCGCTGCGGGCCGGTGCACGCGGGAAAGTGCGGGCAAGACCTCCAGCAGCTTGTGTATGAGTGTGCCCCGGATTTGAGCGGCTTTGCGGTCTCCTTCCGGCAGGTGTTCGAAAGCGCCGCTTTCAGCACCGGACCATTGCATGAGCCGGGAAGGCGATAAGATTGCGGGTGGTGCCTCTTCCGGCGCAGAGGCCGCCATCCATGATGGGATTCCGGCTTCGTCCGGTCTAATCGCGGGCTGCGCTGGGACGCGGGTTCCTTCCGCCGAGCCCTTCCGCCAAACGGTCCGCCCCTGAAAATCCTGCGCCTCCCGAAGCCCCGGGGCAAGCGCGCTTTGGATCATCCCGTACCAAGAGCCTTCCGGCAGCGAGCCATTGTGAAAGCCCGCGATATAGAGCCGGTCGCGGGCACGCGTCATCGCTACATAGAGAAGCCGGCCCAGCTCGCGCCGCTCGCTCGCCTTGAGCGCCTCCTTCGCTTCCGCGATAGGCCGCAACCCGCCGGTGCCTTTCACGGCCCAGACCGGAATGGCCGGCGCGCCGCCATCGCCGTCGAGGAAGTAGACCGGCGCCGAGTTGGCGCTCTTGTTGTTACAAGTGTCTGCCAGGATGACGATATTGGCTTCGAGGCCCTTCGCGCCGTGCACGGTCATGATCCGGACCTCGCGCGCGGCCTGATCCGTCTCGCGCTTCACCTCCGTCGCGCTTCTTCTTGCGAACGTCACGAATTCCGCAAGGCTTGGCTGAGGCCGGGCGCTGAAATTTTCGGCGAGGGTCAGAAATTCGTCCAGCGCATCGAAGCATTCCGCGCCAAGCCTTGCGGCGAAAGCCTTGCGCCCGCCTTCCGCATCTAAAATGCGAGCGAAAAAATCGAAGGGGCTGCATGTGCCGGCAAGATCCCACCAGGCGTCGAGCTTCTTCGCTTCGGCGATGTATTTTGGATTGCACCTCAAGGCTTGCCAGAGCGAGCTTTGGCGGCCATGGGCCAATTCGAAGAGGCCGTCTTCCGTCAGGCCGGAGAGAGGGCTTTTCAGCACGGCGGCGAGCGCCAGATCGTCCTCTGGCTGAAGAGCCGCGTCCGCCAGCGCGAGCAGATCCATGACGGCAAGCTCATCGATAAGCGCCATCCGGTCCGTCCCGGCCACAGGAATGCCCTCGCGCTTCAGCGCCGCTTGGATAAGCTTCGCCATCGGCTCGCGTTTGCGGAGCAAAATCAGGATGTCGCCCGGCTCGATAGGCCGGCGGCAAGAGGCCAGCCCCTCGCCGCTATCGAGCCAATGCTTGATTTGCGCGGCGATCCGCTCAGCGAGAAGCTGAGCCGGCTTAGCTGCCGGCGCACTAGCCGCGTCCGGGTCCCAGACGCTGCCTTTGTCCTCCTTCTCGCCCCGCTCCGGCGCCCACAACTCGACGAGTCCGCCGCTATCCTCGCGGTATGCCAAATGGCGGACCGGCTTACCCTTCTGCAAATCCGGCAGCGCGTGCGAAACCTCGTCCACGGCGGCGAGGATAGGGTCGAGGGTACGGAAGGAGAGATCGAGATCGGCGGCGCACCATTCGAAACCGGCCTCGCCAACCTTGGCTTCGTAGTGCGTGCCGTAGGCTCCGAGCAGTTCCGGCACGGCACCCTGAAAACCATAGATCGATTGTTTCTCGTCGCCCACCGCGAAAAGTGTGGGCGCGCATTCGCGGGCACCTTGCCCGGCGAAGAAGTCCGCCGTCAGCCTTTCCAGAATGGCCCATTGCTCGGGGCTTGTGTCCTGCGCTTCATCGACCAGGATATGATCGATCCGCGCATCGAGTTCATAAAGCACCCACTCCGCGGCTTCCCGCCGTGACAAGAGGCTCAAGGTCCTCTCGATAAGATCGTCGAAGTCTAGCGCGGCACGGGCACGCTTCGCGGCTTCGTAACGCTCAAAAATCGCTTCGGTCAGGCGTAAGAGTGCGGTGCTGGCCTCAACCACCTTGAGGCCGCAAATCTTTTCGTCGAGCGCGAGAAATACCTCCTGGGCAGCCACAAGCCGGTCGTGCAGCGCTTCCGCGCGCTTTCTGAGCGGGGCCGTCATGAGCGACGTCCTGGGTTTCCCCTCCTTCGTCGCAAACGCCGCCTTCAGCGCGGCGCAAATGGCTTCGGCGCCTGCAGCCCGCAAAGCCGCCTCGAAACGGGCCGCGCCATCGGCATCGGATTTCGACCCGCCGGCGAGCACGGCAACGGCCTCTTTCAGCGTCTGCGCGTCGAGCACGGAGGCGGCGCGCTCGATCAAATTCTCCCGCGTGCCGTGCGCCGGCAGATTGAAAAGCCTGCGCAGCCTTTCTCCGATGCTGCCGGCCGGATCATCCGAAGGCGTCACTCTTAACAAATACGCAATCGCGTTCCGCCGGCCAAGCATGGCCTGGAGCACGCGCGAGAAGTCGATTTCGCTTGCGTAGGCGACGGTGCAAGTGAGCGCGCCGCGCAAAAGTTCTTCGGCGGCGGATGCAAAAGCGCTGGCGCAAGCCTCCCGCAGGGCGTCTTGCGCTTCCTCCTCCGTCAGCACCGTGAAACCCGGCGGCACATTCGCCTCGAAGCTATAGCGGCGCAGCACACGTTCGCAAAAGCTATGGATGGTCATGATCGCGAGGCCGCCCGGCGCATCGATGACGGTTGCGAAGAGGCAGCGCGCCAGCGCCATCTCATTTTGAGTGGGCGCGCGCGCCATGAGCGCGGTAAGGCGCGTTTTCAGGATCTCATCCGGGGAGGCCGCCCATTCCCCAAGCTTGGCCAGCACCCTCGCTTCCATCCCGGCGGCGGCGTTCTTCGTGAAGGTCAGACACAGGATCGAGCGGGGATTGGCGCCGGAAAGCAGGAGCCGCAAGATGCGGTTCACCAGCACATGCGTCTTGCCGGTCCCCGCGTTCGCGCGCACCCAGGCGGAGACGGCGGGATCGGATGCGAGCCGCTGCTTGTGCTCCGCGGCCTGAAGCAACGCCGCTTGCGGCAGGCGTTCAGTCATCGTCAGCCTCCGCTTCGTCCGCCCCGGCGGCCCATTCCTGCACCCGGGCCAAATGCGCGTAAGGGTCGTTCTCCGCCTTATCCTGGAAAATCGCGCGCATCTCGTAAGTGTAGGCGGTCTCCTCATCGTCGAAGCGCGCGATCCGGCTCATCGTGCCGGTGTAAGCAGCCTCGATCGCTTCGGCGGAGGGCACTTTCAGCGTAACGATTTCGCCGGGCGGCTCGCCCCCCGTTGCCACGATGTAATAAAGCTCCGGCGCCCGCCCGGCTGGAATGCCAGCGAACGCGCCCTCTCTTGCGAGAAAGCCCTCCAGCGCAAGTTGCGGAGCGCCCCGCCGCGCCGAAACCTTCGCGGCGTTGGCGCTGGTCTTGAAGTCGTAGATGCGAATGGAGCCATCGCCGGCCCTATCGATCCGGTCGGCGCGCGCCGTGATCTCGAAGGGCCCGGCTGGCGCATCGAGCTTGAGCTTTCCGCCTACCTCGCTCTTCAGGACCTGCACGTCCGCGCGCCGGTCAGCTTCCGTTTCCGCGAACCACGAAGCGAAGCGGGCGAAGCGTGGACGCCAGAACGGTGCGTTTTCGAGATTGAAGCCCAATTCTCCGGCCGCTTTATCCAGCCTTTTCAAAAGCTCGGCTGCGGCATCTTGCGGAAGCCCGGCAGGGTATGCCTGAAAGAAACTGTGCAAAGCGGCGTGATAGAGAATCCCCTTGTCGCGGGCGTCGCTTGTCTCACCCGGGCCGCGCAGCGGCTCCAGGCCGAGAATGTGGCGCGCATAGATGGCATAGGGATTGGCGAACCAGGTTTCTATCGCGGTGACGCTTAAGCGGCGCGGACGCGCGGCAAGCGGAGGCCGGGGCTGCGGGCGGGCGGCCGGCGATGTTTTGCCGGGCGCGCGCAGAGCCGCCGCCCAGGCAAGCCAGGGCCGGTCCGGCTTTAGCGAGTCCGCTTGGCCTGCGCCAGCAGCCAGCGCCTTGATGCGCGAAACCCAGCGGCTTGGCCGCGCAAGGCTGCCATTCACCTTTTTCGACCGTGTCAGGATCACGCACGGCGCTGAAGCGGCGAGCGTGGCGAAATCATGGGCAGCCTGCCCGATGCGCCGTTCCTGCGGCGGCAGCCCCGCAAAGGCGCGATCGCGCCGGTTGAGCCAGGGATCGGGGCCGGGCTGTTGCGGCCAGCATCCCTCATTTAGGCCGCCAAGCACAAGCACATCCGCCGTGAGCAGGCGCGCGTCGAGCGGCTTCCAGAGAAAGAGGCGGGGATGCGGGCTTTCCAGGCGCGGCTTGCTCCGCGACAAAGCAATCTCCCGGAAAAGGCCCGCATAGCCTTCAAGATCGAGGGTGAGCGCTGCGGAGGCAGCCTGGGACAGTGCGCGAAGGATGGCGTTTTCTTCATCCGCCGGGCCGCCGCTCGAAAGCCCAAGCCCTTCCAGGCTGGCCTGGACCTCGGCATGCGCGGCAATCCAGTCCGCGAGGGGAAGCCGTTTCTCCGCCTTCGAGGTGAGGGGCGAAAGGACCTCGATGAGTTGAGCCGCAAAGCTGCGGGCCGTCTCCCACTCCGCGGCGGCAATGCGCTTCAAGGCCGGATGCCTCGCCTCCCCCGCCGAGATCGCGTGCCCGGCGCGGGACAATGCTGCCGGTATGCCGGCAAGGGACGAAGGCCGCCACATCTGCCGCAACACGCCAAGGTCAACGGTTTCTGCGATACGCCGGATTTCAGCCTTGCCCTTCGCTCCGCCCTGCCGCAGCAACTCAACCATGTCCTCCGGCTTGGCCGTAGCGGCGCAGGACACGATGCGAGCGGCGAAATCGTCCCCGCCGCTTGGATTAACCGGCATTTCCGCGCCGGGACACCACTGCGCCAGCGCATGGCGGACACGGCTCATGAGGCCATCGCTCGGCGTCACGAGCGCTGCGGTCTGGCCGTTTGTTTCAAGGCTCTCGCGCAGGATGAGCGCAATCACCGCCGCTTCGTCCTGCAGGGACTCCGCCTCGATCAGCGAAACGCCTGGCATCGGGGCGCCGCCTTCCTTCAGGTTTTCGATAAAACCCGCCCACTTCGCCGTCGCAGGTGCAGGCAGGAGCGCCTCAGATAAGAATGCCGCGCGGCGCAATACGGGTTCGGAACCCACCTTCGGCTTTGCATCCACCGGGGAAAGCGCACGGATGTCCTCCCGGCGCACATTCAGCCGGGCGAGAAGCCGATGCAATCCATATTGCGGGTGCTCGGGATGCTCTCCGGCCGCCGCCCAGCTTTCCACGTCTAGAGCGTCATCGAGCCCGCAAAGCACAATGGCGGACTGCGGCCTCGCGAGCGCCGCCTCCATCAGCCCCATGGTCGCGGCAACGCTGCCGGTTGAGCCGGCAATGATGACCGGCGCGCCGCTTGCGCGAATGAATTCGGCCTCGATGGCCATAAGGCGATTGCGCCGCTCCTCGCGTTCGAGCTTGCCGGTCTTCGCCTTATGCGCCTGCCAGCCCCTCAAAGTGGCCCGCAGAAGCTGAAGAGAGAGCTGCTCGCTGCCAGAAGCATAGGCGCCGTCAAGCATGGCGATGCGCGAAAGATCGGCCGCTTCGGAGTGGGCCTCGTCGATCAGCGCGGCAATCTCGCCCGCGATTGAGAATGCACTCGCGGCAGGGACAGCGGCAAAGAGGCGTTCGCCAGGAGCGAGCTTTGTGCTGCGAAGCGATCCCGAGGCGTTGAGAACCAGCGCGGTGAGTTCGATTTGACGTTCGAGGTCACTGAAGGCGGGCGGGACGGCAAGCGCCTGTTCCAGCAGATCGAGCGCCGCCTCCGTGGAAGCCATGCGTGGCCCGAAGGCGGAAAAAAGCTCAAGCGGACTGGTGTCCCCAAGCACATGGATGCGAGGCAGGAACGTTGCGCCATTCGGCGCATGCGCAAGAAACGCGAGCTTTAGAGGCTCGACCGCCGCGCGGGACGGCAGGTAGATCGTCAGCCCCGGCAGCTCATGCGGCGCAGGCGCACCGTCGTTCCAGACCGAACCGTTTAGAACCGCCGCCGCGAGCGTGGGAATAAAGGGCGCATCGGCAGGGCACTTCAAAACAGCCCCTTTTGCAGCACGGGAGGACACGGATTCAAGCCCGGCGCCGCTGCGCTTCATTCAGATGGCTCTCCGCTTCCAGAAGCGCCTGGGGCGTGCCGGCATGCATCCATGTCCCTGCCAGTACGGCGCCGTATAATTCATTCTGAGCCATCGCCCGGTCGAAGATCGCGTTCAGCGAAAAAGCCGGCCCGGCGATGCCCTCGAAAAGCTCGGGCTTCAAGATCGACACGCCTGCGAACACATGGGGCGCTTCTTCACCGGCCCCTCTCCGCGTCAACAGTCCGGCCGCGCCGAGGTGAAAGTCGCCCCTGCCCTCATAGCCAATGCTTGAGTCGCGGCGCGCGAGCAAGAGAAGCGCCGCCATCCTCTCAGGCTGCCACGCTTCCATCATCATGCGCAGATTAGGACGCGCGCCCTCGCTCCAAACCGAATCCGAATTGTGCACCATGAAGGGCTGGCCCTCGAAATGCGGGAGAGCCTTGAGCACGCCGCCGCCCGTTTCCAGGATCGCCTCGCGTTCATCGGAGACGGCAATCTGCGGCGCCTTGCGGCCTTTGAGGTGCGCCTCGATCAGATCCGCGTGGTAATGGACGTTCACCACCGCCCGCTCGATGCCCGCCTCTGCAAGCCGGTCGAGGGCATGGTCGAGCAGCGTGCGCCCGCCAAGCATGACAAGCGGCTTCGGGATGCGATCCGTCAGCGGCCGCATGCGCGTGCCAAGCCCAGCGGCGAGCACCATCGCGGTCTTGATCTGAGCGCTGCTTTCCGCGCATTCCATCCGCATATCCCTCTATGCTGCGCGGAAGCCCTTCTCCGGCACCGGGTACAGATGCGCTTCATACCACGCTTTCAGCGGCTTGAGATCGGGGTGGGCGAGATTGCGGAACAGATAGCGCGCGATGCGTGGCAAATGTGCCAGATAGCCGTTCTTGCCGTCGCGAAGCGAAAGCCGCGCGAAAATGCCAATGATCTTTGTGTTCCGCTGCGCGCCAAGGATTGCGTAGGCTTTGGCGAAGGCGGCGCCGTCGAAGCCGGGGTCCGCCCTGGCCGCACCGGCGCAATAGCGCTCGAACAGCGCGCGCTCGCTCTCCCCGGGCACTTCCAGCCGCGCATCCTGCAGGAGCGAAACGAGATCGTAGGCCGGATGCCCCCACACTGCGTCCTGGAAGTCGATGACGCCGAGCCGGGCAAGCCCGCTGCGGCCCTCGCAAAGAAGAAGGTTGGGCGAGTGGAAGTCGCGTAAGACAAGGTCCTTTGGCTGGCCGGCGAGCCAATCGAGGAAGGGCGACCAGGCCTCGAAGAACGAGGCCGCCAGCCCCGGCGTGGCAGGGCTGCCCAGCAGCTTGAAATACCACTGCAGAATGAGGTCCAGCTCGACCTCCAGCGCCTCCCGGTCAAAGTCCGGCACGCGGTAAGCGCTGCCGTTGGCGGCGGGAAGATCGCGGGGAGGCTTGGAAGCGCGAAGGGCAAGCAGGCCGTCGACGGCCAGCTCATAAAGCGGATCGAGAGGCGCGCCGTCCGCGATCAGCAGGCCGAATACGCCATCACCCAAATCTTCCACGAGATAGAGGCCGTGGTCCCGGTCTGCCGCGAGCACGGCGGGCGCGCTCAAGCCGGCCTTGCCGCGCAGCCATTCCGAAATAGCAATGAAGGAGCTGCCCTCGCGCGCAAGATGGGCGATTGCGCAATAGGGCCGCCCATCGCGGATCGGCGGGCCATCGCTTTGAAGCGGCCAATCCATCAGCATTGCGGTTTCCGTGCCGCGCTCCAAACGCGAGAACAAGCGCGCCGACGCGTCGCCCTTCACAGCCGTACATCGCGCACCGCTCCAGCCGGTCTTGGCGAGAAAGGCATCAACCTCCCGGAAGCGTGCCAACTTTTTCTGCCACGCTCCGGAGCCTGTGAGCGACACGCGCCGCGTGGCCCCCTCCTCCTCGATGCGCACTTCGAGCCGGTCAGCCGGCAGCGCCGTTTGAACGGCCTCGGGCCACTCGGCGAGCACAACACCGTCCGCGCACATATCGCGGAAGCCGGTCTCCTCTTCCTCGCCTGGCCGGAGCCTGTAGAAATCGCAATGAAAGATTCTGCGGCCCGGCGCGGCATAATTGTGCACGAGCTGGTAGGTCGGGCTTGTGACCGCGTCCATGACGCCAAGCGCAGGCAACAGCCCTTGAGCGAATACGGTCTTGCCGGCGCCTAGATCGCCGGAAAGCGCGATGAAATCGGCGGGCGAGACGAATGCCGCAAGCCGGCTCGCCAAAGCCTACATTGCCTCGGGATTTTCCAAGTCCCACACAGATCCACCCCTGTAAAACGGTCCCGGCCGGCACAAACTGCACTCGCACAGCTTGACAAGAGATGTGGGCGGTATTGGCTAAATTCCGCGGAATTGTGACGAAATGATTAGGATTGCACAGCAACCCGCGCCTCACCCGCTTCGGTTTTGCGCGCCGTGGAAGACAGCAATGATTTCGATCTGTGCAATGAAGACCTTATAAACGGCGATGTATGGCGTGCCCGCGACAGCCAGTTCACGCGTTCCTTTCACCGCCCCCGCCCGGCCGGGCAAAGGAAAATCCGTAAGCATGTCTATGGCTTCCAAAATGCGGCTGGTTATGGCTACCACACTTTGCGGATTGTCTTCCGGATATGCGCGAAAATACTCCGAAGATCATTCACAGCCTTTCGCCGGAACAGGACATTTACTTTGCCCAAGAAGCCAACTCTGCTCTGACATCATCAAGACTGGCGGTTTCATCCGCTGAAGCGAGGCGCGCTTCCACCTCCGCGACCTGCGCAGCCGTGAGTGTGAGACGGGAGGAGTCCGATCCGATGGCCGCCAAAAGCAGGCGAGCCGGTTCATCCTGGCGCGCAGCCGGGAGGGATGTTGCTTTCTCAAGGGCCTGTCTCAACAGATACGTCATGAGAGTAAGCTGATGGATTGTGCCGCCCGTGTCAACGATCAGCGCTCTGCTCAGTTCCACAGATGGGGCGCGCCGCTTGGCGAAAGTCTAAGCAACGCGCCAAATCTTAGATCGGAAGCGC